>NZ_JAUTWQ010000008.1:0-271791 GCF_046719735.1 Halobacillus rhizosphaerae
ATATAAGGGGTCACTTCAAGCCCTGTGGGATCTCACCATGTCCTGTGCCTCCCATAGGAGTCTCGCAATTTCCCTGCCCTCCTTACTTTTGATTAGTAGAACGGAAATATCAATTGGGCATGTAAGAACTAAAAATCTTCTTTCCCTCTATACGGATATGTCGTTGAGGAAACGAATTCAGTATTTACAAGAACGTAGAACAACGGGATTCCCCCCATGCTTTCGATGCAAAGGTTAACAACAACATAGAGCAAAGGGCGGAGGGGAACTAGGAGACTCCTGCAGGAGAAGAGTGCAGGATGAGACCCCGGAAAGCTTTGCTTGAGGAGGCTCATCGCGCGCCTGCGGAAAGCGAGTAGTTCCCCGCAGTCCCTAAAATCTAAGCTAAAGTCTCGAAATCCATTCAAGTTAATAACCATATAGATTCCACTGAGTACCATACAGGTTTCTCCTTATGCCCAGTGGAACTTCGATCACTTTTGCTGCACTTGACCTAATAAAATGAAATACCATTCAGCCGCCGTAATTGCTAGATAGACGCCAGCTGCAGCCTATATGACTGCCGTTTCTATGAACAAAGCTAATCAATTTAAAAGAAATTTTTTCCTCTGCATGTATATATTTCTCTGAATCTGATCAGAATGATTTTTGAGGTGATGTACAATGAGAGAGGATGGAAAGAAAAGCGTGACTAAATTAAAATTCAAACGCTTAATGCGCAAGAAATGGTTGTATCCAGCTTTGTATTTATCTGTTGCCGCTTTAGTACTAGTAGGAGTGTTCTGGTATCAGCAATCTTCAAATAACGTGGAGAATAAAATTGCTGAACAACCGCAGTCCGATGTACAAGATGATGTTGTCACTCAGAAGTCTATGAATGAACACGATTCACAAGCAGTTATGAATCAGAATGAAAACCTAGGCGTGCCTGTGGCGGATGCGAAAGCAGCTTCCATTGTCACCAAGTTCTATGATTATGACGCATCCCAAGATCAACAAGAAAATGCACTGGTCCTATACAACAATAAGTATTATCAAAGCGAAGGCGTCGATTACACGAAAGAAGATGGAAGTGCATTTGATGTAACTGCAGCTCTTTCAGGAACCGTTACAGAAGTAAAAGAAGACCCATTGTATGGCAATGTTGTTGAAATTACTCATGACGATGATGTAACGACTGTCTATTCTAGTTTAGATGATGTACAAGTTAAAGCTGGATCTGAAGTGATTCAGGGCGATGTTTTAGGGAAAGCCGGTACAAGCTCTTTCGGGCAGGACAGCGGTGTACACGTACACTTTGAAGTTCGCAGCGAAGGTCAGCCAGTAAACCCAGAAAGTTTCTTCGGACAGCCAATCAGTAAAATTAAAGAAGACGTGGCGAAGCAAGAAGAGCAGGAAAAAGCAGCACCAGAAGCAACAACAGAACAGCAAGCTGATGATCAAGGTGACAATACGTTAACGGATGATCAGCAGCAAGGGATCGATGAAGCTCCAGCAGCACCTGATGCAGGTGATGATGGCTCCGATGCAGATGCGAATCAAGGTCAAACAACCGATGATGAACAAACACCAGACGATGGACAGTCTTCTGATGAAGACAGCGCTTCATCCCTTTCTGACACCCAAGCTTAAAAATGGAGGTTTCTACCTCCATTTTTTTGTGTTTTAAAAAGGAGATGGGGACGTATCCTTAACTCATTTATTCCTAAGACTCGAAATATGAACAAAGGAGAAAGTGAAAGAGGAGCCATCCCAGCGTAAGAATACACGAAGATTTCTGCGAGGGGAAGGCATAGGTGTGACCCCGGAGTGCGCAGCACGAGGAGGCAAACCAGCCGCCCATCAGATAAACTTTTCCATATCTCCACTCTTCTTTTTTGAGTTTGAAAAAAGCGCTCTCCTCATAAACCTTCCCGTCCCAGGAAGTGATCGCCTTCTTTTTTTATCAATAAAGCTTCTAGAATTCCTTCCCCATTTTCTATTTGGACAGGTATCGTCTAAACAGGAATCTGACTCCAACCGCCATCGTGTGGCATATCTGCTGTCATTTATTAATACAATGAGGATAACCGAGCACTCGGTAACATCCAGGGTGATCCAGCAGGAACAACATCAGAGAAAATCCGCCCAATGCAACACAAAGAACTTGTCTCAGCCGACCCCTTGGATAGTCAATCACAGGAGGCGAGTGGAGTGCATGATTACATCAAAGAGAGGACCATCAAGATCGGCGAGTACATTATTGAGTCAAAGAAGACGGTGAGAGTGATCGCCAAGGAATTTGGCGTATCGAAAAGTACGGTTCATAAGGATTTAACAGAGCGGCTCCCGGAGATTAATCCAGAGCTTGCAAAACAGGTAAAGGAGATACTGGACTACCACAAAGAAATTCGGCATTTGCGCGGCGGCGAAGCAACTCGCCTAAAATATCAGACTCAAATTATGAAAGAACAACCGGTGCAATCCTTGCAATAACGCCATTGGATCCTCTCTATGTCAAAATCCCTCGAATAATGGAAAGTTTTTTCATCACAAATCCGACGATTTTTTGGAAATTGTGATAGAATATAGTATTAGATGCGTAATGTTTTCGGATAAACACGCGATACTAAATATGAGGGAAGAAAGTATCATCTGAAGGGTGAACTTCAGCGTCTGTTCTTAAGCGGCTCTTAGGGCTGCTTTGGGTTGAATCAGACGGGGTATTTGGCAGGACGAACCATTGTCCCAGGCGAATCCCAATACTGGACGCTTCCGCTTTTCTTATGAATAGGGAGGATCTACAGGACATGTTTGCAAGGGATATCGGAATTGATCTGGGTACAGCGAATGTACTCATTCATGTAAAAGGTAAAGGAATTGTTTTGAACGAGCCGTCTGTCGTGGCAATGGATCGTAATACAGGTAAGGTGCTTGAAGTAGGGGAAGAGGCGCGCCGAATGGTCGGACGTACGCCTGGCAATATTGAAGCCATCCGTCCTTTGAAAGACGGCGTCATTGCCGATTTTGACGTGACAGAAGCGATGCTTAGACACTTTATCCAGAAGACGAACGTGCGCGGATTCTTGTCTAAGCCCCGCATGCTCATCTGCTGCCCTACCAATATTACGAAAGTAGAGCAGAAGGCGATTAAAGAAGCGGCGGAGAAATCCGGCGGTAAGAAGATTTATCTAGAAGAAGAACCGAAAGTAGCAGCCATTGGCGCGGGTATGGATATTTTCCAACCGAGCGGAAATATGGTTGTGGACATAGGCGGCGGAACAACCGATGTGGCTGTTCTTTCTATGGGTGATATAGTGACCGCTTCCTCTATCAAAATGGCCGGGGACAAATTTGACCAGGAAATTCTGCAATACATTAAGAAGCAATATAAACTTCTGATCGGTGAGCGGACAGCGGAAGATATTAAAGTGAATATTGCCACTGTATTTCCTGGCTCCCGTCAGGAAGAGATTGATATTCGCGGCCGCGATATGGTTTCAGGCCTGCCGCGGACCATTACGGTCAACTCTACAGAAATTGAAAAATCGTTACGAGAATCGGTTCAGGTGATTGTGCAGGCAGCGAAATCTGTCTTAGAACGCACTCCGCCGGAACTGTCTGCTGATATTATCGATCGCGGTGTGATTATGACCGGGGGCGGAGCACTGCTGCACGGTATCGACCAGCTGCTTGCCGAAGAGCTGAAGGTTCCCGTGCTGGTAGCTGAATCTCCAATGGACTGTGTGGCCGCTGGAACAGGAATCATGCTTGAGAATATCGATAAAGTCGCAAAAAATAAAATCGGCTAAAAAGGAGCGATACCATTGTTAAGAGGATTCTATACGGCTGCAGCCGGCATGATGGCCAATCAGCGCAGGCAGGAAACACTATCCAATAATATGTCGAATGCTTACACGCCTGGCTATAAAGCGGACCAAGGCGTGATGCGTGCCTTTCCAGAGATGCTGATGGAACGAATGGACTCTGCGTCGATTCCAACGTCACATGGCACAAAGCTGCCGGTCAAGCAGACCCTGGGATCTCTTAACACCGGTGTTTATATGCAAGAAGCGGTTCCTGACTTTTCTCAAGGAGATGTGCGGGAAACAGGAGTAGGGACCGATCTTGCTTTAATTAATGGCCGTCTGCCTGATGAAGATGGCTTCCTTTTTTTCAATGTCCAGAATGAAGCGGGAGAAGAGCGCTTTACGCGAGATGGCAATTTCACCGTGGATGGTGAAGGTTTTCTGACGACGAACCAGGGGTATTATGTTCTTAATAATGCGGGAAACCCGATTCAAACGGACAATATGGACTTTACTGTTTCTGAGGACGGTCAGCTGAACGTGAACGGCCAGCAGATTCCACTGGGGATTTCGTATACGGCAAATGCGACGGACATGATGAAGGATGGCAATGGCCTCTATCAGCCGGGAGCAGACGCGGATCCATTAGTGAATGCTCGCACAACCGCAGATTTTCAAATACAGCAGAAGGCATTGGAAGGATCGAACGTAGATCCCGCCAAAACTATGACTGAAATGATGAATACATATCGCTCGTTTGAAATGAATCAGCGAGTATTGAAAGCGTATGATCAGAATATGGAAAAAGCCGTCACTGAAATCGCGAGAATACGATAAGGAGTGGTACACCTTGATCAACCGTTCCATGATTCAGGCTTCCGTTACAATGGGGCAGCTGCAAAACAAGCTGGATTTAATTGGAAATAACCTTTCCAATACGAATACGACGGGCTATAAAAGCAGACAAGCTGACTTCTCATCCCTGTTATATCAACAGATTGACAACCTAGACGACCCTGAGGTGCAGAAGGGCCGGCAGACTCCTGCAGGGATTCGGCTGGGGAGCGGCGCTAAGCTCGCTCACACAAACCTTGACTTATCGCAGGGAAGCCTTCAAAATACAGGACGAGAGTTAGATGTCGCCCTGCTTAGAGAAAACGATTTAATTAAAATTCAGGCAGAAGGAGAAAATGGCCTGGAAACGCAGTATACGCGTTCAGGAAACTTCTACCTGAGTCCTTTAAATAATGGCGAAATGATGCTTACCACTGCAGAAGGACGCCCGGTTCTCGGTGCAGACGAAAATCCGATCACCCTTGCCGGTGACATGGACGGGCTGTCTGTACGAGAAGACGGCGCACTCCTCGTCACCCGCGGCGATCAGCAGAATGTAGAAGGACAGCTTGGCATTACCCGGGCGGTCCGGCCGCGCATGCTGGAGGCAGCAGGCGGTAACCGTTTCCAACTTCCGGAAAATGTACAAGCACAAGGAATCCTGGAGAATGTTTCTCAACAAGACACCCAGGTTCAAAGCCAAACGCTCGAAGCTTCTAATGTCGACGTTTCTAAAGAAATGACCGACATGCTGATGGCCCAGCGTGCCTATCAATTTAATGCCCGATCCATTTCCACAAGTGACCAAATGATGGGACTCGTCAACCAGCTCAGATAGATAAACGTAAGGAGTTAGTAACCATGCCGACACAACCAAAAGAACAAGAAAAAAAACAACAGAGAAGCACCCAGGCAAAACCAGCAGGCAATAAGGCTGCCGACAAACAGACCGAGGTGCAGGAGACGAATGTCCAAGAGACAAACGCTCAAAAGCCGAAAGTCGAAAAGACAAAAGCCAAAAAGGAAACGAAGCGCAGCAAAAATAAACCGCCGCGCCGCCGCATCCTGCCCATTTGGCTGCGTCTCATAATTGTCCTAGTCTTAAGCGTCGTTGCCCTTGTGATTGGTGTAATGGTTGGATTTGGAGTGATCGGTGATGGAAATCCTTCAGATGCTTTGGATTGGTCGACCTGGCAGCATATTTGGGATATTGTAAATAAAACACAATGATCAGAACCCCGGACCATTCGGCAATGGTCCGGGGTTTTTCTGTGATTGGATAGGCAGGGCCGGGTTATCAGGACGCTTTTCTTTTAAGACAACAAAAAATCCACTGTCTTTATAGACAGTGGATCTATTTAACGTCTAATGCTGGCAGAATGGTTACCTGCCGGAAGCACCTTTGACGAGTCGAACAATAAGGACAATAATAGCGATAACGAGAAGTATGTGAATTAAACCACCCGCGATACCACCGATCAGACCTAGCAGCCATAGCACTAGTAAAATAATAATGATCGTCCAAAGCATGTCGTTTGCCTCCTTTTACCCTATATTAATAAAATGATTTCTTTCTACAAATTCCTTTTTTAAGGTCTACCTAAACCTAATCCGCCAAATAATTTTGAAGACAGGCATCGAGACCTATATAATATAGTTAGTATGTACGAAGGGAGCTAGTTTTATGTTAGATATTCAGCAAATTAAAGAAATCATTCCACACCGCTATCCATTTTTATTAATTGATCAAGTCGAGGAAATCATCGAAGGGGAAAAGGCCGTCGGGTACAAGAACGTATCGGTCAATGAACCCTTCTTCCAGGGCCACTTCCCGGACTACCCGGTTATGCCTGGCGTATTGATCACCGAAGCGCTGGCCCAAATGGGTGCCGTTGCCATGCTGAAAAAAGAAGAAAACCAAGGTAAATTAGCTTTCTTCACAGGAATTGATAAATGCCGCTTTAAGCGCCAAGTGAAACCTGGCGACCGACTAAAGCTAGAGGTCGAAATTGTTCGTGTTAAAGGGCCGATGGGCAAAGGGAAAGCCGTCGCGAGTGTCGATGGGGAAGTTGCTTGTGAAGCAGAAATTATGTTTGCACTAAAATAAAGTTGATTTGTACAACCGCCGCAGTTTTGGGCGGTTTTTTTATTTGTATAGGTCATTAAAAATTCATGATAAGAAAGACGTGATCGTTTTAGTCTTTTCCGGTTATCACAGTGGAGTGGAGGGGTACATAGCGTGGAGGAGGAATTTTCCATTTATGATCTAGGTGATTAGAAAGGAGAATATAATGAAATCAATCTTTTTTGTCCTATCCTTGGGGATCAATGTTTTTTACCTATTGAATACCTTGTTTGTGTTTCATATTCGATTTTCGGTGGGGACGAAAGTTGCCTTTGGACTTTTTTTCCTGCTTAGTATTGGTATTTCTGTTGCTGTTCTTTTTCGTACTCGTAAAGGGTCAAATCGCACTTCCATTTTATTTGTAGCGGTGCTTTGTTTGAATATCGCGTCTCTGGGATGGTTTGCATTTTTAAACTATTTGTCTCTCCTCATCGGTTAGAGTCTTTTTCGATTGGTTGCTTTTTTAAAGAAAATTGGCGGGTGGATGCGATAGATGCCGGTTCGTGAGCGATACAGCTCGTTAGCGGGTGATCGTGGGTAGATAGAGGGGTCAGGATGGAGAGATAGAATGCATAAAGTTGGATAGAATCCTCTGAAGGAAGGATAGTTTGCCAATTAGGATGGATAGAATTCATTTTTGAGTCGATAAAATGGCAGATAGGAGCGATAGAGGTGCGGTGATGAGTGATAGCCAGGTTTAGGTGTGATACAGCTGTCAGAGTGTGCGATAGCCCTCCAGGGATGAAGCGATAGAGGCTCCCGAGAAGAATGGAGCGATACAGCCGTCAAAATGTGCGATAGACCACTTCGGATGATGCGGTAGAACCCTGTAAATAGGATAGATCCACATTTAAAGGCAATAGAAGCACTAAATCATCCGATTGCCGCAGCACAACCAGCAGATAGAAATTTTTACATATTATATTCCGTTTTCCTCCGGGCATACTACAACCGGTAACAACCAAATTAAAGGAGGAAACGATGATGAAAGGAATTTTACTTAAATTAATGATTGCTGGTCTAACTTTATCTGTACTTCAAGCGTGTGCGACTAATGGAAATAATCAGGACAATTTCGATAATCCTAGAAAAGTGAACTACAATGAAGATCAAAATATGAATTACGACAATTACGATAACAACAATATGGACCGAAACGACCTGAATAAAAATGATGACTACAGAAACAACAACATGAATGACAACACGTATAATAAAGACCGCGTGAAAAAAGGCGATCAGAACGATGACAATTATCAGGATACAGATGGTTCTAAATACGATGGCACGAATGAAGATACGATGAACAATAAAGAAGACCGCAATGGGTAATGTCTGCCTGCGAAAAGCCGCTCACTTTAGCGGCTTTTTTCATTTTTGTAACCGATAAAGCTGGCGATAATCATGAGACAGACCCCTCCCATGACGAGCACGGGGACAAGGAAATGAAGAAATGAAAGAAACTCAAGCAGCATGATGCTCATTCCGATAAAAAATGAACTCATTCCTGCAATCGCAAGTCTTCTTGAAAAATCTCTCCGGTTCAATGGCTCTCATCCTTTGTGAAAAAGAGTGGGGCAGCGGCTGCTAACCACTGCCCTTCGCTCGTTTACCCTTTAAGATCGACTTGGCTGCCCAGATTGGGGTGAGGAATTGATTTCTCAATCATCTCGACGACCTGGTTGCCGTCCGACTCCGCATTGTGCATGGCCTTATCCATGACGGCGAGGCTGGATTGCTGTTTCAGTTGGGTGGTGCTCATGGCCATTGAAAGTGCTGCAATATCCATTTCCACACTCCTTCCTTATATTTTATATCGGATTTCTTTTTCAAATATAAAATTGCTCGCAGGATCTTACTTGTTTGGACGTGCACACAAACGTACGGATGGCCCGTCCTAGTCCCTTTAAAACAGACAAAATTGAAAAAGTCGCAGGACTGACGTAGCGATTACATAAATGTTATTGTGCTAAAACACCAGCTTCTGTACAATAAAAGATAGAAGATAAATGTGCTTTATAGGTAAAAATAGGTTTTTATGTTTGTTTTAAGTGGAATAGGGCAATAGGGGTGATAATTCATGAAATATAGAACGGCTACTGACTTGAAAAAGCTATTATTTGAAGACCAGGAGAAAGTGGTCAACAAAATTTCCCGTGAAAAAGTGGAAGTTTACGACCACTTGCATGAGGCTTTTCAAGATACGTATGTACCAGACGACACACTATACAAATTCGTATATCGCTACTTCTTCCGTTTAGACAATCCGAGTCTAACCCGGGAGTTTGAATCCCAGTATTTTAAAATGATGGAAGAACAGCGATCTAATGAACGGCCGAACATTGTGCAAATTACGAAAGAGCTTTATGAAATTAAGAATCACAAAGGAAACCCAACGATGCAATTTCCGCTAGCGGCAGCGATGCTTCATACGATCAATCCAGAGTTTCCAACTTACGATAGCGATATTGCTAAGGCGTTTGACTTCTCATCGACCTACCATCTTTCCGGATTCGAGAAAAAGATGAGACGCTACATTGATCAATATCGACATATCTTCAACTCATACAATGAACTGCTAGAAGATGAAGCGATGGAACCTATGTTCAAGCATTTTGATGAACGATTCCGCGATTACCACCTGCCGAGAGTGAAGAAACTGGATCTTATGGTCTGTCAGCTCGGAAACATTATTCATTAACGTAAACTTACATAACCACTGGTCACTCAGACCGGTGGTTTTTATTTTGCTTCCATTCTTTTTAAAGCAGAAAAAATCGGTTTCGTTTTATCCATTTAGAAGAAAAGTTTCCGGGAATTGGGGAGACTCCTGTGGGAGAAGAGTACAGGGTGAGGCCCCACAGGGAGGAACGACCGAGGAGACTCACCGTACGCCCACGGAAAGCGAGCCTATTCCCGGAAAACTTTTATACTTTTCTAAGTAAACGAAACCCTCTTATTTTATACTTTAAATCTTCACATTTTTGTCACGTTAGACAGCATTCCCTAAGTTGCAATCCGATTCGCTATTTAGTAACATTATTCATAATTATGACGAGTTGGTCAGATATTCCAGCTGAACGGAATGAGTAGGGAGAATGCCGTACTCACACACTATAAAAAGAAACCGTTTACGAGAGTAAGGAGAGGAAGTATTTACATGAAACGAATCGTCACCTTTGTCTTCCTATTAATGGTCCTCGCTGCCTGTTCGAGTAATGATGCTGCTGAAAAACCGAAGGAGAGAATTACCCCCGTCGAAACGTCGCCGATTACGAAGGGGGATTTTGTTGTGCAGCGCAAGATTGTCGGACGAGCCACTACGGCTGATTCTTCGCCGGTGATCTCCAAGGTGCCGGGAGAGCTTGCATCCGTGAAGGTCTCTAAAGGAGATCGGGTAAAAGAAGGAGCCACGATCGCCGTGGTCGACCCGGGTGATGGCAGCAATCAAGTGGAACTGCAGCAGCTCGCGGTTGAGCAGGCGCAGAAGCAGCTGGAGAATGCGCAGATTGCTAAGAAGCAGGCGCAGGCTGGTATTGATAATGCCCAGGAGCAGGTAAAACTCGCTAAGCAGGCGGTTCAGGCGAAAGCAAGCCAGTCGAGTGCCGCAGCGAAAGCAGCGAAGGAACAGTATGAGCAGGCGAAGCAACTGGCAGAGCAAACGAAGAAGCTGGCGGACAAAGGAACGGTTCCGGACGTGCTGTACCAACAGGCGAAAAGCCGTGCCGATCAGGCATATGCTCAGTATCAGCAGCTGCAAGGCGGACAAGCAAGCGGTGGCTCCTCCAGTGTCGCTCAGGCCGAAGCGCAAGTCGATGCCGCTCAGCAGCAGCTGGATCAAGCGGATGTTGGCGTAGAACAGGCTAAGCTCCAAGTGCAGCAGGCCCAGGTGCAGCTGGATTCGGCGAAAGATCAAACCTCGAACCAGGTTATTACCGCGCCGTCGAGCGGGGAAGTGTCCTCTCTTACGGCCAGCAAAGGTGATTATGTCACGAACCAGCAGCCGTTCGCGACGATTGTGGGCTTGAATCCCATGACCGTCACCGCCTCGCTGACTCCGGAGCAGCTTCATTTGTTCAAAAAAGGTAAGAAGATGAAGGTCGACATAGATACGCTCAAGGATTCCCTGCAATCAGAAGTGACCTACGTTTCTTCTGTTCCGGATGATACCGGGCTCTATCCTGTAGAAGCGACCGTAGACAATAAAGATGAAAAAGTAAAACCAGGCATGATGGCGACGTTTCTTTTGCCTGAAACGGTTGTGAAGGATACCTTGATTGTCCCGACGGATGCCGTGATCGAAGACGGCGACAAGCCTTATGTATATAAAGTCGTGGATGAGAAGGCGGTAAAGGTCACTGTCAAAGTGGAAGAATCGCAGACGGACCGGACGGCGATTACCGGCGATATCACGACGAAGGATCAAGTGATTACGAGCGGACAGCTGACGCTCACGGACGGTGGCAAAGTCAGCGTTATGAAAGAGGAAGCTTAATTGAAACTCGTTAATCTCTCGGTTAAACGGCCGGTTGGAGTGATCATGGTTGTCGCTGCCATTCTTGCTCTCGGCTTCGTTTCACTCAAAAACTTAACGCTCGATTTGTATCCGAAAATTGATTTACCGCTTGCCGTCGTCTCCACCAGTTATGAAGGAGCGGCGCCGCAGGAAGTCGAGAAACTCGTCAGCCGGCCGGTGGAATCCTCGGTCAGCACGATTGAAAACTTGAAAGTGCTCCAGTCGCAATCGCAAGCGGGATCTTCCCTCGTACTGCTGCAGTTCAATAACGGCGTGGATCTTGACAGCACGCTTCTCCAGGTGAGAGAAAATATTGACCAGATCGGCGGGGTGCTTCCGGAAGGCGCGGGAGACCCTAAAGTGCTGCGCTTTGATCCGCAGCAGCTGCCGATTATGACGATCGGATTGTCGGGCGATACGCCGGAGAAACTGCAGCAAATCGCCGAAAACCGGCTCGTTCCTTATTTTGAAAGGCAGGAAGGCGTCGCTTCTGTCACCGTTGAGGGCGGCAAGAAGCGGGAAGTGCAAGTTCAGATCAATCAGGCGAAAATGGCTGAGTATGGCTTGAACTCGCAAACCGTCGTGCAGACCCTGAACGCTTCGAACCAGTCGGCGTCAGCAGGGGCGATTAATAAAGGCCAGAAGGATTTACAAATTCGCATTGATGGCGATTATTCTTCCGTTGAGGATATTAAGAATACCATCCTGCAGTCAGAGAGCGGCGCTCGCGTCACGCTTGACCAGATTGCCAAGGTCAAAGAAACATACCGCACCTCGAATACGATTTCCGAAGTCGACGGCTCGCCCGCCGTTGTGCTGTCGTTTTTGAAAAAGAATGACGCCAACACCGTGCAGACCGCGAACAATATCAGTGACGCCATGGACGAATACAAAGAACTGCCTAAAGGCGTCAGCATGAACACCGTACTCGATACGTCGGAATTTATTAAAATATCAATAAACACGGTATTCTGGAACATCATCATCGGCGGAATCTTTTCCGTGCTCGTGCTGCTGCTGTTTTTAAAAAGTGTCCGCGCGACGATCGTCATTGGACTGTCAATTCCGATTGCGATTATTTCTACTTTTACATTAATGTATTTCACCGGAGAAACGCTGAACGTGCTAACGATGGGCGGACTCGCGCTCGGCATCGGGATGATGGTCGACAGTTCGATCGTTATTTTAGAAAATATCGTCATCTACCGTGAGCAAGGCTATTCGATGGTGGAGTCGGCGAAATTAGGGGCGTCCGAGCTGGCTCCGGCCGTGATTGCCTCGGCGACGACCACGCTAGTTGTATTCCTGCCGATCATTTTCACCAATGGAATCGCTTCGCAGTTGTTTACGCCGCTCGCTTTAACCATATCGTTTGCGCTGATCGCTTCGCTCGCCGTATCGGTTACGTTAATTCCGATGCTGTCTTCTAAACTTTTAACGAAGGCGTTGAAGAACAACGGGCGCCGCTACTGGTTTGACCGGTTTATGGACAAGGTGAACGACGCATATCGCTCAGCGCTACGCTGGGTGTTGAAATTCAGAAAAACGACCATCGCGATTACGCTCGCGTGTATCGCCGGCAGTGTCGCTTTGATCCCGACGATCGGCACCGAATTTATCCCGCCGTCCGATCAGGGGCAGATCCAAGTGTCGGTGAACATGCCCGAAGGAACCGCGATTGAAAAAACGCAAGAGTACACCAATCGTGTGACGAAAAAAATAGAAGATTTCAAGGATATCATTAAGGTTACGCACTTAACGGTTGGAGGCGGCGGATTTGGCGTCGGCGATGGATCGTCGGACTTTGCTTCCTACACGATCCAGCTCGTCAACCCCGGCGACCGAGATGTATCGACGCAGGAAGCCGTGGAGAAAATGGATAAAGATCTGCGCGATATTCCGGGAGCTGATATTCAGGTGAGCGAAATGGACGCCGGTTTAAGCTCCGGATCGCCGATTGAAATTAAATTGAACGGCAGCGATTACGAAGTGCTGGATGAACTCGCCGGGCAGGTTTCGTATATGATTAAGGACGTCGACGGCATCAGCAATCCGTCCTCTTCCACCGACGAGGGACGGCCGGAGATGAATATCGATGTGAACCGGGAGAAAGCTGCGCAATACGGCCTGAGCTACCAGCAGGTGATCAGCCAGGTGCAGCTCGCGTTTAATGGACAGATCGCTACCCGATACAGAAACGGAGGCAACGAAATTGATGTGCGGCTGATTTTACCGAAAGATCAGCGGCAGACCATATCGGATCTGGAAGGCATGTCGGTGCAAACGCCAACTGGCAGCCTAATCCCGCTTGCCACCATTGCGGACCTGGATCAAGTGCAAGGACCGCAGACGCTGCTGCGTGAGGATCAGCAGCCACAGGTTAATGTGGACGCAGAAGTCGTCGGCCGTGACCTCGGCAGTGTGACGGATGACGTGGAAGCAGAGCTCGACCGCTTGAACTTTCCGGACGGCTATTCCTACGATATTGGTGGCCAGGCAGAAGATATGCAGGATGCGTTCGGCGACTTAACGCTCGCGCTTATCTTCTCGATCTTTCTCGTCTACGCCGTGATGGCGATCCAGTTTGAGAACTTCTTGTTTCCATTCATCATTATGTTCTCGCTGCCAGCGACGATTATCGGGATTACCGGCGGCTTATTCGTGACCGGCCTGCCGTTCAGTCTGCCGGCGTTCGTCGGGATTATTATGCTCGCCGGGATCGTCGTCAATAACGCCATCGTCCTCGTCGATTATATTAATATTTTGCGACGGAAAAACTACGATCGCTATGAAGCGATACTAGAAGCGGGACCGAACCGGCTGCGGCCGATCCTGATGACGACGCTCACCACCGTGCTCGGCATGGTGCCGCTCGCAATCGGCATCGGACGCGGCGCCGAAGCCCAGCAGCCGCTCGCGATCACGATCATCTTCGGCCTGACCGTCTCGAGCATCTTCACACTCGTGCTGATTCCGGTCGTGTATACGTATTTTGATGACCTATCGAACAAAATTACTTCGTTCTTCCGACGGGGAGTGGATGAATAAGTGGTTTTGTTGATATATTTCTTGTTTCGTTGATAAAAGATTGATTGAGTTGATATATTTTCATTTTCGTCGATATATTCTGTTTTTCGCCGATATATCGGGATTTCCGTTGATATCTCCACAACAAGCCAAAACTTTCGCCAACTCGCGGTCGCTTAAAAGGCACTAACGGAGGATTCACAATACAAAAAGGTAGAAGCCACCTAAATGAAGGTGAACTTCTACCTTTTTTTCATACTCAGCGGCACAGAAAGATAAGCTATTTGTTTTTCACAGTAATAACCGGCTCATAAGTACTGAGTATTTCATATGTAGTTTCGGATGTAATGATAAGCTGATGCTCTATGTCAAAAATATCACTGCCTGGGCCAGATAACTGGTCGAACCATTTAATGAAATCAGAGCTTTCCATTTTATAAAGCGACCAGGGTTGTTCCGCCGAACCAAAAAAATCTATTCGAGCTTTTCGAGCAGCGTTACCTAGATAGCTGCTTTTCATCTCCGAAGTTGATCTAAACGCCAATACAAAATTATTAAAAGCTTCTTTTTGATACTTAATGATGAACTCCCTGGTTTCATTTTCCACTATTATGATTAATCCTTCAGCGCCATCTCTTACTTCCACTTTATCGAGTTCTCCGGATATTTCCTCCATAGGTTTCCAAACTTTCATAACTAAAGTCGAACTCATACTATCTCTCCTTGGTCCGGTATGTTTCCTCACTACTTATAGTATGCATGTCCCGACCTCCATTAACAATCATTGGATATATTTCCGCTCGAAAGACCTGTTCCTCAGGACTTCCATCGGGGCGGGGTTTTATTTTGTCTCTCAATGGGAAGAATACTTTCGATCTGCCTTCCAAGAAAAATTGGCAAAAAATGAAACTTATCAAGATAAAATCCGTCTAATAAGTAGAGATCATTTCAAGAAAATGGAGGTTCAGCCTATGAAGAAACTGTTATACATAGCTCTTCCGATGACGGCCTTCCTCTTATCCGCCTGTGGAAGCTCGTTAGGATTCGGCACGCAGATATCGAAGCAGCAGGTGACGAAACTCGGCGACAAACGCGAGTTGATAGAGGACACAGAAACGGAAAAGAAAGCAGACGCCCCTGCCAGCCTGCAGCAATTTTCGCCGGAAGATTTTCTTAATGAAAAAGCGCTCCAGCAGGCCAGCGAAGGGAAATTTCATTCTACAAAGTTAGCGATTGGGGAGCCGTGGGAGAAAGTGCAGGTGCAGTACGGGGAGCCTGATGAAGAAATTTATTTAGAAGGACCCGCCGAGCGTTACGGCAACCTTCTGCTTGATACTTCCGAGGACAACCCGGCAGCCGGCAAGCTCGCGAGCATCGAGTGGTTTAGTCCGAAGCCGTCCGCTATTCAGCCGGAAGACGTAATTCAGGCATTCGGTAAGCCCGATGCGATTGTGGCAAATGAACAAACAAGCGGCGCCCTTTACCGGTACCAGTTCGACGACTATCATCTGGATCTGAATTTCCTCGGTGATCACACCCTTTCCGAAGATGGCCAGCTGGAGAAAGTGGATCCAGCATCAAAATTGAACAGCATTCGACTTGATCGAAACGACCAGTAAATCCCCACAGGACGGGCCCTCCAGCCCGCCGATGGGATTTTTTTATTTTTTTTCAAGAAAAAGTGATCCAATTCGAGTTCTCTCCCGATAGCTGAGTAAGAAATCACAAACGACTACTCTAAAAGGAGAGAACCCTCACATGAAACGTTTTAGAAAAGTATTTGCCATCATGATGGCGCTCATGCTGTTTATCCCATCCATCGCGATGGCCGATTCTAATTCAAGCCCGACCGCGAAAACACCGGCGGCCGACTTGAGAGCGACCCTCAGCCAATTGTTGTCCAACCACTTCGTTTACCAGACGCTCGCAATGACGAAGGCGTATGACGGAGCGAAAGATGCCGACGCCGTGAACAAAGCGCTTGAACGTAATGCCAACGACATGAAGAAAGCGATCGAATCAATTTACGGAAAAGAAGGCGCCCAGCAATTTGAGAAAATCTTTTCTTCCCAGTATGAAGAAAGCCCAGGTCTCGCTATGGCAGTGAAAAATGGGGACAAGGAAGCCGAGAAAAAGGCGAAACAGCAGCTATTGCAGGAATTCCCGAAAGAGCTTGGAACCTTCCTAAGTAAAGCGACTGACGGCAAACTTCCCGCCGATACGGCAGAGAAAGTACTCCGCGCTCACGAGCAGGACGTACAAAATGTTTTCTATAACTACACAGAGGGTAACTATAAAAAAGCATATCAAGCTTTCCGCGATGGCTTCCACCGCATGTTCGACATAGGTAAAGCACTATCCGGAGCAATCGTGACACAAATGCCAGACAAATTCGATAACACGATGGTGGATACGAAAGCCGCTGATCTGCGTTCTACATTAAACAGCCTTGGATCTGAACACTTTGCGCTTGCCACTTTGGAAATGCAAAAAGGCTTTGACCAGGCGAAAGATTTTGATTTTGTTACATGGGCAGAAGATCAGCATACTGCTGACTTCAAAGCAGCTGTGAAGTCTATTTATGGACAAGAAGCAGCCGACCAATTCGAGAAAATTTGGCAGCAAGACCACCTGGACGCACAATCCCAGGTTGTAGCAGGAACCCTTCAGGATAAGGCCGATGTGAGAGACCAAGCTGAGCAGCGCTTGAAAGATTTCTCCAAAGAATTCGGTACTTTCCTATCTAAAGCAACCAATGGCAACCTGAAGCAAGAGGCAGCTCAGCAAGCCATCTGGAAGCATGAAGACAGCGTCCTAACGACGTATGATAACTACGTGGACGGCGACTATCAAGCCACGTACGAATCGTTTGATAAAGGCTTTGCTTACATGTTTGGCGTCGGTGAAATGCTCGGCGAAGCCATCGTGAAGCAAATGCCGGAAGAATACACAATGATGCCATCTGAAATGCCAGACACCGGTCTCGGTGGAACCGACAACAACGTGTCCACCTGGATCTGGGTAACCTTTGGTGCTCTGGTACTGCTTTCAGGCGGCGCACTCGCAACAAGAAAACAACACTAAGTTTCCCCTTAGAAGAAATGGGAAGAGAGAGGGGTTATCCGCCTCTCTCTTTTTCTGTAGTGGGACATGGGGACAGGAACCACTGTCCCACCACCAGCACGGTGAAGCTCATTTGCAAATAAAACGGCAAACTCGCCAATATATCTGTTTTTCCGCAAATATATCTGGAACAGCGCAAATAAAACAGCATGATCGCAAATAGATCCGCAAACCCGCAAATAAATAGAAACTTTCATATCAATGAGAGAAAAGGTGATGGGCAATGAAATGGAAAATTTACTTTACGATCGTCGGCATCGTGTTTCTGGTGCTGCTCGCCTACCAGAATGACGTGTTCGCGAAGCTCCTCAACGGCGATTCGCAGGTAGAGCACGTCTCCGGCAAGCAGGACTCCGACTATTTAAACAGTCCTGAGGAGCAGCTGAAACAGAACAAAGATGCCGAGAAGAAGGAGAACGAGCTCGACCGCGAGTTCACGGTGATCAATAAATCGGAGGATTTGAACTCCTCGAAAGTCGATACCTCTCAGCCGAATAAGGAAAATGATCACGGCATCATTCCGGTTCATATCAAGATTCCGGCGATTAAAGTCGATACCGACGTCAAGAAAGTCGGCATTAATGATAAAGGGCAGATGGGCGTGCCGGACAGTACGGTCACCGTCGGCTGGTTTGAGCCCGGCACGAAACCGGGCAACACCGGGAACGCCGTTATCGCCGGCCACGTCGACAGCTACGAAGGTCCTGCCGTCTTCTTTTATCTCAAAAATCTTAAAAAAGGCGATGAAGTTCACGTGACCGGCAAGGATGGCAAAAAGCTTACCTACGTGGTCAAAGCGCTAGAAAGCTATCCGTTCGATAATGCGCCGATCAAAGAGATCTTCGGCACGACCGATAAGAAGCGCCTGAACTTAATCACCTGCACCGGCACATTCGATCACAAGACCGATAACCATCTGGAGCGGCTGGTTGTGTTTACCGAGCTGAAAGAACCGAAAATCGATAAACAACAGGCGAAACAGAAGGAACAGCCGAAGCAGGAAAAAGCACAGCTGCAAGCGCCGGACCATGTGGAAGTAAACGGAACCTTTGTCACCTGGCACGCGGTCCGCGACGAGAAGGTGCTCGGCTACCGTGTCTACCGCAGCAAAGACGGCAAAGATTTTGATAAAGTCGCCAGCGTCTCTTCCTATGAACGGAAAAACTATACCGATCCGGACGCTTCCGAGTACACGTACTACGTCACTTCGGTCGACAAGGACGGGAATGAATCGAAACCATCGAAGAAAGCAACGGCAAAGTAAAACCATTCATCCCATCGGTTTGAAGCTCTCCCTGAAGTGGAGAGCTTCTTTTTTATATGCGAATGGGTGATTATGGTAGGATGAAGGTAGAATCAGCATGTAACCGTATTCATCTGAGACCCAATGGATAGGAGGAAGGCAATATGCAGAAGCACTGTAAGCTGGAACGACAAAATACGGGGGAAGATCCTCTCCAATATCTGCTGCACCTGCCGAAGAACTACGAGCCAAGCAGTCAGGAGCAGTGGCCGCTGATCCTGTTCTTACATGGCAGCGGGGAGCGAGGTTCGGATGTAGACCGCGTGAAATTAGAGGGACTTCCTAAAGAAATTGAAGCAGGGGGAGAGTTTCCCTTTATTATAGTCTCTCCTCAATGCCCGGAGGATTCCCGTTGGACCAACGAGTTAGACGTGTTAACGCGTTTATTAGACGAAATTCAGTCCAGCTATCACGTGGATCCCTCACGTATGTACTTAACCGGTTTAAGCTTGGGTGGGCATGGCACGTGGCATTTGGCCGCGAAAACGCCGCAAACCTTCGCCGCAATCGCTCCGGTATGCGGCCGAGGAGAAGTCCAGATGGCCGAATCGCTCAAGAACATCCCGACGTGGGTCTTCCACGGCGATCAAGACGATATCGTTTCGATTCAGCATTCTATAGATATGGTAAAAGCGATAGAGAAACAGGGCCGGGGCGTCCGCTTTACCGTGTATGAGGGAGTGGGGCATGATTCCTGGACGGAAACCTACAGAAATCCAAAATTATATGAATGGTTTCTTGAGCATACGAAGGGTTGATCAGAGGGTGGCAGGCTGATTCGTTGATATCAACCGAGTATTGAGTGATTTCATTTGGATCTTCGACGATATCTTGCATTTTTCCGATGATATATTCCCAATTTCAATCGATATAACCTGAATTGCATTGATATCCTCTACTGGGCAGGCCACGAGCTCCTTTTCACATGAAACTCTAAGTATGTTACGCTATGATTAACAAAAAAATCCAATTATAACCACTGGACATCAGCGCTTCCCCCAAGGATTCCAATAGCAAAGGAGGGATAACTTGAAGGTATTCATTAGTGTCATGATGACCATGATCATCCTAATGGGCTGCCAGCAGCAACCGGGAAGCGCGTCCAGTCCTGTCTCTATTAAAGACGATCAGGGAGAAGTACTCGCGACTGAAGCGGACTTTGCCCATGCCGATCTGAACCAAAGCAAACAAGGCGACTGGCGCATCGAGCTGACCTACAAAGGGGACGGCACTTCCAAGCAGATGACGGAAAACCATGTGGATGAAGATCTGCATGTGTACGTCGATGACCAATTAGTGGCGTCGCCGCACATCGAGCAGGTCATCAATAGTCACCGCTTAGAAATTGCCGGAGACTATTCGAAGAAACAAGCCCAGGCGTTTGTCGATGCAATTAATCATTAAGCAGAAAAAAAGAGGAACTTCCCGGCGGGGGAGTTCCTCTTTGAAATTATCGATAGGTATCATGAAGCGGCGAAAACAGATCCTCTGCTGATTTTCTCACCATGGAAAAGTGCTCCACATTATCAAAGCCGTGCAGAATCTCATTATGATGCTGGATAATCTGCTCGGCAGATAGAACCGAGTTGTCAGTCGTTCCATGTCCATCCGCTACCAGCGTCACGTCAAACCCGTTGACGGTCGCTGCCCGGACAGCCGTATCCACGCAGTAATCCGTTTTGCATCCTGTGATCACCACATGTTCAATCTCGTGATCCTTCAGCCACCCTAACAGCGGCGTTTGATAGAACGAATTCGTCCCCTCTTTATCAAAAATTTGCGCGTCCAGAGGCACCTCAATGCCATGATGAACTTGAAATCCATCTCCTTCCCCATTAGAAACACAGACATCACGGATAAAAACAACAGGGTGGCCAAGCGCATAGGCTTTTTCAACGCATTGATTAATGTTCTGGATCAGTTCCTCTTTATGGTACACACTCGGCTCCTGGTCATTCCCGTCGATCAATTCCTGCTGGGCATCAATCACTAATAAAGCTTGCTTCAATAAAAAAACTCCTCTACGTTAGATTTTCTCCTCGTTCAGCCATCCAAGCGTATCGTTTCATCATAAAAAAACGCCCCCTTTACTTGTCCTATATAAGGTATTCCCTAGAATCTCGTAATCTCCTGCTTTTAGCGGAGGGAACCTTTATAGAGCAAACCAGATGAGGAGAAGAATCGTTATCATAGAAGAAAGGATGCCTGTTATGAAATGTTTATTTTTGAAGGTGATGACGTCTAAGATGATGAGGGTAAGTAAACCGACCATAATTAAGATGGGAGTGGTAGGGTTATGGCTGCCTTTGGGCGAAGTTAAAGAAGTAAGTATGAAGATGATGACGAGTAAGGGAAAAATTCCATAGGCAGCGATTTTATCAATTTTTCCGTTCATTAAGATCCCTCCAACGTTCATTTACCATCAGTCTGACTCACTAGTTTCCAATTTTCAATGATTGGCCGCTAGTTTTATCAATAGAGATTCCAAAAGGAGTGGAGAGAGATGAAAAATTATAAAAAGTCGATGGGATGGGCTTTGTTTGATGTGATAACGCTGGGCATTCCTTTGTATATCCGGCATTTGTTTGTAAATCCTATACCAACACTCAAAATCTCAACAATAGTCTTTCCAATTATTTTATTCATTCTGTGGCTGATCCTGCCGTGATCATCACAATAAAAAGTTTAAAAATCAATTGACTCTTCCCTTACAGGAGCCTTTAGCATAAAGGTCATAGAAAGGAGGAAATCATATGTACACGGTTCAACAAGTGGCTAAGCTGACGCATACGACGGTAAAGGCATTGCACCACTATCACAAGATAGGTCTTTTGGTTCCAGAGCAGACAACGGAAGCGGGGTACCGATTATACGGGAGAAACGAGCTGGAGCGTCTGCAGCATATCCTATTTTATAAAGAACTCGATTTTCCGCTCAAAGAAATTAAACAGTTGCTCGATGGGGAGGTAGACCGTGAAGAAACCTTGCAACAGCAACAGAATCTATTAGAACAAAAGGTGGATCGGCTCCAAGGGCTGATCCAGACGATTAGATCTTCCATTCATAGTGAGACCACAGGAGAGGAGTTAGAAGTAGAATCGATGTTCCAAGGATTTGAAACGGAAGAGGAATGGAAAGAAGCTCTGAAAGAACAGAACGATTATTTGAAGAAAGAATACGATGTCGACTTAACGAATCAAACCATAGATGTAGAATCTATGAATGAATCGGCGCGGGAAGCAAAAGCCTTTAATGACGATATGGTTGATTTCTTACTGGAGGGAAGGACCGCAAAAGATCCAAAGGTATTTTCTCGAGTGAAGGACCATTTATCGTTTCTTGAACAGAAAGGTCATCCCGCCACACCGAAAGACTTCTTGAATCAGACGGAATTTTTCCTGGAGGATAACTTTCACAGACAGATGCTGGAAGAGTGGCAACCAGGCTATTCGTATTATTTAAACAAAGTTGCCGCGAATTATGCAGCTCAATCGTAAGAGATGCTTCGCTTGCCTGACAAACGACGGGCGAAGTTTTTAAGTATGCGAGAAATTATTTTGGGAAAAACTGTATGATTCCGCATTTCCATCCGTCTAATAGAGTAAGAGACTTAAAAGGAGGAGGGAGCATGGATCAGCGCAACCTGGAATCATGGTATGAAGAATACAGCCAGGATGTCTTTAACTTCCTTGTCTATTTCAATCACACCGATGACGTCGATGATCTCCTGCAGGAAGTGTTTGTCAAAGCGTGGAGAAAGGCATTCACTTTCCAGGACAAGTCTTCACCGAAAACATGGCTGTATGCGATTGCGAGACGAGTGTCGATTGATCATTACCGCAAGCAGAAGGTGAAGAGCTGGTTTCGAATGCAGGGAGAGGTCCAACATAACGATACTCCTGAGCAGCGGGTCCTGGTGAAAGAGGAGCAAAGTGAACTGTATCGAGCCATTGGAAGCTTAAAGCATTCCTACCGAGAAGTAGTCCTATGCAGAGGGATCTTAGAACTGAGTGCCGACGAGACTGCAGAAGTGCTGCAATGCTCCCCAGTAATCGTAAATACGACCTATCACCGAGCGAAGGCGAAGCTCAGAGATCTATTACATGCTCAAAAGGGGGTGAGGGAGGATGAAACAGCGAGATAAGCTGGACAAGGACTTAAGCCGCCTGCCTGAATTTCACATGGACGAGGAGAGGAAAAGGAGAAATGCTCCTGCCTTAAAGACTCCTAAGAAAACAGCTTCTAAATATTTGATCTACCCATTAACGGCAGTGCTCGTATTCGTCATGCTCTTCACCGTCTATCTGCTTGTGTTCAATAACGGAGAACAGACCGCCATTACTCCTGAAAAAAATGAAAACACTACCTCCTATTTTAAAGGTGTGGCTCCCATTTATTCGAACGCCGTCATTTCCAATACTGTAAAAGTAAAAGACAACTATAAAAAGAATGTGGCGCTCGGTTATTTATATCATGCGGCCATTTTTTATACGCCAGAAGGGGAAGAAATCAATCCTTTAACTGCTGATGAAAGTCTTCCTTCGTATTTCGATAATAAGGAAGAGGATACTTCTTATGCTCAAACGAAGATAGTAGAGGACGCTAAACCAACATGGGCCTATTTAGATGCTGCCAATTCACTTATAGAGGATGACTCCCTTTCCCAAGAGTTAAGCGATCTGTCTGAGCAAGTAACAGATATTAAATCGGTGAAGAACTTTGAGTATAACTACTCGATCTATCGAGAGGTCAGCTTAAAGCTTGCTACTCTCGTTAAAGAAATAAGTCAGACGGCTAATCAAGCAGAGGTATTCACGGGCGAGAATAAGGATTGGTTTATCCGGCTGCAGCCGATAGAGGGTGGGGATTACCTGCTCTATTTGAGTAATAAGAATTACGATAGCAAGGATGGTCAAAAGGCAAGAGAAGGTTCGATTAGCTGGAAGCAAGAACACTTTACTAAAGAATTTACTATGAGAGGGATGAACGAGGACGTATATGGAAACAAACTTCCCAGCAGCTTTTCCTCCTCAGAGAAAGCAAAATTCAACCTTACATTTAAAGGAGAAAAGGAAACCATAACTTTGAAGAGAGTGAGTGATCCGCAAATCACCCGGAAAAATTAATAGAATAGGAGCAAAAAATCCGAACCATGTACAGAATGGGTTCGGATTTTTTATTTAAAATGAAGCTCTCAGCTAATGATGCAGGGAGGACAAGCTTCCTTAATTCATTACTTCCATGCGGATCGATTTCTTTCTATAGCCCGATCAAATTTCTAGTAAGTCTTTCATTTATTCTTAGAGTAAAATAATGTAAGATGAATAGATATCAATAAATGGAAGAAACATAGAGGAGACTTGCATTGAGTCAGAAAACATTTATTAACATCATCTATTCCTTATCTTTATTATTCATTATGAGATTTACAATATATCCTACAGCCGGGGGAGAAGTGAAGCCAAACATCATCCCGTTCGCAGAAATCATGTATATCCTTCTGCACTATCCTTTCCAGTCGATTATCATTAACATCCTAGGGAACATTGCCTTATTCGTACCCTTGGGCTTTACACTTCCCTTACGCTTTCCTATAAGGAATACCACCAGGCAAGTAGTTTTAATGGGCATGGTATTTTCCCTGACGGTGGAATGTATCCAGACTATGCTGCCGGGAAGGATGCCGGATATAGACGATATTATGTTAAATACGTTTGGCGCTTTCCTAGGTTATCAACTATATACTTATATGAGAAAACAAGTCGGAGGGTAATAGGAAATAGTGTAACCAGCCAGTTATACTAGAAAAAGGTGAAGCACTCCATATAATAGAGAGCTTCACCTTTTAGATAGAACTGCATTACCCTACATAGTGACGATTTCGATTCAATAAAAGGATTGCTTAAACATGGAGGGAACGATCATAAGCAAAAACTTGTACGGATCCACACTGCTCGCAGGCTCTTCCCGTTGTCTTCTTCGTGACAGGATCAGCATAGTAAATTTCATTGAAACTACAAACCGGGCATTCAAGAATATGAAAGACTTCTCGCTCTCCAAACAAGGAATCTAGTAATTCATTAAATCCCATACGAGCCCTCCTTTTAAAAAGGAATATATCATGGGAGAGCAGAGAAGATTGTTGTTCGATGGAAGCGTCGCCACAGCAAATTCATACAATAATCTTAAATTTTAGTGAAAAAAGAGGAACAATATCTATTTTTCTTTCTGTATTTCGTTCAACTGCTGATCGGATAACTAAAATATTATCAGAATTCACCGAAAATATATTAACCGTCTTATTTGAATACATATTGAATCTCATGGTGAATAAGGCAGCCTTTACCTTTCTTGTCCAGCTTCATCTTTTACCTGGTGCGCATTAAAGTGTATTCTTAATAGAGACAGTTATTTAGACAAATCGATTCGAGTTAAAGGAAACTTAACTTCTGCGTCGAATACAGGATAAAGAGGGAGGCTGGACCATGCTGAAAATTAAATTAGAGAAACAAGCCCAAATGGGGAATGAGATCGTAACCTTTTCTAAAGGCTACCTTCTGATTGATGACCAAGGGCCAGAGGAAAACTGGACTCTAACACTCGTAGATGTAGAAAACATCGATATCTTCACAAAGTTCAAAGAAGAAGACCAAACGTTTAATCTCCAGCTGAAAGATCGTCGCGGAGAGACTTATGAAGGGACCTTAAGTGTCGATCTTATTCCTGACCGAACCTCTACTGTACTGCTTTCGTCCGCAGGAGCACTCGCAAGAGGATAATCCATACAAAAAAGCTTGGATCTCATCATCCAAGCTTTTCTTATTATTTCATGATTTGAGCATCCTCACGCTCTTTCACCAGTTCGAACAAACGCTCCTCGAGACGGTGAGGAAAAGAAAACACGCGAACGCCGCAAGTCATCGATTCTTCATTAATATCCTTCCAAATCACGCGGCCCTCTGCCGTATACGTATCATTATCAAGAATAAAGGAAACAAACACTTCATCCTCCAACGCAAGAACCGGATCCGCCTCACACGTATATCTCATCCCATTTAAACTCATATCCACAACTCGCAAAGGACCGGCGACTTGCCGGTTAAGTTTCTTATTGTAATAGCCTTGAAGTGGGGCATCAAACGAATAGCGAAATGGTTCCTTTCTTCGTTCCCTCATCAGAGAATCCCCCTTAACTAAATAGATTATCTTTATCATATACCTCCCATTAAATTACAGCAATAAAGGATAGGTAAGAACTGCCATAAATTTTAAGTTCTTTATCTCTGGTTTGTTGTCATTCCCAATTAATCAAAAAGGATTAAAATTATATTAAAATAATAAATAACCAACCAGAACTTGAAACAAACCAAATCCGATGAATCTTGATTATATGAATTTAAACCTATTATTAAAGAGTTAATGCGGTTTAATACAATCTTCCTGCGCCAATAGAATGGCGTTATGTTAAAGGGATATTACAATAGTATTAAATGAGAAAAAATAACAAATTAGTGGTTTAAGAAGGGGGAGAATGAGATATTTAATAGACTGTAAGCTAATTAAATCTTTTAAGAAGGAGGAAACCTAAAATGGCAAATAAAAACAGTAACAACAATACCAAGATGAGCAGAGAAGAAGCAGGTCAGAAAGGCGGCAATAAAACCGCACGTAACCATGACCAGAAATTCTACGAAGAAATCGGCAAAAAGGGCGGTAAGACCACTGCCAAAGAACATGACCAAGAATTCTATGAAGAGATTGGCCAAAAAGGCGGCGAAACAACCGCACAAGAGCACGACCAGGACTTCTATGAAAACATTGGTCAAAAAGGCGGGGAGACCACGTCTGAGGAATATGGTCAAGAGTTTTACGAAGAGATCGGTAAGAAAGGCGGTAACAAAACCGCTAAAGAACACGATAAGAAGTTCTATGAGAAAATCGGACAAAAAGGCGGCCGCAACTCAGGAAATGGTTCCAACAATTCCTAAGAGCTACAGCCGCTGATCAAGAAAAAACATATTTAAAATTTTCAACTACTATTATAACGGAGGTATGTGCATATGGCTAGCAAACAGTACAAAACTGGTGAAAAAGCACCCGAATCTGGTAAATATAAAGTAGACAAACTAGTGAACGGAAACAACTCAGATAATACCGAAATTAAATTAGAGCAAGGAGAACAATTTCCACCATCTCCTTCAGAAAATGAAGCAGCTTACTGGGTGAAAACTTCCTAAACACATAAAAAACCCCTCTTCCGCAAAAGAGGGGTTTTATTTGCCTTAATAAGTTGATTAAGAATTCATGGCGGTAATCATGTTATGGACCTTCTGAATCTCGGAATCTGGCACTAATAGATACCATCCCTTCCCAATCATCTGCCCGTTGCCGCTCATTTCATAAGTGTCTACGTTGTTTCTAGTCGAACGATAATTTGAGTATAGATTCTTCATATCTTTGAAATCCATATTCGTTTCAACGTTATTACCTAACACATCGATAATCGAAGTAATCTTATTTAAGGACCCTACACTAGACCCTTTATTCATGACGGCTTCAATAACTTGGCGCTGTCTTTTGTTACGGCCGAAATCGCCACGGTTATCTAAATGACGCATGCGAACATATCCCATGGTTTTAGGACCATCAAGATGGATTTCTCCTTTTTTATAGTGGTAGCCCTTTTTATAGTATCCTTCATCATACCAATCGCGATCATTGTCCACGGTCACTCCACCAACAGCGTCGACCATTTGGGAAAGACCTTCCATATTCACCTTTACATAATAGTCCAGGTCGATATCAAGAAAGTTCTCTACGGTATTAATCGCCATGTCGGGACCGCCATAAGCGTAAGCAGCGTTTATCTTCGATTCAGATCCTCTGCCGACAATGGTTGTTCTCGTATCACGTGGAATACTCACGATCTGCATTTTGTCATGATTCGGGTCCAATGACATCACCATTAAGGCATCCGAACGACCCTTATCACCAGGACGTGCATCGACTCCCATGAGTAAGACATGCAGGGTTTCTTCATTTTTAATTTTCTTCTTAGTTGCCACCGAATCAATGGATTTAACAGATTTATGAATATCATTACTCACCGTCTGTTTGGCATCATGGTAAATAGAGAAAACATAGACGCCTATAGATACTCCAATAACCAAGAGTAGGGCGAGGAGAATTTTCCACCAGTTTCCCTTTTTTCTCGTTTTTCTTTCTTTTCTATTACTCATTGTTTCACCTCTATTAAGTATCATCACTCTATCTATAGATAATATATCATATATTTTTCCATCTCAACCTAAATTTTTAGGTCAATAGCCGTGAAAAATAAATATAAGAGCAAAAAAAGACCCTCCCATCGCTGGTAGAGTCCTCTAATGTTTAAAAAATATTGTTATATGAATGATTAATGTTTATTACTCATCAGGAGTCCTACGATCCACTTTAATTAAATCCCACGTAGTCACGATCCCCGTAGGTTTCTCATTCGCATCTCCGTACTCAGTCAAAATCACAGCTTTCAATTTACGTTCAGCTTCCAAGCTTGTTTCAAACATTTCCTCAAGTTCATAAACAGTGCCGTTTGCCGCCAAAAACTCAACAGATAAATCCTTCTCCGCCACTAGCACATCCTGGGCAACAATTCCCTCAACCGTAACAGATCCATCTTTTACTGACTGCGAAAGCCATCGCACCACACCATCATTTGTTAACAAGCCAAGAAAGGTACGTCCTTCATCATAAATAGGAAATTGCGAAATCCCATGCTCATTGAACGCTTCAATAATCCTAGTCAAGGGAGTATCTGCTTTAAAGAACATCACCGGCCGTGTGGCAAATTCGATCGCAGCAGGCGGCTTTTCCAGGGTGTGAAGGATTTGTTCCAATTTCTCTACTACTTCTTCGTTCGGCGTGGCGATATAATAGTCATCCCGAATTCGTTCGTGAACAATCGCATTGCGCAGCTTCGCATACTGCTTCAGTTGATCAAAGTACACACGAATCACACTATGCTTCAACTTTGAATGCTGGAGCAGTTCGACAAAGTTATCGTTCTTTGGAAACCCATTCATCTCTTTCAACTGTTGATGAATTTGATTGAAGACGATTTCAAATCGCTCGACTAGCTCATTCATTTAAATCACTCACTTTTTCCTCTTTTCTTCTATTATAGCTAAACAAAGGCCAGCTCACACCATAAAAAACGACTCCGGGACATATTTTGCCCAGCAAAATACAAAAGGCTCAATAAATTTTCAAAAAAACCTAGGTAATTTTGTCGAAATTCCACAAATAATCATAATTATTCTTTATAATGAATAAGAGAACCCCGATAATAATAGAAAGAGGCGATTGTATTGTTCTTTACGAAAGAACACCTATACTATGGTAATGGAGATACATAACCGTGAACTTCTCTCACAAAAACCCCTCTAATAACCCACGGAACATTGGATGATCACATGATGAATGAGGAAGACTATTCTAAGGAAGGACTATGGTTGCAGGAATGTTCTTAATAATAGAAACCGCATGATTCTTCATTCATTCGTTGATGATCAAAAGGTAGGTCTCTATAACGATTTATCGTTCTTTAAATAGAACGGTTGCATGAACTATGCTATACTCAACCTATAAGAAAGAGGGTGTTACTATGATCGGTAACCGTATTCAACAAATCCGTAAAGACCGACATATGTCGCTATCTGAACTCGCAGAAAGAGCCGGCGTCGCCAAATCTTATTTGAGCTCGATTGAGCGCAATATCCAAACTAACCCTTCCGTCCAATTTCTTGAAAAAATCTCCAACGAATTGAAAGTCTCCATTAACTACTTACTTCATGGGGAATCCAATGAGATCGATGGTGCCCTCGACGATGATTGGCTGAAGCTTGTAGAACAAGCGATGAATTCCGGAGTTTCTAAAGATCAGTTTCGCGAGTTTCTGGAATTTAATAAATGGAGAATCAAACAGAATAAATAAGTGGGCATCCTGTTCTATGGTAGAACAGGATTTTTTGTGTTTATTTGCAATAAATCTTTAAGCTTCTCTAAGATAACTTTAGGTAATTAGATACCCGAAGTAAATAATAATAAATGTAAACGCAACCATTTAAACTAATGCAAAAGTATTAAGATTTATTTATTCCCTGCAAACCCCCATAAGTACTGAATATTATATTAAATTCCTGTAAATCTAGCAAAAAAACCCAACAATACCCCTTCATTTGCCATAATAAACCTGTTATACTTAACATTATTGAAATTCGTTCGCATTACAGCACAATAAATTATAGAATGTGAGAAAGGAGTAGGACTTTTGATAGATATTCATAGTCATATCCTTCCCGGTGTTGATGACGGTGCAAAGACAATCGAAGACAGTCTTAAAATGGCAAGAGCTGCTGTGGAAGACGGCATACATACAATCATCGCAACGCCTCATCATCATAATGGAAAATATGATAACTATAAGGCGGAAATCCTTACCAAAGTAAGAGAATTGAACGAACATCTAGAAGATCACCATATCCCGCTCACCGTGCTGCCAGGACAGGAAACACGCATACACGGGGATATGGTAGAAGAATTAGATCAAGACGAGATTCTTCCATTAAATGAAGATAGCAGCTATATTTTTGTCGAATTTCCTTCTGATCATGTGCCGAGATACTCTAAAAGATTACTATTTGATATCCAGGTCGCCGGATACAAACCAGTCATCGTTCATCCTGAACGAAATTCGACCATTATCCAACATCCCAACATTTTATTTGAAATGGTCGAAAAAGGAGCTTTTACCCAAGTTACGGCTGCAAGTCTAGTCGGTAAATTTGGCAAGAAAATTAAAAAGTTTACCCATCAATTAATAGAAGCGAACCTGACCCACCTGATTGCATCGGATGCTCATAACATAACTTCACGAGGTTTTTGTATGAGAAATGCATTCGCGGAACTAGAAGAAAACTATGGGGAATCCATGGTTTATTTATTTGCGGAAAATGCGAATTTGGTTGCTGAAGGGCGAACCCTATTAGCAGAGCCACCTGAACAGATTAGGAAAAAGAAAAAATTAGGTATATTTTAGATAGATAAATAGAAAGGTTGATATAGGTAATGGGAAAAATAAAAAAAGCAGTAATTCCAGCAGCAGGATTAGGTACTAGATTTCTTCCAGCAACAAAGGCTATGCCGAAAGAGATGCTTCCTATAGTGGACAAACCAACTATTCAATATATAGTGGAGGAAGCAATTGCCTCAGGTATTGAAGACATTATTATTGTAACAGGTAAAGGAAAAAGAGCTATTGAGGATCATTTTGATAATAACTTTGAACTTGAAACTAATTTAATGAAAAAGGAAAAATTTGACTTACTAGAGAAAGTAAAGAAGTCATCAAATGTAGATATTCACTATATACGGCAGAAAGAGCCAAAAGGATTAGGACACGCGGTATGGTCTGCACGTAATTTCATTGGAAATGAACCTTTTGCTGTATTACTAGGAGATGACATAGTTGAAGCTGATACTCCATGTCTGAAACAGTTAATTGACCAATATGATGAAACCAACTCTTCTGTGATCGGAGTTCAGCAAGTGAGTGATGATCAAACTCATCGATATGGGGTTGTAGATCCTAGTATCCATAAAGGTCGTAGATATAAGGTTAATAATTTCGTAGAAAAGCCTAGTCAAGGCACTGCTCCATCAAATCTTGCGATTATGGGACGTTATATCTTAAACCCTAAAATATTTAGTTTCTTGGATGAACAGAAGACAGGTTCTGGCGGTGAGATCCAACTGACAGATGCTATTCAAGAGTTAAATAAATTTGAAAACGTTTATGCATATGACTTTGAAGGTGAACGGTATGATGTGGGAGAAAAGATAGGATTCATAAAAACAACAATAGAATTTGCTATGAAACATGAAGAGATTAATAAAGAAATGAAATCCTTTATTGAAAACTTATTAAGTAAGGAACTAATTAAGGGAGGCATACAGTGAGAAAATCAAGTTCAGAAGTTAACCAAACTACGTTTTACCCCCGACACTCTCATTTTAAAGTAGGTAGTAATGAAATAAATACATCGGTAGGATATTTGTTTGTTAAAAGAGTCATAGATATTCTTGGGGCAATTATTGGAATTGTGATAACTTCACCGCTATTTTTGACGGTGAGTTTAATGTATTTATTTGGAAGATCTAGGGGACCGTTGTTTTTTAAACAGTTGAGATATGGTAAAAATGGTAAGTTTTTTAACATCTATAAATTTAGATCAATGGTTGAAAATGCAGACGGAAGGTTGAAAGAAAATAAAGAATTATATCGAAAATATTTGCAAAATAACTATAAACTTGAACCAAATGAAGACCCAAGAATAACAAAGTTAGGCTCTTTTCTACGAAGAACTAGTTTAGACGAACTTCCTCAATTATTAAATGTTATTAAAGGTGAAATGAGTTTAGTTGGTCCCAGGCCAATAGTAAACGAGGAATTGAATGAGTATAAAGAAAAATCTGAAGAATTTCTTTCTGTAAAACCAGGGCTTACAGGGTACTGGCAAATAAGTGGTAGAAGTAGCGTAGGGTATCCTGAAAGAGTAAATCTCGAGTTACACTATGTTTACAATCAATCAATTTATTTTGATATAAAAATATTATTTCAAACCCTGTTAATAGTATTATTAAAAAAAGGTGCTTATTAGGATGAACTATTTACATCATATATAGGAGGAACTATGAAGTGAAAATATCGGTAGTTGGGACAGGATATGTTGGATTAGTTACAGGAGTGACACTTTCAGATATTGGCCACACGGTGACTTGTATAGATATAGATAATGAAAAGATTCAAAAGATGAAAAAAGGTATATCGCCAATTTATGAGCCTGGTCTAGATGAGTTAATGAGCAAAAATATAAAGAACAAAAGGTTGTATTTTACTAATGATAGTAGTGAAGGCTTTAGAGAGCAAGAGGTAATTTATATTGCAGTCGGAACACCTGAGGCCGATAATGGTTCAGCTGATTTGGAGTTTATAGAGAAAGTTGCAATAGATATTGCAAAGAATTTAAAAAAAGATGCAATAGTCGTAACTAAAAGTACTGTTCCAGTGGGAACAAATGAGAAAATTCAAGAACTTATCAATTTAAATAAAGATTCTGCTATAAAGGTAGAAGTAGTCTCTAACCCGGAATTTTTAAAAGAGGGGTCTGCTATAAACGATTCATTTAACGGAGAGAGAATTGTAGTAGGATCTAATAGCATAAGAGCGGCTAAAGTAATAGAAAAAATTAATGAACCATTTAATATACCTGTTTTTAAAACTGATATAAGAAGTGCTGAAATGATAAAGTATGCCTCAAACGCATTTCTTGCTACCAAAATAAGTTACATTAATGAGGTGGCCAATATTTGCAGTCGAGTAGGAGCAAATGTTGAAGATGTGTCAAATGGAATGGGTTTAGATAGTAGGATAGGAAGTGAATTTCTGAATGCTGGAATTGGCTATGGGGGATCTTGTTTTCCTAAGGACACCAAAGCTTTAATTCACTTAGCAGGACTGCATAATAATAATTTCGACTTATTGAGAGAAGTTGTAAAAGTTAATAATAATCAACAGTCTATAATAGTAGATAAATTAATTGATAGGTTATCATCGATTAATGGAAAGAAAATAGCTGTATTAGGGTTATCTTTTAAACCTAACACAGATGACATGAGAGATGCTCCATCTCTTAAAGTAATAGAAACTCTTTTAAAATATAATGCAAATGTAATCGCTTATGATCCAATTGCAATTAATAATGCAAAAAAAGTATTAAAACACAAGGTATTATTTACAGAGAGCATAGAGGAAGCCATAGATAAAAGTGATGCAACCCTCATTCTTACGGAGTGGAATGAGGTGAAAAATATTGATTTAAAATTGTTTAGTAAAATGAATTATCCCCTTGTGATTGATGGTAGGAATTGCTTTGATTTAGAAAAAATGAGATACGAAAATATTGAATATCACTCAATAGGGAGACCTCCAATAATGCAAAGTTCGGAATGCATCGTAGTACAATAATCATAAGTACTTTTATTTAAGTACATATTAGTATAATTTTTAAAGCCTTTCATTGAATGGAGTTATTAATTTTGAAAATAGTATACATTAACACTTTATATCACCCAAATTCTGTAGGTGGTGCTGCAAAATCAGTAGAACTTTTAGTCGAGGAAGCTTTAAAAAATAACCATACTCCAATTATAATAACTTTAACAGATAAAAGTGATTATATAGAATATGTTGCTAACGTAAAAATTTATTATATTAATCACTCAAATATATATTGGTTGAAAAATGCAGATGGGAAAAAAAATATATTAAAGCTATTTTGGCATATAATTGATATGTACAACCCATTTATCTACTTAAAGTTAATTAAAATTTTAAAAGTAGAAAAACCAAACGTGATAAATACAAATAATATTGCAGGTTTTTCAATTGCTCCTTGGTTGGCAGGCAAAAAACTGAAAATTCCTATGGTACATACTATTAGAGATTATAATCTTTTGTGTGCCAAAGGAACTATGTACCGTAAGAATGAAAATTGTGATAAAAGGTGTATTTCTTGTCGTTCACTAACATATTTTAAGAAAATGAAATCTAACATTAATTATGTAAATCATGTAACAGGAATCTCTCAGTATGTGATCGAAAAGCATGAAAAATTCGGGTATTTTAAAAACGTAAGATCTACTCACATTCCCAATGTAACATCTGATTTTAAATTTCTTGGAAAGTCTCTAGAAAAAAAACGGAATTTGAGAATATTATATTTGGGGAGAATAGAAAAAGAAAAGGGTATAACTAGAGTCATAGAAGTGATTAATAAGTTTAAGGAAGTTGAATTATATTTGGGAGGAACAATTCACGATACTAACGTTAAAAAAAATATAGAGGAAAAAAAATATAATGAGAATATTAAATTTTTAGGTTACGTTAACCCCGTAGATATTTTACCGGAAATAGATATATTAATAGTTCCTTCACTATGGGAGGAACCGTTTGGAAGAGTAGTTATAGAAGCATATCAATTCGGCAAACCAGTTATAGGAACCTATAGAGGTGGAATTAGTGAATTAATTTTAAATGGAGTAACTGGATTCCTATATCATCCAGAAAACAATGAAGAGTTGAAGAATATTATAAACAATATTCTGAAGGATAAAAGCATATTGGAAACAATGACTGAAAATATTCAAAAAAACTTTGCTTCCACATATAATTCTAAGATAATTAACAAAAGGTATTTTAATCTATATTTAGAAGTAGCTAATTTAAAAAATAATGATAAAGAATATTGAAGGAGAATAGTGATGAAATTACTAATGGTTTGGCATGCAGGAGGGATAGAAACTTACAGAGAGAGGATTAAAGAACTGTCAAAAAAGTTTGATGAAATTATTTTGCTTGTGCCTAATAAGTGGAATGAGGGAGGGAAATTAGTAAAATCTTCTGATATATTATTAGCGGAAAATTGCAAGATTGTCTGTGGCAAAACTTTATTCAATTTTCATGCATCTACCTATATATTTACAACAACTTTAATTAAAATACTTAAAGACTTTAAACCAGATATAATTCACATTCATGAAGAACCGTGGAGTCTTTCAGCATTTCAATTATTTCTATATACGAAAATTTTAAAAATTAATTCAAAATTAATTATTGATTCAGCTGCCATATCTCTTACTAAAAAACCTATTTTCTTTTCTAAAATCGAAAAAGTTATGTATAAACATACTGATATAATATTCGCTAGAAATCATGAAGTCAGTAACATAGTAAAAAAAAGAGGATATAAAAAAAGTATTCATATTTTACCTAATGGAGTAGATACAAATAATTTTAAAGTTATGAGTGACAGAGAAATTTTAGATGCTAAACAAAAAGAGGGAATATGGAAAAATAAAATTATAGTTTCTTATATTGGAAGAATGGTAAAAGAAAAAGGTATATTTGATTTTATTGAAGCGGCAGAGGAACTACTAAAGAAAGATGAAAACAAATATGGTTTTATTATGGTGGGCAGTGGACCAGAATTTGAAAGAGTTAGAACAGTTCTTAAGGGAAAAGGTATTGATAAATACTTCATTTTAAATACCAGAGTTGCATCAGATCAAATGCCAAAGTTTATGAATCTTATTGATTTATTAGTATTACCATCACATTCAATGCCTAATTGGAAAGAACAATTCGGTAGAGTTCTTGTGGAAGCAATGGCCTGTGGAAAACCAGTGTTAGGTTCTAATTCCGGAGCTATACCTGAGGTTGTTGGTAATAAGAAATATATATTTGAACAAGGGAACATCTCTCAACTAGTAAATAAAGTAGAAGGAATAATAGCTGATTTCTCAGAGTTTAAAGAGATTTCAATTAGAAATAGATTGAGAGTCGAAAGTAAATATAGTTGGTATGCCTTAAGTGACTATTATTATAATGTTATATATTCCGAATTAATACAAAAGAATCTACGTAGTGAAAATTAAATTAATAGTATTGATTTAAATTAACATAAACAAGATTTGAGGAGTTTAAATGTACAAATTCACACATATATTAATGAGTATTTGGATGCTAATTCACCTATTTGATGCACCACTCCGCTATCTTTTAGATATAGCTGGAATCCCTTTATTGATTTATGTTAAGGATATCATACTTGTTTATATAGTCTTAATTTCAATTATTCATATTATTAAAAGAGCAATGATAAATAAATTAGTGTTCTACATAATTACTACTTTATTTATAGGATGTCTCATAGGTTTATTAAATCAATTATCGATTGTACAAGTATTATTTGGTCTCAAAATATATCTGCCATTTGTCTGTATGATTTTTTATTTTACACATTATAATGTAAATTTGAAATTTTTAAGAAAACTAGCCAGAATTTACATTCCAATAATTTTCTTCGCATTAATAGTAGATTATTTCTTTATTTTACCTTGGCAGGGGTTTTCATATAATATTGGAGAACATACGATTGAGGGTAGTCGTTTCTGGACAACAATGGGAATTCAAAGGCTCTCTGGTATACAAAAAACTTCATTTGGTAGTGCAATACTTTTATATAGCTTGCTAACACTCGTTTTCCTTTTGAATTTTTATATTAAAGAAAAAATCACCATTAAAGAAAAAATTATTGACCTCCTTTTGACTTTAATGGTGATTACAGGTGTTTTACTAACTACCTCCAAAACTACCTATATTGCATTAGTTGGATTGTTTGTTATCTTTACTTTATTCTATATTTATAATAATTCAAATAATAGAATCACCAAAATTCTTTCTAATTATTTGTTAAAAGGATACCTTTTACTTCTATTTTTATATGCTACTATTCCTACCTTACTTATAACTACAAATTTTTCAATTCATAATTTACTTAATAATAATAGTTATATATGGAGATTTATGTTCGAATCGTATATTAGTAGATTAGTAAGTACTTGGCCACAAGCAATTGAATTGTTTAAAAATACTTATTTCAACTTGTTCGGAAGAGGTGTAGGGGGAATAGGAACAGCTCAAATGTATTTTGAGAATAATTTATACAATCCAGCTGATAATTTTTTTATATATATTTATGTTACCTTTGGAATTATTTCGTTTTTGTTCATAATAATATTATTCATAAAGTTGATTTCCTTAAAATTAGAGAGATTCGGAGAATTTTATATAGTAGTTAGTATATATTCTTTGTTGATCTTTGGAGCAACTCTCAATGTTATAGAGTCTACTTATATTATTAGTTTGCTTGGTTTAATACTTGGTTTATATATAAAACAAACTTTATTCAGTAAGGAAGAATCTTATTTTTGATTTATAAGTTTTAAAATGATGGAAAAACTTCAATTGAAAAATGAAAGTTGGTGTTACCATGAAAATTTTTATTAATGGAAGATTTTTAACTCAAAAAATAACTGGAGTTCAAAGGTACGCTTTAGAAGTTGTAAAGGCACTTGATCAGCATTTAAGTATAGACCCAGACTCGTCAAGTTATAATATTATTTTGTTAGTCCCTTCCCATCATCAAAGGACCAATTTAAATCTGAAAAATATTAAAATAGAAAAAGTAGGCATTTTAAAAGGACATTTATGGGAACAAATTGAATTATTTCAGAAAACCAAAAACCAACTTCTGTTAAATTTATGTAACTCAGGACCGCTTTTTAAAAAAAAACAGGTTACTGTCATTCATGATATGGCAGTATTTGCTAATCCCAAGAATTTTTCTTTATTATTCAAAAATTGGTATAAAATACTTTTCTTGGCACAGGGATATTTTTCAAAAAGTATAGTTACTGTCTCGAATTTTTCAAAAGCAGAATTAATTAAATATTTAAGAATCGACAAATTTAAGATAAAAGTTATATATGAAGGCAAAGAGCATTTTTCAAAACTTCCCGAGGGTATAGAAAATCTTAACTTAGAAAATATTAAACCATATATATTAGCTGTTAGTAGTATAAATCCAAATAAGAATTTTGCAGCAATTATAGAGGCAGTAAAATATATTAATAAAGATATAAGAATATTAATTGCAGGTGGTACTAACCCAAAAATATTTAAAGGGGAAAAAAACGAAGTCCCTGAAAATGTAAAATATTTAGGGTATGTAAGCGACAAAGACTTAAAGTCATTGTACCAAAACGCCTATTGTTTTATATATCCTTCATTATATGAAGGTTTTGGCCTACCTCCATTAGAAGCAATGAGCGTAGGATGTCCTGTTATAGTTTCAGATAGTTCTTCACTACCAGAAGTCGGTGGGAAAGCAGTCTTGTATTGCGATCCATTAAAGCCCAGAAGTATATCTGATAAAATTGAAAAATTACTAGATGATAAAGGATTAAGAGAGAAATTGGCTGAATTGGGCTATAAACAAGCAGGGAAGTTTTCTTGGGAATTTACTGCGAAAGAATTGTTTGATCACATAATAAAATTATAGTTTCTCTTAGAATTTCAGAATCTAGAAAGAGTGTGATAAAAAATGAAAGTAGCTATAGTACATGATTGGTTTGTGACATATGCTGGAGCAGAAAGAGTGACAGAAGAAATAATGAATATCTATCCGAATGCTGATATATTTTCATTAGTTAATTTTTTAGATAAAGGACAGAGAAATTTTATAAATGAAAAGGATGTTATAACTAGCTTTATTCAAAAACTTCCATTTGCTAGAAAGCATTACAGAAATTATCTTCCATTAATGCCTTTAGCCATAGAACAATTAGATGTTTCTGAATACGATCTTATAATATCAAGCTCCCATGCAGTAGCCAAAGGAGTTCTAACGGGACCTGATCAACTTCATATTTCATATGTACACTCACCTATAAGATATGCGTGGGATTTACAACATCAGTACCTGAAGGAAGCTGGACTGACTAAAGGAATAAAGTCATTTATTACTAAGATGATTCTTTTTAATATAAGGAAGTGGGATTATAGAACGTCTAATGGGGTTGACTACTTCTTATCAAACTCTAATTTCATTAGTAGAAGAATTTGGAAAATTTACAGAAGAGAATCTGAAACAATCTATCCACCCGTCGATGTAGAGAATTTCAGTTTTCATACAGAAAAAGAAGATTTCTATTTAACTACTTCTAGGATGGTGCCTTATAAAAAGATTGATAAAATCGTTGAAGCATTTTCACAGATGCCTGAAAGGAAATTAATTATCATTGGTGACGGTCCTGATTTTAATAAGATTAAATCAAAGTCTGGTCCTAATGTCAAGCTTATGGGTTACCAACCTTTTGAAGTACTTAAGGATTACATGCAGCGAGCAAAAGCGTTTGTGTTTGCGGCTGAAGAGGACTTTGGAATTACTGCAGTTGAGGCTCAAGCTTGTGGAACACCTGTAATTGCATATGGAAAAGGAGGTTCTACCGAAACCGTGAGGGGATATAAAGAATGTGAAAAACCCACCGGCCTATTTTTTTATGAGCAAAAACCGGAAGCAATAATAAAAGCAATTGATGAATTTGAGAATGTAAAAAACTCTATAGTTTCTTTGAATTGTAGAAGACATGCTGAAAGATTTTCAGGAAGAAGGTTTAGAAGCCAATTTGAAGAGTTTATAGATGATAAACTAAAAAAACATAACTTCCAAAAGGAAAAAATCTAAGTGTTTTACAAAAATTATCATTATTACTTGGAGGAATTCATCTTATTATGAATATACTAATAATTAATGCCCATTCTAGTAAAAATAAAGGGGACGCTGGAATTATACTATCTATTATTGATTCTTTGGAAAAGTATATCCCAGAATGTAATATTAAAATAAAGTCAAAATTCCCAGAAATAGATAAATATGCATATGGTAAAGTTGTAAACGAAAGCATTCATAACTTTACCAGTAATATGAAGCCTGGCCGATTTAATAAATTGTTGATAATAATAAAGTTACTTATATGTTTTTTTATTAAAAATAATAAAGATGGTGATTATGAATGGGCTGATATTGTTGTTAGTTGTGGGGGCGGTTTCTTGCTGAGTCACGGTTATAGCGCAGGTACTTTACAACACTTAGTACAAATAAAAACAGCAATAAATTATAAAAGAAAGGTTATTGTTTATTCTCAATCAATCGGTCCATTTAACAATAAGTTAATGAAATTATTGACTAAAATAACTTTGGATAATGTTCATATGATTTTTGTAAGAGAAGCTATATCAAGAAATATATTGAAGGATTTAGGAGTTAGTGCTCCAGTAGAATTAGTACCTGATTCCGCTTTTAGCATGAAGTCCACAGAAAGTGAAAAAGTAAATAATTTAATAAAAACCATAGCTGAATCCAATAAAGATAAACCATTAGTGGGCATAACAGTTCGTGATTGGAACTTTCCCAATATGAACAAACCAATGTATTTTAGAAATAAGTATATTGAAAGTATGCAAAAATTAATATTATTCTTAGAAAAAAATTTGGAATGTAAAGTTCTTTTAATGCCTCAAGTGTTAGGGCCGAATAATTTTAATGATGATAGAGTTATTAGTAGAGAAATTTTATCAGGAATAACTTCAAAAGCAAAACTTATCGATATTGATCTAAACCCTAGGGAACTTAAGTATTTTTACTCAAAGATGGATATGTTTATTGGTACTAGAATGCATTCCAATATTTTTGCATTATCTAATAAAATACCAACTGTAGCGATAAATTATGAGCATAAGACGCAGGGTATAATGGAATCTTTAAATCTAAGTAAATATGTTATCGATATAAATGATATAACGCCGGAATCTATCATTGAAAAAGCTAGCTTATGCTGGGAACATAAAGAGCAATTAAAAGAAGTATTAGAATCTGATATTGATGATGTTGTCATTAATTCTCAAAAACCTGCATTACACATTAGAAACATTGGTCCCAACTAAAAGATAGGAGGTATTAAAATGAAAATTTTATATATAGTTGCTGAATTTCCTAAATTATCGGAAACATTCATTTTGAATCAAATAACGGGCTTAATAGATAAAGGACATACAGTAACTATTCTTGCAAGTTCTTTCCCAAAGGAAGAGAAAACCCATCCTGATGTGAGTAAATATAACCTAAATAACAGAGTTGTTTACTTTAATTTACCAAAAAGTAAAATTATTAGAGTCCTTAAGTTTTTAATTAAATTTCTCCCTAATTTTATTAAAGGGCCAGTCAAAACTATTAGAAGTTTAAATGTATTTAAATATAAAAAGTTTGCTAGCTCCTTTAAACTTTTCTACTGTAAAGACGTTTTGAAAAAAAAACAAAAATTTGATGTTATTCATAGTCATTTTGGAGATAACGGTATTTTAGCTGTATATTTAAAAGATATTGGTCTACTGGAAGGAAACATAAATACGACTTTTCATGGAAATGATATGACTGCTTATGTAAAGAAAAACGGAAATGAAGTTTATAATGAGTTATTCTACAAGGGAAATAGTTTTACTCCTATTAGTGAATATTGGAAAAACCGCTTAATCGAACTTGGATGTAATGAGGATAAAATAAATGTACATCGAATGGGAGTGGATTTAAAGAGATTTACATTTTCAGTAAAAAAGTATTCCTCAAATGACATATCAATAATTTCTGTAGCAAGGCTAGTAGAAAAAAAAGGAATAGAGTATTCAATAAAGGCAATTTCGATATTGATAAATAAAGGTATTAACATAAACTATACAATAGTAGGTGATGGACCATTAAGACCTTATCTTCAACAATTAATAGATGATTTAGGAATAGGTAATTATGTGAAAATTGCAGGTTGGAGGCAGCAAACTGAATTAATAGAACTACTTACTGAAAGCCATCTATTAATGGTACCAAGTGTAACTAGTAGAAATGGGGATATGGAGGGGATTCCAGTAGTAATTATGGAATCAATGGCAATGGGATTGCCTGTGCTTTCTACTTATCATAGTGGAATACCTGAGATTATTGAAGATAATAAAACTGGTTTTTTAGTTGGAGAGAGAAACATTTTGAGTATAAGTGAGAAACTAACTTATATAATAGATAGCCCTGATATCGTAGTAGATGTAGCGAAAAATGCTAGAAAAAAAGTAGAGAGAAATTATAACATTGACATTCAAAATTCTAATTTAGAGAAAATTTTTAAGGGAATCATTTAGTATAAAGATTGAAAGAGGTTATATAAATGTCACTACAATCGAGGGCAATAAAAGGAGTAGGATGGACTTCAATATCTACGGTTATAATTATTGGTTTACAATTACTACAATTAGTAATTTTGGGAAGGATACTTGATGCAACAGCGTTTGGCTTAATGGGTATGATAATGGTTATAACTGGGTTCGCTGAAAAGTTCGTTGATATGGGAATATCAAATTCAATAATACATAGTAAAAATATCACTACAAACGAACTTTCAAGTTTATATTGGTTTAATATCTTATTAGGTGTATGCATTTCAATTTTAATTTGGCTTGTAACTCCACTAATTATTTTGTTATTTAAGGAGCAAGATCTAGAAAAGTATATACACTGGATCTCTTTTATGTTTCTTATTACTCCTCTCGGACAACAATATAGGGCATTATTACTAAAAAACTTTATGTTTAATCTGAGTGCTATTATTGAAACTCTATCCTATTTAATAGGAATATTATTTTCAATCATGTTGGCTGTCTCTGGCAAAGGAGTAGATTCTTTAGTATTAGGCCTAGTTGTAACTACTTTAGTAAGAACTATTCTTTTGTTTTTCTTTGGTAAGAGGTTGTATAGACCGAAACTGCATTTAGTTTTTTCAGAAATAAGCCGATTCTTAAGTTTTGGTTTGTATCAAACAGGAGAAAGCACAATAAATTATTTTAATACGAAGATCGATACTTTAATTATTGGCAGGTTTTTGGGGGCAACAGCATTAGGTATTTATACTCTTCCCTTTAATATAATCATTTTACCTTCGGCAAAAATAAATCCAATTATTAACAAAGTTGCTTTTCCTATATTTTCAAGTATTCAAGATGAACAAGATAGAATTAAAAAGGGATTTTTCAAAGTGTTAACAATAGTTAATATAATAAATTTTCCGATTTTCTTCGGATTATATCTAATTTCACCTATTTTTATTACAGTAGTATTTGGTGAAAAATGGGAACCAAGCATTGAAATTTTACAAATTTTATGCGGAGTTGGACTCTTAAGATCTATAGGAAATCCTGTTGGATCACTAATGATGGCTACCGGAAATGTTGATTTAAGTTTTAAATTTAATGCTATGAAATTGATAACGCAATTACCTGGTATTTTAATTGGTGCTATGTTATGGGGAATCAATGGAGTAGCTTCGATTTATTTATTTCTACAGTTTATTTACATTATTTTCAGTTATCTTTACTTGCTTAAAAATGCTTTAGGACCATGTTTGATTGATTATTTAAGAACCTTCCTTCCTGCTCTTTTTCCTGCAATGATAATGGGAGCAGCCATATTAGTTAGTAATTATTTTATTCATGGTGTTAATGATTTTATATCTTTAATCCTTAAGATCACTATTGGAGTAGTGATTTATGGTATTTGTCTATTATTCTCAAGGGATAGAGTTGTTGTAGATTTTAAAAAAATAATTAATGTGAAATTTAACGTTAATATTCTTTAATTATGTTTGAATATAATCTTAATATTCAAATTAGAATTATTATAAATAAAGCATTTTAAATTTACTACGGTTTTAAATAAAGGTAAATAATTAGGAGGATAATAATGAAATTAGTACTTCTATCAGGGGGTTCGGGAAAAAGATTGTGGCCGCTGTCAAACGACGCTAGGTCGAAGCAATTTTTGAGAGTCCTTAAAGATGAAAAAGGTAAAGAAGAATCTATGGTTCAAAGAGTTTGGAGACAATTACACAAAGAAAATTTACACCAGCACTCGGTAATTGCAACTAGTCTAGCTCAAGTAGATATGATAAAAAATCAATTAGGTTATGAAGTTCCCATTGTCATAGAACCGCAACGTCGGGATACTTTTCCTGCAATTGCTTTAGCGGTAGTATATTTAATTTCTGTTCAGAATTGTGATCCCAATGAGGTAGTTTGTATGCTTCCTGTTGACCCATATGTTGAAGATGAATTTTTTAATAAAGTAAAGGAAATGGAACAAGTAATAGAGAGCTCAGATGCTGAATTGGCACTTATGGGAGTTACCCCTACTTATCCATCTGAAAAGTTCGGTTACATTATCCCAAGCCATCACCAATCAAGTGATTTTCTTGAAGTGGATTATTTTAAAGAGAAACCTCAAAAAGATCAAGCAGAAAAATTAATTAATAAAGGGGCTCTTTGGAATTGTGGTATTTTCGCTTTTAAATTAAAACATATTTTAGATTTACTAGAAAGTATGGGATTACCTACTACTTACGAAGAACTTCTATCTCAATATAGCAACATTCCAAAGACCAGTTTTGATTATGAAGTAGTGGAGAGAAACAAAAATATAGTGGTTTTACCTTACAAAGGTATATGGAAAGATCTCGGAACATGGAATACTTTAACAGACGAAATGACAAGTTCAATAACCGGAAAAGGTATTATAAGTGAAGAATCAGAAAATTCTCATATTATAAATGAACTTGATATTCCAATTACTTTGCTAGGGTTAAATAATGTGGTTGTCGCTGCTAGCCCTGATGGAATTTTAGTTACCGATAAAGAGAAAAGTGCAAAATTAAAGCAATACCTAGGTGGTTACGAAGGAAGACCTATGTATGAAGAAAGACTGTGGGGCTGGTACAGAGTTTTGGAGCATACTAAATATGAAGAGGGAAACGAAGTTTTAACAAAAAGAATAGGAATTAATTCAGGTGCTAATTTAAGCTATCAGGTTCATTTCAAAAGAAGTGAAGTATGGACCGTAATTAAAGGTGAAGGAATTTTTGTACTAAACAATAAATTCACCCATATCCGCTCAGGAGATGTAATTAATATCCCTCTCGCATCTAAGCACTCGCTAAAAGCTATTACAGAAATGGAAATAATAGAAGTACAAACTGGAAGTGAACTTATAGAAGAAGATATTCATAGGTTTACTAAAGATTGGGAAGAAATAATGGAATCTTGTGATGTACTAATATAGATACTTAAACTCATAAAATATAATTTATTCCTAATAAAAAATACAAATCAGAGTAATAATTATGTGATCTCATGAATTACAATTATCTGTACCTCTTATTCAATATTGAGATAAAGTGAATAAATAATTTAACCTTGATCTTTTTTGAAAGAACAAGGTTTTTCTTTATTTCTTAAGTTTATTGCATTAGCTTCTCTTGGAAGATAAAACATTATAATCTACCTTTAATTCAAGAGGACACGGGACTGTACAAAGGCATTTTCAATTTTGGGTTATGAATCTTTTTCTAGTTTATTTACTTCTTTTTGAAAATTTTGATTAATACGCAAAATTGTAGACGTCAAGTCGAATTTTACACTTTTTGCTCGTTTCCCTTTTACACTTCTGCTGAAAATATGCTTTTTCTGTTTTTCATCCGATGACTTTCTTCGTTCTCTCCGCCATGTAAAACCTCCACTCGATGGAGTAAACGATCTAAACTTGCTGTTGTGATCCTTTGATCGCCAATCAAATTTCCCCATTCCTTTGGACTTTTGTTTGAGGTCAGGATGATCGAACTTCGTTCGTATAAATGGTTGATCAAATGAAAAAACAGATTCGCCTTTCGCTGTTCTTTTGTTGTCTAAGAGATGACTTAAACCGTTTTTTTATCAATTGTAATTTGTTTAAACCTCCCTTGATGAACCACCTTTCCATTTTCTAATACAATCATTTGATCTGCATTTCGCATTGTTGATAAGCGATGAGCAATAACGATAATTGTTATTTTTCCTTTTAGTTGTTCGATGGCTTGTTGTATGTTCCTCTCATTATCTCTATCCAGTGCACTAGTGGCTTCATCGAGAATTAGGATGGAAGGTTTTTTTAAAATTGCCCGAGCAAGCACTAGTCTTTGTCTTTCTCCGCCTGATAACTTGATTCCTCTATCTCCGATGGATGTATCTAAACCATGAGGAAGTTTATGCACAAATTCAACGGCAGATGAGAATTCCAGAGCTTCCCAAAGTTGCTCATCACTCGCTTCCGGCATAGTTAGGTTCAAATTCTCTCGGATACTTGTATTAAATAAAAAGGGGTCCTGAGGAACGTAACTAATTTCCTGTCTCAAGGATTGGATTTTTGGTTCCATTAGTGGAGAACCATCAACTAAGATGTTCCCCTTTTCCGGTTTATTAAGCCCCATTAACAGATCTATCAGCGTGCTTTTTCCCGCACCCGAACGACCTGCAAAAGCAGTCATCTGATTTGAGGGAATAGTGATGGAGATATTTTGTAGCGCAAAATCTTTTTGATTCTCATAGCGAAAATATATGTTGTGACATGTAATTGAACGACTGATTTCCATTTGTTCTTTCTTATCTTCGATAGAGTTAAATTCTTGAGCATTTTTACACTCTTTTTGTAATTCAAGGACGGCTTTTAAAGACGGTAGGTTTGTGGCAATTTGTTCCAAAGAAGATTGGATGTTCGTTACCCTTGGCCACAGCCTTGAGAAGACTACTATGACGATCATTAATTGTCCCGCTTGCGCTAGGAATAAATGGAAAGTCAATAATATAAAACCTGCTATTAAAATGGCGGAAGCAACCTTATAGTAGAGCTGAGAAGTGGCTTTCAATCTTGTGTATTCTACTTGTTCTTCTTCAATTCCATTCGTTACTTGTGTAAACCAGTTCATTCTGGAATGCTCAAGTGTATTGCTTTTCAAATCTTTCATTCCATTCATATCATCTGTAACGCCTGCTAAATACTGCCTTTGCAGTTCGTAGTTGCGGTTACCCAGGCTTAGTGATCGTTTAAGAAACTTACGGTTTAAAAAAATCAGCAATCCTCCGCTAGTTAATACAAATAAAGTTATACTAGGGGAGAGGATAAATGCTAAACCTATTTGTATGATTGTAAAAAGCAGAGAGGCGGCGAATTGAAGAAAAGCTTTTGTTCCACCGGCAGCTTTAGCAATTTCAGTAGTTAGAATATTTATAATGTCAGTTTTTCTTTTTCTTAAATAGAATTCCCAATTGGAATTAAGTAAAGAACTATAGGTGTCCATCCGAAGATGTTTTAAAAATTTTTGGTGAATCCTGACGTTCCGCACCTTAACTTGGCGGTTTAATAAGCTTTGCCCTGTAACGATTAGAACATACATGCTAAGGATCAATGGCAGACCAAATGCACTAGGAATGCGGTCGAAGAAATCAAATAATTGAGAAAAAGAAAGGTTACTGGAACCTAAGTTCATGAGACCGCTCTTATTTATCATAGGGACAAGCAGTAAAACACCTACACCCTCTAGCAATCCAATCGCTGTCATCGCGATGAGGTTGATGTAGAGAATTTTCCCTGAAAAGTCGTGCATTTGCTTGAGAAAATACTTCATATAATGCATCTATTCAACATCCTCCTTAACTCACATTTCTTACTTTTCGAAAACTCCAGAGGAATGGTCTTAATGGAAAATATAAAAAGGAGAGTTTCCTCGGTAATGGCAATGTTTCAACATCAATAGGAGCAGGGTAGAAACGACTAAAAAATATGACAATATTTTGAATAGGATTTTTTAAAAGATGTAAGTACTTTTTATGATAACTTGCTATCTCTTTTGGCAACGGATTCCTATGTAAATGAATGATAGATTCTATAAAGAAAATAGATTTATTTGCCAATTTGTATCCTTTATTTGTAAATATGGTTTCAGAAGTTTTTGAATTTAATAATTCAGTATACAAAATCATTGACTGAGAGATTAGATGTTTCGCTTTGTACCTTTGTAAGAAAGGTAACAATTGCTCCTTTGAAATGCGCTCATCTTTGAGTCTTTGAATATCCAAGAGCCAGCGTAAGCGGAACCATCCGTGCCGGGAGCCGTGTTTGATTAAAAACATAAATAAGTCTTCTTTGCCTAACATAAACAATAGATGTGGACTAAAGGAACAGAATTGTTTTCGTTTCCATAATTCTTCAAAATTTGGGTCCTCGCTAGGCGGCGGATTTAGTCTCCAGTGAATCTCTACGATCATCTTTTTCTCTTGATGAAAATACTTCACGTGATGTTCTCTTAACCTTCTGCTATTTAATACTGTTGGAAGGGGATTATCATTTTCATAACCTGCTTCCAACAATAATTTCTCTGCTTTATCAAAATCCTCAGGAGGAACAAGGATGTCTAAATCATGAGATGTCCTTAAAGATAAATCACCATAAAGCTCATGTCCGAGATGAGGCCCTTTTAGGAATAACAAACGAATATTTTCTTTATTAAATAGTTGACTGACTTGTTCCATTTCTCCACAAAGCTTAAGCATTTGGAAGGTATTTCTTTTGTATTCGTAGGCTAAACGATTTCTAACTGAGGAAGGAACAAGCTGATTATCTATCATTTGCGCTTTTCCATGTAATACAGGGTAAAGTCGGTGATGAAGTGCTAGTTCAATGAACTGCTGCCAATCGATTTCCTGAAACCATTCGGGATCGATTCTTTCAATTTCCTCTTTTGATTCCGCTTTTATCAATTCTAAAATCAACTTCAGCTCTTTAGGAACGTTCTCCAGATTTAATCGCATTTCCTTTTGCATGTTGCATTCCTCCCGTTGTTTTCGCGAATTTCCCTACGACCGTAAACCGCTCCATTCCTTCTTTTCCAGTTACATAATAAGTCCCGCTCCTGACCCAAGCATGAGCAATCATGGTACCGTCTTCATCTTTAGCGGTTCCTAAGTACAGCGTGCAGTCAACCTTCCGTTTCTTTAGCATCTTCATCGCAGCGATCGCTTTAACTAGACATTGGCTTTCCCACCATGTGTAACGGCTTATCAGATTGATCGATTTGGAAATGGCTTTTAAGGTGTCAGTATTGCCAGGTTCCCTAGAGGTTTCTTGCATTGGCGTACCTAAAGAGGACGACAGCTTCGCAAATGGAATTCTCTTTAGGATCCGTGCCCAGGCTAAATACAAATAGGATTCCATCAGCAGAAGTTTTGAGCTTCGGTCTAGGGAAATAAAATTCACAACTTTCTTCATACGATTCCTTCTTCCGCTTTACTTTAGAATCATTTATCCATCGATCACGATTAAGTGCTCTTTGTGCAATTGCTCAAGAAATGCGTGGACTTCTTTTTCGCATGTAGGACGATCGATGTCATAGGAATCGACCAATGTGTTGATCAGGTTCTCTGGGGGGGTCGGCTCGGCAAGCAAATCCCAAATCTCTCCGCCTAATTCTCCGAGGTTAAAATACTTACCATCTTCAATACTGAGCATCACGCGCTCTCCGCCCATATCGCTCACAATCATGCCTTCTTTTTGACGGACGGTCTGGTCTGCTAATAAGTTCTCACTCATAAGATAACTTCCTCCTTGTAAATAGTAGATAATATCATTTCTCTTAAAGGATCAGCAGTAAAGCTATTTTCCGGCCGGTTAAGATGAAGTAAATCAATGTGACTTAAGAGTTTTGCTGACAATTGGAAGTGCCAATCCGTAATTCCTAAACGCTCAATCATGAAATTACGATAGGTGTGCTGGTAGAGTTTACTTAAGCGCTTAAGGATAGGGACAGGCTCCATTTGGATCTGAGTTGAATTATTTTTCGTTAACTCGATTACACCAGCTAAAGGTACAATTTGATCATGAAAGTGTTCTTTTACAGGAACAGTAAACTTTTCTTCTCGTCCGAAGATAGGTTTGTATTCTTTAGAGTTCATTCCAAATTCATTTAAGCTCTGCTGCCACAGCTTTTGTTGAGGGTAGGCAGGAGTGACCATGGGAACTCCTTCATCTGAAAAGGTCACGGGTATGACGTCATCACTCAATAGCTTATGGCCGTCCTTGATAAAAGCTGAAGCAAGCGTTGATTTCCCCGCCCCTGATTCTCCGACGATGGCATACGCTTTTCCATCAATAAGGAGGGCACTACCGTGAAGAGGCAGCACTTTCTTTTGAAACAAGAGGGCCCCCATACATGTCCCGAGAATATAAAGACGCAGCCGCTCTTCGGTTACATCAGAGAGCGGGTGGTACCGGATACTTTCTCCCTTTTCTACAAAATAAATGGCGACCTCAGGAATTCTAAATAAGCAAAAATCTTCTCTGATGATAAACGAACGATTTGCCCGGGCTTCCTTTTTCCAGAGGTCTGTTAAGTTCGCTTTCTCTATGGAAAGGTCGGGTTTATTAGAATGGTCCTGATGGATTAATTCAGGTAGAAAGAGGTCACTTGCTATAGATAATCCAAAACCTATATAAGAGTTGTTCTTTTGCCGGTGGACCATTATTCTAACCCCCCTATTTTAATAGAAACTAATCGTTCAATATAAAGAACAAAATGCTAAAGAAAAATATGTACTAGACCCAAGAGTAATGACCTCTTGAGCCTAGGTATGGTATCAGCTATCGTGGTGAACATTTTCATCAGGATCGTTTTGAAAGTCATCTTCAATTGCAAGACCAGGACCAGCCATGGTTTCATTTATATCAAGCACTTCCAAATTGGGAGATTTCCATTCTTTCTTCATTCCAACACCCCCTTTCAAGTGAAGTTCTATTTAAGAACCTCTTTAGTATTAGCGTCCGGATCAAAAGCTTAAATTCAAGAACAAAGATCCATTCATTTTGTGGTTGCTTCTTAAAGTCTAGTAGGATGTGCTGCAATCGATCAATATCGATAAATTCAGATAGAAAGGAAGAGTGGTTAATACTTTCTAGTTCCTCTATCATATTTTTCCATTGGTCCTGCATGCGTGGAATGACATCTGCCCCCTGAACACCCCTTGTGTTTTGGTTCAAGCGGATCTCTTCCGGCAGATATCCTTTCGTAGCTCTACGGACCAAGGACCGGTCATACCCTTGTTGCACAAACTGGTGATCCGGCAGAGACATACAGAATTTTGCCACTCTGAGATCGTTGGTAGGATCCCGGTTCCATAAGGCGTATTTTAAAGATAAATTGGTTGCGTTGATTCCGTTCAAATTCCAGAAGAACAGCTGGTCAAACTGCTTTCTTCGGGCATCGTTTGCATCGGGGTGTTTGGCCTGTTTTACGTCGACGCCGTTTTCTTTAAGTTTGGTAAATACATGAGTGCTTGCTGCAAAGTCAGGATTGATAATCTGAGGAAATTCATAATAGTCCTCTTTCATAGATGGAAACGCTCGTTTTTTAATTTTAGATAAGAGGCGAGATCGTCCCACTTCGATATTCTTACTGTATTGATTCAATTCTTTAGCAAAGGTGATCCATCTGCCCTTTTTAAACAATTTCGTATAGTAGTCCAGGGCGGAGCCGAAGGAAATCGTATAGTTGCCTCGTGCTCCACTTAATAAGACGCCGCAACCTTGCTCCTGGGCTTTTTCATAAATCCCTTTGATCCAGAAAGAGTTGCCGAATGATTTATATGGCATTTCTCGAATGCTTAACCAGTCATCAATTTCATTTAATGGGGAGCGGCCGCTGAAATCATCATAATGGTCATTAATATTACCAACATAGTCTACTGTAGACTTGATCCACTGGCTCTCATCCGCACGTCTGCTCTTTGGTGTCCAATCCTCAAACCCCTGTAGTGGTATATAACTGAATGTGGACAGCGATTTACCCTTTTCTCTAAGTGTCCTTGCTGCATAGCTGCAAACTGAGCCGGAATCAAGGCCACCGCTTAGCTGTGCCCCGACGTTTTTATATGTACGTACTCTAGCATTGACCGCCTTCTGATAGACTTCTTGAAATGCTTCTACATATTCTTCATTAGAAGATAGCTTCAATTTCTCTGTCTTGGTTACGTCGCAGTATTGCTGAAAGCTAACTTTTCCTTCCTTCACACAGATCGTATGGGAGGGTGGGATTTGGTGAATACCCTTATACACTGTACTGAAATTGTCCGTGGAATCGTGCATTCCCGGAATGGCTAAGTATTCAGCAATCCAATTCTTATTGATAGATTGGCTGATGTATGGCAGCGAAAGTAAGGGCTGGATGGTGGTGCTGAATGAAAATGAACGGTCATTTTTATGAAAGTATAACGTCCGGGTTCCGGAGAAATCCCTCGCACCAAACAGTTTATTTGATCGCGCGTCCCATATCATAAAAGCGAAATCCCCAATAAGATGATCTACACACTCTTCTCTCCATTTCTGATACGCCTGTAAGATCAGCTGACTATCTGGAAGGTCATGATGGATTTTCTTTATTTGTAAGGCATCGAATAATTCTTCGCGGTTGTCAATGATGGCATCTGTGGTAATGCCTAACTCGCTTTCAGAATCATAGAATGGTAGTTTCTCTCCTATCGATTCTGGAGTGATCCATTGGGCATGACAGCCTAGGAAAACGTGTCTATTCATCCACACTTTAACATCATCTGCTGGAAACTTTTGAAGCGAATGCATCATCCTATTGCCGTATTCCTTTTGAAGAGGTTCATTCTTAAAGTTTACGATTCCAGCAATGGCGCTCATGAATATCCTCCTACAATAGTTTCATTAAAGTGTTTATTAAAATTCAAGATTCAGCATTTAATGGGAATAACTTACATAGTTCTATATAAAGAACATACTATAATTTTATAGAGAACACAAGCGGTTAGCGGAATTTTCAGTGAATTCATTAAAAAATACACCCATGGAAATTGCCCTATGGGTGTATTTATATTCGCAGTAGATTATGTTTCTCTTTATCTATGACATTAGAACTGTATGATCAAAAAAATCATTCTTCGCTACAATCTCTTTAAGAGTCCCTTCATCCTTCAAAGGAAGATCTTCTAATGATCGTTGGAAGGCGTCAGCATACCAGTAATCACATTTATGTAAATTCGATGTTTTTTTGTTAACCGGCTGAATAAATTTATGAACCGTGGAAATTGCTCATTCATTGCAGGTGAGGATCTGAAAAGATTCAAATACGTTTAGATAGATAAATCGTCTTCCAAGCAGACTTCCTGGTATCCCAGGCTATGATACAATAAGATTACTTCAAGTCAGATAGACAGAGGTGGTGGAAGATGGACCTTAAGGACCGCGCTCACAAATACGAATATAAGCTCAATGATACAGACGACCAAATTATCAATTACATACTAGCCAACAAATCAGAAGTCATTGAGATCTCTATACAATCTCTAGCGAAAGAGTTGTACACGGTGCCGAACACGATCACCCGGCTGACGAAGAAGCTGGGGTATGACGGTTTTTCTCATTTAAAGAACAGCTTGAAAGATGAAATAAAGAGTGAGGAAGTCGGGCAGGAGAGCACGATTCAATACAATATCCGGCGAACGGTAGAGCTCATGGACGAGGAGCGCCTCTCTTCCATTGTGAAAGTACTCCGTCAGGCGGAAAGAGTATTTGTTTATGGTGTAGGAGATACGATGCCTTTCTGTGAATTGTTCGCTACCCACTTAAAGATCGGCGGGAAAACGGCCGAGTTTTTCTTGCACCGCCATGATGCCGTCTATGCGATGAATCATGCGACGTCCAAAGATGTTCTTTTCCTATTAAGTATGTCAGGAGAGACGGAACAGATTCTGGAGATGGTTAAGCTTGCGAAGGATCGGAAGGTTACTATAGTTTCGCTTACGCATTTCTCTCGGAATACGCTGCAGGAACAGAGTAATCTGAGTTATTTCTTCTATTCACCACGGCGAATGCTGGAGAATTACAATATCTCGGATAAGACACCAGTGATGCTTGCACTACAGAAATTATCGGAACGATTATGGGAAACCAGCTGATGTGTATAAATACACATGACAGCGGTTTCTTTTTGTTTGTTCGTGTACTTTTTCAAGAAATAGAAAGCGCTTACGATTCTTGTGATACTCTCATATAAAGCTTACACATCAATGGGGGAGGCCATGAAATGAGATTACAAAGTTTAACCTCACCAGAGTTAATTAGTACGAATCAGTCGTTCACTTCCAAAGAAGAGGCGATTCGTTACCTGGTGGATCAGTTGTATGAGGCAGGTAAAATTCATTCCAAAGACGAGTTTTATGAGTCGGTACTGCACCGTGAATCTTTATCGCCGACTGGAATGGAAGGCGGACTTGCTATACCTCACGGGAAATCGAAAGCCGTGAAGGAAGCAAGTTTCGCCGTGGCGACCGTACAAAAGCCCATTTTGGACTGGGAAAGCATTGATGAGAACAATCAAGTAGAACTGATTATGTTGCTAGCGATACCGGAAGAAGAAGCGGGTTCTACACATTTAACGCTGCTTTCTGAACTGATGACTAGAATGGCTGATCCTGCTTTTAAGGAACGCTTGATGCAGGCAAAGACGAGTAATGGATTTTACCAAGCACTCGATCAGCAACAGGTAAAGGAAGAAGATATTGAAACAAACGGAAAAACGATTCTTGCGATAACAGCTTGTCCTGCAGGAATTGCCCACACTTACATGGCAGCGGAAGCACTGGTCCGTGCAGGGAAAGAATTCGGTGTGAAAGTAGCTGTTGAAAAGCAGGGAGCGAATGGGATAGAAGACCGTCATAAGAAAAAAGCGATTGCTCAAGCGGACGCGGTTATTTTTGCCGCGGATGTAGCGGTCAAGGAACCGGGGCGTTTTGCCGGGCTGCCAAAAGTCACTACTACTGTAGCGGCCCCGTTAAAAAATGCTCGAGCACTGATCGAAGAAGCGCTGGAAAAAGCTAAGCGTGCTCCTAGGCAGGAAACGGAAGTAGAAGACATAGAAGACGATGACGGAGAAGAAAAATCATTTAAAGCAGAAATTAAGGATTCCATTATGACGGGAATCTCGTACATTATTCCGGTGATTGTGGCCGGCGGAATGACGCTTGCTTTTGCCGTATTGGTGGCTCAGGCATTCGGACTTCAGGACGTTTACGCTGAGGAAGGGTCCTGGTTATGGCTGCTGCGTCAGTTAGGCGGTTCTATGCTTGGAACATTGATGGTTCCGATTCTATCTGCGTACATGGCGTACTCTATTTCTGATAAGCCTGCCTTAGGACCCGGGTTTGCTGCGGGTATTGCGGCGAACTTGATCGGCAGTGGCTTTTTAGGCGGGATGCTCGGTGGTTTCTTAGCTGGTTATATTATTAAGTTCTTAAAGAAAAATGTGCAAACATCAGGCACTTTTTCTGGCTTCGTAAGTTTTTGGCTGTATCCAGTCGTAGGTACGTTATCTGTTGGTGCGATCATGCTGTTTGTGATTGGCGAGCCTCTTGCTGCGCTGAACAACGGATTGATTCACTGGCTGGAAGGGCTATCCGGCGGCAATGCCATTATATTAGGCGTGATCCTCGGAGCGATGGTTTCCTTTGATTTAGGGGGACCAGTCAATAAAGCGGCGTACACGTTCTGTATTGGAGCGATGGCCAGCGGCAACATTATGCCGTACGCAGCTTTTGCTTCAGTGAAAATGGTTTCCGCATTTGCTGTAACAGGAGCGACGATTATTGGGAAACAGTACTTTACCAAACCTGAACAAGAAGTTGGAAAACAAACGTGGCTATTAGGATTAGCTGGAATCACGGAAGGGGCGATTCCTTTTATGATCAATGATCCGTTACGGGTGATTCCGTCGTTAATTGCTGGATCAGCGGTAACCGGTGGAATCGTAGCGTTTTTCGGAGTCGGCCTTAATGTGCCTGGAGCGGGAATTTTCTCTCTTGCCTTACTTGAAGGACAGCCTTTGATGAAGGCAGCGACGATCTGGTTAGGTTCTGCCCTGCTTGGTGCGCTGATCTCCATGGTATTGCTCATTCTTACTCGTAAAAATAAATTAAAAAAACAATCAAAGACAAAAGAAGAAGATGAACCCGTACGAATGACTACAACGGCGTAAAGGGAAGGGATCGTTATGAAGCAAGTTCATATAGTACCACACATGCACTGGGATCGTGAATGGTACTTTTCAACAGAAGAATCGCGCATTTTACTTGTTAACAATATGGAGGAAATTCTGGATCGGTTAGAGACTGATCCGGATTATCCTTATTATGTGTTGGACGGGCAAACCTCGATACTAGAGGATTATTTTGCCGTCAAACCTGAAGCTAAGGATCGGGTCTGGAACCTCGTACAAGCAGGGAAATTGATCATTGGTCCCTGGTACACGCAAACCGATGAAATGATTGTTGGCGGGGAGTCGATCGTTCGTAATTTATTGTATGGCATGAAAGACAGCAACGAATTTGGCAGCCCTATGATGATCGGCTATCTGCCAGATTCCTTTGGACAGTCCGCTCAAATGCCGCACATTTTTAATGGCTTTGACATTAAATACACAATGTTCTGGAGAGGTACTTCAGAACGTCACGGTACAGATAAAACAGAATTCTATTGGGAATCGAAGGACGGTTCCCGAGTGCTTGTGCAGCTGCTGCCACTGGGCTATGCAATTGGTAAATATCTGCCACAGGAAGAGGACGCTTTAAAGAACCGGATGGAAAAATATTTCCCTGTTCTCGACCGCGGTGCCACGACCGATCATCTCGTGTTGCCGAATGGGCATGACCAAATGCCGATTCAGAAAGACATTTATGAAGTCATGGAACAGCTGAAAAAATCATACCCGGATCGCGAATTCTTTTTAAGTAAGTATGAGCATGTGTTTGCTGAAATTGAAAAACAAAATGACCTTGCTGCTCTTGAAGGAGAATTTCTCGACGGCAAATACATGCGGGTTCACCGTAGTATTTATTCAACCAGGATGGACATTAAAGCAGCGAACACCCGTATAGAGAATAAAATCACGAACATCTTAGAACCGATCGCCTCGATGGCTTATGACCTTGGATTTGAGTACCATCACGGGCTGATCGAACTGATCTGGAAAGAAATCATGAAGAACCATGCCCATGACAGCATCGGGTGTTGCTGCTCGGATAAAGTCCACCAAGAAATCGCGAATCGATTATTTCTGGCGGAAGAAAAGACTGACCAGCTGATCGACTTTTACAAACGAAAAATCGTTGATGCGATGGACTCCGACAATAATCTGGACCGATTCACTTTGTTCAATTTGCTTCCGTACAGTCGCGAAGAAGTAGTCACAACGGAATTAATTACTAAGCATCAAGGCTTTGATTTAGTAGATATTGACGGGAGTCAACTTGAATATGAGGTACTGGCTGTGGAAGAGCATGATCCAGGTCTCATTGACCGTCAGATCGTTCATTACGGAAATTACGATCCATTTTTGAAATACAAGATTCAGCTTAAAGCTTCCCTTCCACCAATGGGGTATTCTACCTGGTTTGTTCAGGAATCGCAGGCTGAAGCTGGATACTCTTTAGAAAACAAGCAGCAAGTAGAGACGGATCACTTTATAGTGAAAACGAATGGAAATGGTACGCTTTCTATTTTTGATAGGCAAACGGAGAAAACGTTTGATCAAGTTCTCCTACTCGAAAATGGTGGTGATGATGGGGATGAATATGATTATTCTCCCCTAGAGAATGAAGACTTGATTTATTCGAATCAGGTGGCAGCTGAGGTTGCCATGACCCAGAACCAGTATGAAGCGGTGATTGATATTTCTTATGATCTTCCAGTGCCAAAGGATATTGAAGAAAGAATTAATGGTGAACATTCGAGTAAGGTGGGGGTTCATTTCGCGGTGACGATCCAAAATCATAAACCAGTGATTAAGGTCACAAGTGAATTGAACAACGAAGCAAAGGATCATCGTCTACGTACTTTAATCCCAACTGGAATTCAGTCTGCCTTTTCTGTGGCTGACACTCAGTTCGGGCATATCCAGCGTGATGTTTATGATTCGGCAATGGATGTGTGGGAAGAAGAGGAATGGAGCGAGCGGCCGGATTCGGTTTATCCGTTCCTTCATTATGTTGATGTCTCGAATGAAGAGTACGGCATGAGTCTGCTTACTAACAGCAGCCGGGAATACGAAATCGTGGATGACTCCATCGCGCTGACCCTGTTCCGAAGCATCGGGCACCTTGGGAAAGCCGACTTAATCCGACGTCCCGGCAGACCGTCCGGCATCAAACTGCCTACTCCTGACTCGCAGATGATCGGACAGATTAAACTGGATTTTGGCTTGTACCCACATGAAGGAAATGCATTTACAGCCAAAACTGCCCGGATAGCAAAGGAATATCTGACACCTGTGGAAACGTACAATAAAATCCCGCACCACGCTATGAAGCTGAACAAAGATCATATCCAGACTCCACTGAATTATCAGCTGATGGAAGAGGGAAATGATGAGGTCGTGCTGAGTACGTTGAAGAAAGCAGAGGACACAGACGCTTTGCTGCTACGCTCGTTTAATCCTTATGAAGAAGAAAAGATTGCTTCTTATCGTTTTACGGGAGAAGTTAAAGAGATTCATGAAACGAACATGAATGAAGTAAAGAAAGAGAAGATTTCTGAAGCAGAGAAATCTTTTGCAGTTCCTATGAAAGTAAACCAATCAAAATCCTTTCTGATAGTGGGACGTTAGGGACAGGAACCTTTGTCCCTTCGAGTGTGGAAGTAGTGAAGAGATTGGGCCAGTTCCGTTTGGGGACTGGTTCTTTTTTTTGAGGAAGAAATTTTTTATAAAAGAGCGACACTTATTCCTCCTTTCATTTCGATTGTGATAGAGAAGAAGTCTATTTAATAGGAGGAAGTCGAATGAATTATATTAAAGAATGCAATATGTTTTTTGACCAGCTCGAATTGAACCAGCTATCCAGCTCATCAGTAAGTCTGTGGTTCATCCTGCTGCAGTACCACAACAAGTCGGGGTGGAAGGACGAATTTTCTGTTCCTGCGTCTGCGTTAAAGTTAAAGGCAGGGTTATCTGAGGGTTCATTCCAACGGGCACGTAAAGAGCTTATGGAAAAAGGATTACTTACATATAAGTCGATGGGTAGAAATCTTGCTGCCGTGTATCAAATGATCTCCAGAGAAGCGCAATTTAGTCAAAGCATGGAAGAACAGAAAACCAGGGAGGTGGACGAAGGAGCGAACCTCAAAGCTGAACCGGTGAGCCAGCAAACAGTGAATATGGAGGAGCAGGCGGAGGAGGTCTCGGTGGAGCAAGTGATGGAGCAGCTGGAGGGTAAGGTGGAGCCTTTATTTAAACAAAAAGAAAGTAAAAAAGAAAAAACAAAACCTCTACATGATTTGGATGCCTGCAGATTTTATGAGACCAACTTCGGGGATCTGACTCCTTTTGTGGGGGATAAAATTATGGGGTGGTGCAGCGAGCTGTCAGAGGAATTAGTAATTGAGGCGATGAAGATCGCACTCCAGCAGAATAAACGCTTCTTTCAATATTGCGAAGGGATCTTAAAACGGTGGCAGGGGCTGGGGATCAAGGGGATTGAAGATACGGAGCTCAATGTACGGCCTAATCTTCCGAAACCGAAAGAAGACGTGTTCGATGTGTTTGAGGAAATTAGAATGGAGCGGGGGTTATGACGTTTAGGAAGCGGCTGAAGTGTCGGATGAAGGGTGATAAGGTATCTATTTGAGCTGTGAATGATACAATAGTCTCAGATCCCACAACATCATGAGGAGGTTGGATATGGAATTAGAGACGAAGTACAGAATCGTGCAAATTATTACGATGGCTATTGTTATTCCTGTGTTTTTCATAGTGAATAGTCATACATATATGGCCAGCGCATTGATGGCCGTTGCTATTTTACTTTCGATTTATCAGAGTATGATTAAGAGAAGGATGAGGAAGCAGGGAGTGAATGGGAGATAAATAAAAGAAGATGGCCCTGACAATTTCCCTGGGCTATCTTCTGGATTCATAATTATACTTTTTACTTACCGCTTCTTATTTATTAACTTTTTCGTTTGATTTGGAATTCAATATATCGTTTAAGTGTGAGGCGATAATGAGAGTCTTCTGGATACGCCCTATCAACCGATGCTATCAAAGAAGGAGTAAGCTCTGTTTCTCCATTATATAGACCTTTGTTAAGTATCCCGTTCCACCGACTAATATAATCCTTTACAGATTTATCTCCCAAATGATAATTCTTTCTTAAATAGTCCTCAAATTCCATACTATCCCGCCTCTCCACTAGTATCTAATATATATTCCCTACAACTTGCCTCTTTTCCTTGTCAAAGGGATCAGAAACATCATTAATAAAGAAGTATAGTGTCTAATGTATAATAGAAGAGTTAATCTTGACCGTTCCCAGAAGAGTGATCTCATTGAAAGTTAATCAATGTTTTATAAAATATTGATTTCACAACTATATTTTTATATATTTACGATACAAAAAGGGACAAAGGTACCTGTCCCCAGTGTCCCAACAAGGGACAGAGGACCGATCCCCTCCAGGCAGGAATTCACCTCCCATATGAAGAAACACTTCAAGAAGACACTAAAATAAGAAAAGGGAAATGACTATGGAAACCATTAAAATATTGCTGGCTGATGACAATTCGTTCATTAGAGAAGGCATGAAAATCATACTGAATACCTATGAAGGCTACGAAGTGGTGGCGACGGTCGACGACGGTCGTGAAGCGCTCGATTATTGTCTAACACATGAAGTAGACATTGCTCTACTCGACGTGCGGATGCCGAACATGAATGGGGTAGAGGCGACGAAGGAGATTTCGACGCGGACGAAAGCGAAGCCGTTGATTTTGACGACGTTCGATGATGATGAATACATTCTGGATGCCATTCGCAACGGGGCGAAGGGCTATTTGCTGAAGAACACGGAGCCTGAGCGGATCCGTGACGCGATTCACAGCGTCTATCATGGCAGTACAGTGATGCAGGACGTGATTCTCGACAAGCTGAAGTCCAATCTGAAGGACAAGGATGACGGTGGCAAAGAAGAAATGAAGATCGATGCTTCGCTTTTCACGGAGCGGGAGCTCGATATTATGCGGCTGATTGCTAAAGGATACTCGAATAAGCCAATTTCAGAAGAGCTGTTCATTTCGGAAGGGACGATCGCGAATTATATTTCGTCGATTCTGCAGAAGACCGGTCTTGAGCACCGGACGCAGATTGCCATTTATTATTTAAAAGGAAGCCTCGACTAACATGGAACTGTGGATGCTGCTGACGAAATTAATTTTCATCTTTTATCTCGGGTACAGCTTTGTCCAGGCGCAGGGGATTGATATCGGCTGGCATGTGTTCGCGCTGCTCGTTTATTTCAGCTTGAATCTGATTTTTTACATATTTAAAAAGCAGGCGTACAAGACGGTGGTGCTGCTAATCTCCGGAGGGCTGATTTTGTATTTACAGGCGGGTCTTGAAGAGATGTTCATCCTGCTTCTGCCGATTTGCCTGTATGAGCTGCTCTCACCACTGTCCAAATCGCGGCCGGTCGTGCTTTTGCTTGCTTTGCTGCCGGTGCTCTTTATCTCTAAGGACTTGCTAGCGCTGTACACCTTTTCCACTCTGATCAGCTTTCTCTTGTTCCAGCTTGCTGACCGCTTTTACAAAAGAAGCGGTGAATATGTCCGGCAGATGGATCAGATGAGACGGGATATGCAGCGGATGACCAGGCATCTCAATGAAAATGAGGCGTATATCAAGCAGTCGGAGTACACCTTGAAGCTTGAGGAGCGCACGCGTCTGTCGCAGGAAATCCATGACAGCATCGGCCATTCTATGACCGGTGCGCTGATCCAAATGGAAGCGGCGAAAAGCGTGATGGCCGCTGATAAAGATCAAGCGGGAGAGCTGCTGCAGAATGCCATTAACATTTCGAAAGACGGCATCGAGCGCATCCGTCTGACGTTGAAAAACATGAAACCGCACACGGAAGAGGTGGGAATCCACCGGTTGAAGCTGCTGATGGATGAGTTTTCCTCGCAGCACAGTATTCCTGCCCCGCTTACCCATCAAGGTGACATCGACAAAATTTCTCCGCTGCAATGGAAGGTGTTGGTGGAAAATACCGGGGAAGCACTGACGAATCTGTTGAAATATTCGGAGGCGACCAAGGTGTCGGTCAATCTCAAAGTGTTTCAGAAGTTCATTCGTCTGGAAATTAAAGATAACGGACGCGGAGCAGAAAAAGTCGAGAAAGGTCTCGGCATCGCGGGAATGGAAGAGCGGACGGCTTCGTTAAACGGCACGCTCATTGTCGACGGCTCGGACGGATTTTCCGTTACCACGCTGCTTCCGGTCCGCTCGTGAGGTTCCTCATCAATAAAAAGTGAATATTCTCATGTGAAAAGGATGAACTTGTGCACTGCCGCAGGTTCATCCTTTCGTCGTATAATGAATGTACAAACAAGATCCGCATGGAAGAAATGAGGAGGGTGACTGATGAAACTATTAGAATTGAAAAATCTGACCCGCAAATTCGGTGACTTTATCGCTGTTGATAATGTGACGCTCGATGTTAAGGAAGGGGAAATCTTCGGCTTTCTCGGTACGAACGGCGCCGGCAAGAGTACGACCATCAACATGATTGCTGGACTGCTGAATATCAGCGATGGCGAGATTAAAATTATGGATAATAACATTAGTAAAAATAAAAAGTTTGCCAAAAGCCACATCGGCATGGTCCCGCAGGAGATCGCCATCTATGAAGATTTGACAGCTTATGAAAATGTTCAGTTTTTCGCGGGGCTGTATGGGCTGAGAGGAGCGGAGCTGAAGGAAAGGACGGAGGAGGCGCTCGGATTTGTCGGTTTAACGGACAAAGCGAAGCACTACCCGAAAACTTTTTCTGGCGGGATGAAGCGGCGGCTGAATATTGCCTGTGCGATCGCTCACCGGCCGAAGCTGATCATCATGGATGAACCGACGGTCGGCATCGATCCCCAGTCGCGGAATTACATCCTGTCTTCGGTCCAGAAGCTGAATGAAATGGGCTGCACGATCATCTACACGAGCCACTATATGGAAGAGGTCGAGGAAATCTGCACCCGTATCGCGATCATCGACCATGGAAAAATTATTGCGGAAGGCACAAAGGAACAGTTAAAGGCGATCATCACCGATACGAAGGATATTTGGATCCACGTGGGGTCCACAGACTACCTCGATCCTGAGGCGCTGAAATCGATCAGCGGCGTCAAGGAAGTCCAGGTGGAAGAAGAAGTGGTCAAAATTAATTCCAGTACGGAAGTTAATAACCTGAATACGATTATCCAGCATTTCATTTCAGCAGGGATCGAAATTCGTGCTCTGGATGAGCAGGCCCCTAACCTTGGGACGGTCTTCCTGACATTGACCGGACGGAATCTGCGCGACTAAACGAAAGGGAGGACAGACGCGATGAACATTTTTAATATGGCGTTAAAAGAAATCAAAACGGACTTCCGGGATCTGCGGACACTGATTTTCCTGCTTGCCTTTCCGGTCATGCTGATGCTGATTCTGGGCACGGCTTTATCCAGTGCTTTCAACTCCACACCGGATGTTGATGACGTGCACATCGTTTATCAAGATACATCGAACGCTGATTTATCTCATGCTTTCCGTTCATTCACCGATAACGTCGATGACGCGGGGATCCATTTTACCAAAATTAAGGACGGGATAAACGGGAAAACAGCGGTCAAGGAAGGCGATTATGACGGCTACATTCAGGTGACCAACAGCGGGATCACCGTTTATGAAAATGAAGATAACACGCTTGCCGGCAATATCATCGAAGGCACGCTGCACGCCTTTACCGATAAATACAAGGTGATGGCTTCAATCTACTCGGTTTCTCCGGATTCTGCAGGAGAGGTCGCTGCCGGCAGCGGAACCGCTGATTATATTAAAGAAACCTCATTAAATGCGGCCAAACAGCCGGGAGCGATGGACTATTATGCCCTCACGATGACGGCCATGATCGCTTTCTTCGGCTCGATATCGGCCACTTCACTGATTAGAAGTGAGCGGACGCTCGGAACCGATGCCCGATTGATTGCCGCTCCGATTACGAAAGCGGAGATTTTCACCGGGAAGATTCTCGGCAGTATCGTGGTGAGCGCTCTTTGTACACTCGTGGTCGTGCTGTTCAGCAAATTCTTATTTCACGCGGACTGGGGCAGTCATCCCTTGATGATTTTCCTTGTGCTCGTCTCAGAAATTATCCTGGCCACAAGCCTCGGTCTCATCGTCAGCTACATCACGAAAACCGCGGCAGCTTCACGAGCGCTTATTATGGTGATTGTCCAGCTGGCGGCCTTCTTCGGTGGTTCTTTTTTCGAAGTGAATCCTACAGAGGGCATGTCTCAGTTGATCAATCTGTCGCCGCTACGCTGGCAGAATGATGCGCTCATCAGCCTGGTCTATTCGAATGAATTATCGACAGCGGTTCAGACGATTCTGTTGAACATCAGCATTGCCGCTCTCTTTTTGCTCGGTTCCATCTTCGCTATGCGTAAACGGGAGGGATTATGATGAAAGACGTTCTCTGGCTCATGAAAAACTTTTTCAAAATTATGTTCAAAAATAAGCGGCGTACCTTGATCACCACAGGGCTGCCGATTCTCGGGATTCTATTCTCCGTGCTGATCTATGGCGGAGGGAATACGGCCGAGCTGAATGTGGGTCTCATCAATAAGGAAAATACTCCTGTAGCGAAAGGGACCGTGTCCTTTATTCGTGATCTGGACCATGTGAATGTGAAAAATGTCAAGGCGTCGGAAGTAGAGCAAGCGGTCAGTGAAGGGGATCTTGATGCTGCGATTACGATCGGAGACGGATTTACGGAGAGCGTGAAAGCAGGACATCCCGATCATGTCGCCATCACTTCCTTAAAAGGGAGGGCGGTCACCGGATTCGTGAAAGCCTACTTGAATCAATACTTGGACAGTCTCGGCACTCTGGGGAAAGCATCTCATGGGGATAACGATACTTTTGATAACCTATACTCCAATTTTTCGGGTTCGGATTTCGATGTGAAGCCTGTCAGCTTGAAAGATAACACAAAGAACAGTTACATGACTTACCAGACGATTGGTTTTCTCATGATGTTCATGATGTTTGCGGCCATCAACCTTTCCGGGGCGATTTCCCTGGAGAAGGAGCAGCGGACTTACTTTCGGATGCTGTCCGCGCCCATCAGCGCGAGAAAGTTTGTGCTGTCGAATGTTCTTGCTAATCTGATCATTATGATCGGGCAGATCGTTGTCACTTTATTCTTCATGGTGGCTGTCTTCCGCATCAGTTTGAACATGCCGCTCTGGGAAATGTTCAGCACGATGGTCCTGTTCGCGCTCGTCGCTGTCGGCCTGTCGCTTGCGATCATCGCTTTTTCCACGAGCAACGGAACGACCAATGCCTTGCAGAATTTAATCGTCACACCGACATGTCTGTTATCTGGCTGCTTTTTCCCAATCAGCGTCATGCCGGACACCCTGAAGCATATCGCTCACTTTCTGCCGCAGACCTGGCTGCTGGACACCATCCAGAAGCTGCAGCAGGGACAAAGCTTTGGCGGAATTTATCTGAACATCCTGATTCTGCTTGCCTTTGCATCCGTCTTCTTCCTGCTCGCCGTCTTCAAATTCAGCCGAAACGACAGCGTCCAGACTTATTTGTAGGGGGACAGTGGGTGGGACAGTGGGGACAGGAACCACTGTCCCTTTTTTTGTCTTGAACTACGGAACTCCTTAACACCAAGATAAAGCTTGCTTCAAATCTTTCTACATATACTGTGTCTTCCATTACAACTGAGGTCTCGCTTTCATCTCTCAGGGACGAAGGTACCTGTCCCTCCTGTCCCCACCTCCCTCCGCTGAAGAAATCTATCAAGAGAAAAACAAACGGGTTTATGAGACAATAAGAACGAGAAAAAGAGTTACATAGCGTTATGGAAGAATAGATGTTGTTCAACACTAGCGGCAGGAGTTTGATCACTAATGACTCTAGGGACAGAGGAACCTGTCCCCATGTCCCTACTCAGGAGAGGAGTTTTTTGATGACGAAGTATTTTGGATATGTGGGAACGTATACGAAACAAGAGAGTAAAGGTGTTTATCAGTTTACGCTGGATACGGAAAAGAAACAGTTAAGTGATGTGAAATTAGCGGCTGAACTAGGAAACCCGACTTATGTGACGGTGAGTGACGATAAGAAGTATCTATATGCTGTCGCAAAAGACGGAGAAAATGGGGGCGTGACCGCTTTCTCCATTAATGAAAAAACGGGCGAGTTAACGAAGTTAAATAGTCAAATGGCGGCGGGTTCTCCTCCGTGCCACGTAAGTGTGGATCACCAGACGAACACCGTGGCAACGGCTAATTATCACACGACGAAAATTGCGACCTATTTAACGAATGAGGATGGCTCCCTGAACCCGGCCTCTTCTGTCATCGAACATGAAGGCACCGGTCCGCACGAGAGACAGGAGAAGCCTCACCTGCATTTTGCCGGTTTTACTCCGGATGAAAAGCATGTAGTGGCGATTGACCTCGGAAGTGACCGGGTGATCAGTTACGCAGTCGATGAAGGAAAATTAGAAGAAACGCAGGTGTTTAAAACAAAAGCAGGTGCAGGACCTAGACATATTACCTTCCACCCTAATAAAAAGTTCGCCTATGTGATGACCGAGTTGAGCTCAGAAGTCATTATGCTTCAGTATCATGAGGAAGATGGAAGTTTTACCGAGAAGCAATCCGTGCCAGCTATCCCGGAGGACTTTAACGAAACGAATGATGCAAGCGCGATCCATATTTCATCTGATGGGCAGTTTGTGTACGCCGGAAACCGCGGACATAACAGCATTGCAGTCTACAAGGTGGACCAGGATACCGGCCGCTTAACGTTTATCGAATGGACGTCAACCGAAGGGAACTGGCCTCGTGATTTTGTCTTGGATCCTACTGAAGATTTTCTAATCGCAACCAATCAGAAGTCGAATACGATGACCTTGTTTGGACGAGATAAATCTACCGGAAAACTTTCCTTGCTGCAGTCCGATGTACCTGTTCCGGAGCCGGTTTGTGTGAAGTTTTTATAAAAGCAAGATCTTATCATACGCCTTCGCAGGGGTACATGGAATGAAATGTACTTCGGCGGAGGTGTTTTTTTAAAGGAAGATGGTATAAGGCAAGGCTATTGCTCCAATCTTTATCTTTCAAAGAATTGTCATGACTATGGGGAATTCTAGCTTGGGCAGAGTGATATACTATAAAGAATAACGCTTATGCAAAGGAGCTTTGGTTAGACATGCTGCAACGTGTAAAAGAACTATTATTTCTCATAGGCTTCATTGGACTAGCTGCCGCCTTGCTAGGAGGAGGGAGCACGAACGTAACTCAAATGGAAAAAACGAACCATGTAGAAACCTCCTCTATTCCAACACTCCCTGGTGACTTAGGAGAAGGTCATGAAAGCTTAGAAAAACTTTTCCAAGCAGCGAAGGAATGGAGAAGTGATCATTCTCCATCTGAAAACCATACTTCCATTTTTTAAAAAGAAAGCGAGCGCCTCCTTCCATCGGAGGAAAGAGGTAAGTATTTATAGAAGAGAGACCATTAACCCGACCCTAAGAAAATGGGGACGGGTTCTATTATTTCCATTTAAGGGTGCGTACTTTAAACTTTTAGGTCTGGAGATCTATTTGTGCCACCAGTGAAGATCAAAACAGCCAAATGTGAGAATGGTCCATTCATCCTTGGACTAAAGATAGATTCCGTTTATAATAGGGTCTGTGCCGTGCAGGCATAGATATGGATGGATTTAGGAAGGCGATAGAAATGAGGAACAAACATGAAATTTGAAGACCGCTTTGATTGGTCGCTGTTCTTTATTCTTTGTTGTTTCGCAGCGGTTAGCTGTGTGGCCTTATTAAGCGCGCAGGAAAGTAACCAATATAGCGACAACTTTGTAGTAAAACAGTTGATTTGGTATGGAGTCGGTGGAGTCGCCATCGGGGTGATGATGCTATTCGATCCTGAGGATTATCGCAAATTAAGCCCGTATCTCTATGGATTCGGTCTCTTGTTATTAGGAGCCTTAATTCTAGCTCCATCTAGTATTGCTCCCATTATTAAAGGACAGAAAAGCTGGTTTGTCCTGCCGGGGCTCGGATCGATGCAGCCGGCCGAACTGGTTAAGATTTTTACCATATTAATGCTCGGGAATATTACTACTCTTCATCATGAAAAGTTTCAAAAAGGCACGGTTAAATTAGATTTTTGGCTGCTATTTAAACTAGTGGGGATCACTGCCTTACCCTTAGCCCTGATCATGCAGCAGCCTGACTTAGGAACAAGCTTAGTATTCATAGCGATTATGTCCGGCATGATCCTGATTTCAGGGATACGCTGGAGAATCATCCTTCCCTTATTCCTAACCATTGCAGGGATTGGAAGCTCGATTCTTTGGCTGGTCATTAAATCTCCTGAACTACTCGATAAATACTTACATGTAAAGCAATATCAGCTCGGAAGAATATATGCCTGGCTTCAGCCGGAAAGATTTCAGGACGCAGCGGGATACCAATTAATTAAAGCTATGAAAGCCATCGGTTCCGGCCAGCTATTAGGAAAAGGATTTGGCGATCGAGAAGTCTATCTTCCAGAGAGCCAGACCGATTTCATCTTTAGTATTATAGGCGAAGAATATGGCTTTTTAGGCTCATGTGTTGTGCTGCTTCTGTTCTTTTTTCTAATTTATCGGTTAACGAATATTGCCAACTCATCCAATGATGATTTCAGCTCTTATGTGATGGTCGGGATCATCAGTATGATTAGTTTCCACGTGTTCCAAAACGTGGGGATGTCGGTGCAATTACTGCCGATCACCGGGATTCCGCTTCCTTTTATTAGCTACGGGGGGAGTGCTTTGCTGGGGAATTTAATTTCCATGGGAATCGCATTCGCTATTTATTTTCACCGGAAAACGTATATGTTTGGTGATGATTAAGCCCATTTAAATCTTTCAAGAGTCTTCCTGTGTTATAGGGAAGGCTCTTTTTTTATGGCTCTGTTAAAGTTTAGTGTTGAAATGACTAACAAAAAAAGAATACATACCTCCGAAGAACGTAGTTAAAAATTCAGTTTACATATTATGGATGTGGGAATAACCTAGTAAACGCCGAGAGCAAAGCTCTCTCTATAGGGGTCATTAACAAGGCACATCTTTATATGAATAGGGTTACATCAGATAATCCATTGATTTAAAGATAATGAACCTACCGTTGTAGATATTCCTTAATCCAAAGGGAGTTATAATTTATGAAAGATACTATCTGGAATATACTTACCATTATATTTTTCCTAATTCTCCAAACTGTAGTATTTTTGATAACACCAAATAATTGGATAAGAGTGGTTGCTATGCCAATAGTTATTGGTGCAATGATTTTTGTGGTAAGTAAAAAATTCGGGATAAGATAGCTTTTAATTAAGCACACCCAATATTAGGGCGTGCTTCGGTTTCTTTTACAGACATCACTCACTTGTATTTGATAACTCTATTACAAAGAAAAACCGCTTTTCTACTACGATGAAAAGCAGTTTCCTAATCGTTTCATTCGTTTTCAAAATACCTCGCTCAACCATCGTCGAACCTTCACCAGAGCTCTCTCGCTTTCGCTACATTCTCTAAGCTGATCAAATTCTTCTGAAGCTGGGAGGGGCATTTGCGGTTGTGCTTCCGAATCTTTTCATTAATCACATCAAGTTCTTCTTCTGTTTCGCACGTTTGCAATAACGCCGCAATTTCTTTCTGCATTCTCAGCCAGTCTGGCAGGTAGCCCGCGTCTTTGGCGACTTTCTGAAAGTTCTGGTACACATCTCTCTCCGTGTAACCCTTCGGCAGGGGCTTGCCTTTGCCTGGTCCGGAATAATTATCCTTCTCTCCCGACTGTTCCAGCATATCGCCAATCAGGTCATTGTGCTTTCGGTCCATTGCCATTCCTCACTTTCTCCTAATGGATCAAACCTTACGTGATGACTTTGATGACTTGATTCAATTATTCCAATTTTAGTGTGGTTTTGCAACTTGTTGTATCAGGTGCAATCCATCCCTATGTAAAAACATTTTGCCTAAAAATGTAAAAAACTTTATACTTTTCATACGGAATCATTTACATAGTATGGAAAGAGGCGAGAGGAAATGAGTTGGGTTTCTGGCGTGTTTTTGGGAGTTTTACTACTGATGATCGTGTTAATTGGGAGCTTGTTAGCTTCTTTGGCTAAGCAAGGAGATGAAAGGAAGAATTTTATTAAACGGAAAACGATGGCGGATTCTTTTGTTCTTGTCGTGGGGATGCTAATGATTGATATTCTCCAATCCTTTTACCAGATTTATATAAAGGGAGGGGAACCCGTCCACCTGAATCCGTTTATGTTGCTCGTATGGATCTCTGTCATTTTTCTTATTGCGATGCTGGTGAATAAAAAGAGATTCGGAAATTGATAAAATACTGTGTTCTTTACTAATAAGGGATGCTGTAGCGTTGTACCCTTAATATATGGAAAACTCCAGAACGTGTGGCCGCACCGTTTCTTAATAGGGTAGCCACATGTTCAGTGATGATTAAACTTTTCATTGTGTTTATTTAAGTAATTGACTGCGGTCATATGCCCTTAGGAAACGATGTTTACGTTACCTTTATCTAATTCTTTTTTGCGGTACCTATTTTTGTATGTGCCGTCTTTAATTTTGTCTAGGATCCTTCTAATTCTGCTTTCTCTTCTTCGCGAATTTTTCCTCATCTTCTCCTGAACTCCTTCTCGCAGCTCTCTTAATTAAAAGCTCTTCCCACTAAATTCCAATTAATCACCTAACTTCAGTTAAATATAGAATGACTGCCACGCGTGTGTTTTTTCTTAAATGGTATAAACTTTTTCTTTACTGATTATATTTTTCGGAAAATTAGAAAAAAGGTTGAATTTTGGTATATATTGTTTTAACATAAAAGATAATTAAATTAATTAATAAAGTCTACAACAAAAAGGAGGCATTCATGAAAAAAGGAATCCTTTTCCTCTTAGTAGCCGTTTGTGTGGCTGGAGTCGGTATTTATTATTTCACTGCCGATCAGAATCAGTATCAGAACCCGGTCTTTGAACCTGTCCTAGCTGATCCATCTATTGTGAAGGGAGAAGATTATTTCTATGCGTATGGAACAGAGGATGCCTGGGGAGAAGATTCAGATACGAAGCTGGTCCCCATCGTGCGCTCCAAGAATCTGACCGATTGGGAGTATGCGGGCGAAGCATTTACAAAGAAACCTTCTTGGAAAGGCGCAGGGTCCATTTGGGCTCCGGATGTGACGAAGTATAAGGGGAAATATTTCTTATTCTATGCCCTGTCGATCTGGGGAGATTCCAACCCGGGTATCGGCGTGGCCACAGCTGAACATCCAGAAGGTCCATTTAAGGACAAAGGCAAACTCTTTGATAGTGAAGAAATAGGTGTCAGCAATTCAATTGATCCCTTTTTCTATCAGCAGGATGATCACCCTTATGTGTTCTGGGGGAGCTTCCACGGAATTTACGGAGTTGAGCTCGGCGAGGACGCACTAGGTGTGAAGGGGGAACCTTTTCAAGTAGCAGGGGATGCCTATGAAGCACCTTATATTATCAAGAGAAATGACTATTATTACTTATTTGTCTCTGAAGGTTCCTGCTGTGAAGGAGCTGATAGTACATACAAGGTGGCTGTCGGCCGATCCAAGGAGTTGAAGGGTCCTTATTTAGATCAAAATGGGAAGAAACTGCTGGATAATGGAGGCACGGTCATCCTTGAAGGAAAGGCAGAAGGTAAGTTCGCTGGCCCTGGACACAATGCGATTGTAGCGGATGACAAAGGTCAGGATTGGATCGTTTATCATGCGATTGTGAAAGAGGATCCGGTGCTGTGGACTGGCGCTTCCAAACGACCGCTGATGATTGATCCTATCGCGTGGAGTGACGGCTGGCCGGTGATCAATGACGGTTATCCTAGTGAACAGGAACAGCCGGGACCCTCAGTAAAGCACTGAATTTTTTATATGAATGACGGAAAAGATGCGGAGGCTGTTGATGAATATTGATAAATTACGCCAATTTCTAACCGAACACGCCTTGGATGGCATTCTATTACGAAAGCGGAATAACTTCTCCTGGGTGACCGAAGGAAAGACCAATTCTATCGTCCAAACGACAGAGCAGGGTGTGGCCGATCTGATCGTGTTTCAGGATCAAGTCTATATCGTAACTCCAGAAATCGAAAGGCGGAGAATTACTGAGGAAGAATGCAGCGATCTTCCTTTCGACGTTGAGGTCCTGTCCGCTGACTGGTTTGAAGGAACGGATGGGCTAATTGCTTCTGTCACAGCCGGAAAAAAGATGGCAGCTGATCTGCCTTATGAGGATTTCATGGTCGTAGAACCGGAGCTTGGGTTGATTCGTTCCGTGCTGGGAGAGACCGAGAGGGAAAGCTATCATGACTTAAGTCAAAAGGCAGCGAAAACTCTTGAACAAACGTGCCGGGAAATACGACCAGGCATGACCGAGAAAGAAATCGAAGCGCAGCTCACTTACAAACTGCTGCAGCAAGGAATTAACGTTCAAGTGGCGTTAGTAGCGACGGATGAACGGATTTATAACTATCGCCATCCGATCCCTACGTTAAAAAAGCTGGATAAATACGCGATGCTCGTTGTCTGTGCGGAACGAGGCGGGCTGGTTGCCAACGCTACTAGATTTGTTCATTTTGGCAGGCTGTCAGATGAGTTAAAAACGAATCAATTAAAAGCGGCAGAAATAGATGCCGTCATGAATGCAGCAACCGTTCCGGGAAAATCAGCGGGAGAAGTTATTAAAGCAGGGATTGAGCAGTATAAGCGGGCAGGTTTTCCTGATGATTGGAAGCGGTTACACCAGGGAGGACTAACAGGTTACGAATCACGGGAGTTTCTGGCTGACACAGCGACACCTCACCTTGTCCAGCGCCATCAAGCGTATACGTGGAACCCTTCGCTGCCGGGTATTAAATCTGAAGATACCATCCTGGTAGGAGAGAACGGAAACACTTTTCTAACTCACACTGGGGATTGGGTTTATCAAGAAGTAGAGGTTAATGGGGGAATTTTTCACCGACCTGGGATTTTAGAAAGAGAATAGGGCAGGAAGTAAATTTAACTATACGATTTCTTATCTACTTTGTTAATTTAATTAATTAATAAACATTTCGATCTACAAAAATTAGGGAGGCAGTAACATGTCAAATTTAAAAAAATGGTTGAGTATTCTGCTTGTCAGCTTGTTAGCCTTTACTCTGGCCGCTTGCTCAGGAAACAGTGAGAGTTCATCAGGAGATTCCAGTGGTTCTGGAACAAAGCTTACCTTCTGGGCTCCATTCTCAGGAGCGGATGGTCCGAAGATGAAGGAGATCGTGGAGAATTACAATAAGTCTCAGGATGATTACAATGTGAAACTGCAGATCGTCCCTCAATCGGAATACTACAAGACGGTGGACCTGGCCATCAATGGCGAGAAAAATATGCCGGATTTCCTTATTATGCACGAGGACCAGCTCCTTACTTATGTGAATAAAGATGTGTTGAAGGACCTTGATGATGTGGTGGGCGATGACATTAAGAAAGAAGACTACCATCCAAAAGCGTGGGAAGGCGCGACAGTGAACGATAAGCTGTATGCGGTTCCGCTGGATATTCACCCGCTGATGCTGTACTGGAACAAGGATATGTTTAAAGAAGCGGGACTTGATCCGGATACGCCTCCTAAAACGAGAGATGAGTTTATTAATTTTGCGAAGAAATTAACTGACAAAGATAAGCGTCAGTACGGCTACGTTGTTCCAACGCTTTGGCCGCAGCAGTTTATTTTCCCATCAATTGTAGCTCAAAATGGCGGTAACCTTATGAAGGATGGCGAATTACAGTATACCACTGACCCAGTAGTTGAAGCGTTACAATTCGAACGTGATTTAATTGATAAATACAAGGTTTCCCCTTCTGATGTTTCGCAGGACGGTGAAGTTACCATGTTCCTTCAAGGGAAGAATGCGATGCAGCTGAATGGTCCATGGATGATGAATCAGTTTGAAGAAGCCGGCATTAACTATGGAGTAGCTCCGGTTCCACAATTAGGCACCGAGAAGCAAGCGGTCTTCGCCAACTCTCATACCTTTGTCATTCCGAAGCAGGTGGAGGATCAGGACAAGATTGATGGCATTACCGATTTCTTAGGCTATGTAAAAGAAAACGGCATGGCCTGGGCAGAATCAGGACAAGCTCCTGCTTCTAAAGCTGTTTATGAAAGCGATGAGTTCCAGAAAATGAAACAGCAGCCGCAAGTAGCCAAGCAGTTTGACGATGTTGTCTTCTCTCCAAGAGTGGAGAACTGGGGACAGATTTCTGAGCCGCTTTACCAGGCAATCAACGAAGTTCTGCTCGGACAGAAGGATGCAAAAGAAGCGTTGAAAGAAGCCCAGCAAAAAGCTCAAGGCTCTCTAAAATAAGAGGATAAGAGGCAGGCTAAATACCTGCCTTTCTTATTTTCTACCTTATTATTATCAGAGAGAGGGAGGGAGAAACCGTGAATAGCAAACGTTCGAAGTTCACATCTGCGCTGTTTGTTTTACCTTATTTCATTATGTTCATGGCCTTTCTAGCCATTCCATTAATCTATGGATTATATATCAGTTTTCATAATTGGGACCTATTATCCAGCAGTCATCCATTTATCGGCTTGAAAAACTATATTGATATCTTCACCCCGAGTTCTTATAAAAACTCACTGTTCTTTGATGGGTTGTGGAATACGCTGCAATTCGTGCTGTATTCTGTCCCGCTGCTGGTGTTCATCGGCCTCGGTCTCGCCTTGTTAGTAAACAGTCTGCCAGCGAAAATCCGCGGATTGTTCCGAACCCTTTATTTCATCCCTTATTCCATTTCCGTATCGGTTATTGCGATTATTTGGTTATGGCTGCTGGATACCAATTCCGGATTAATTAACAACTATCTTCTGCAGATGGGACTGGATCCGATTCCGTGGCTGACGAAAATGCCTTTTGCCTGGATTTCCATTGTGGCAGCGACTGTGTGGTGGACGATCGGCTTTAACATGATTATTTTCATTAATGCGTTAAATGAAGTACCGGAAGATTTGTATGAAGCGGGTGCCCTGGACGGTGCCAGCGCCTGGCAGAAATTTGTGCACATCACTTTGCCGACGATCCGGCCGATCATGCTGTTTGTGGTCATCACCTCTACCATTGCCTCCTTTAACATCTACGGTCAGCCTTATTTAATGACTGGCGGAGGCCCTGGTGACTCCACGGAGGTTCTGCTCATGGGCATTGTTCAGGAAGCGTTCGAACAAAGGCGTCTCGGGTCTGCATCTGCGATGGCGATCGTTATGGCCCTAATCATGGTCGTTATTTCCATTGTGCAATTTAGAATTTCCAATCCAAAGAAAAAAGGCGGTGAATCCTAATGAGTAAACGGACAAAGAATATTTTACTGATTGTACTTGCCTCTATTATTGGGATCATTTTCATTGTGCCGATCTTTTGGATGTTCTCCACCTCATTTAAAAGTGACTTCGAGGCAATTGCCGGGGGCTTAAACTGGCTGCCGAAAAAGTTTACGTTTGAGAACTACTCGTACACGTTGTTTGGGCAAGGCCTGGATGTACCGGTATTAAGATGGATGTTTAACTCGTTATTCGCAGGGATTGCCGGTTCCTTGCTGATTGTATTTATTGATGCCATGGCCGCTTATGCGCTGGCGCGGCTGGACGTTCCGTTTAAGAAGTTTATCTTTCCGATGTTTATCAGCACGTTAATGATTCCCTGGGTCATTACGTTTCTTCCATTATATATGGAGTTTAGTAATGCCGGGCTGCTTAATACGTACGCAGTGCTGATCTTCCCCTACAGCGGTAATGCATTTGGCGTGTTCCTCTTGTATCAGTTCTTTAAATCATTCCCGAAAGAACTGGAAGAAGCGGCACACTTAGACGGCGCCAACAAATGGAAGATCTTCACGAAAGTCGTCGTTCCATCCGCTCGTCCGATTATGTGGACGCTGGGTATCTTCTCATTTATGACGATTTACAACGATTTCTTATGGCCATTGGTCGCGACAAGCTCTCCGGAAATGAGAACGATCACGACCGGTATTGCTATTATGCAGCAGGGAAGCTTCGTGTCTTCTTACGGAAAATTAATGGCGTTAACGTCGATTGCGACGGTTCCAATTATTATCATTTTCTTAATTGGACAGAAACAGTTGATTAAAGGAATTACTCAAACAGGAATTAAATAGAATGGAGGAATGCAGGATGAGCCAAGTGCGCCCAGAGTACCCTCGCCCGCAATTTGTGCGCGAGGATTGGATCAATTTGAACGGAGAATGGAATTTCGCCTTTGATGATCAGCAGGTTGGATTAACAGAAAAGTGGCATCAAAACTTCCCTGAGGACAGGACGATTGTTGTTCCTTTTGCCTATCAGACGGAAAACAGCGGCATTCATGACGCAGCCTTCCATGATGTGGTGTGGTATCAGCGCGATTTTACTATTTCTGAGGAGTGGGCCGGGAAAAATATTCGGCTGAACTTCGGAGCGGTCGATTATCGGGCGTGGGTATATATCAATGGCGAGATGGTCACGTTCCACGAAGGCGGGCACACCCCTTTTTCCGTGGATATTACCCCGTCGATTCAGGTCGGAGAGAATGATGTGGTGGTCCGCGTGGAAGACCCATCGGCGGATGAGACGATTCCCCGGGGCAAGCAGTACTGGCACGAACAACCGGCGTCCATATTTTACACGAGAACGACCGGGATCTGGCAGACGGTCTGGCTGGAAGCGGTGGCTCAGGAGTCGATTGATTCGATTCGCTGGACGCCGCAAGTTGACCGTGGCGATATTGAACTTGAGACGGAAGTGGCGGGGGATGTGGAAGGACTGGAGCTGCACGTGAAGATTTCGTTTAACGGAAAGACGATCCTGTCCGAAACGTCCCAGCTGTTCACCTCTTATGTGAAAAAAAGCTATAACATCCGCAACCGGTTTACTGATCGCAGCAATATCCATCACGGCGGCTGGTACTGGACACCGGAGAACCCGAATCTGTTTGATGCGGAGCTGACGCTGGTCAAGGATGGCCAAGCGGTCGATAAAGTGGAGAGTTATTTTGGTATGCGAAAAGTTTCGATTGATAACGGAACCTTTCAGCTGAATAATCAACCGTATTATCAGAAGCTGGTGCTGGATCAGGGTTATTTTCCGGAAGGGCTGCTCACGGCTCCAACGGATGAAAGCTTAAAAAAGGACATTCTGCTGGCGAAGGAAATGGGCTTTAACGGAGCAAGAAAGCACCAGAAAGTCGAAGATCCCCGGTACTTATATTGGGCGGACAAGCTCGGTTTTCTCGTCTGGGGCGAAATGGCCAATGCCGCGGAGTACAGCGAAGACGCGGTTCAGCGGATCACCGCCGAATGGACCGAAGCGGTAAAACGGGATTACAGCCATCCAAGCCTGGTCGCCTGGGTGCCGCTGAACGAGAGCTGGGGAATTTCCCGCGTTGCGCACGATAAACAACAGCAGCACCATTCTCTTGGCATGTATTATCTCACCAAATCACTGGATACGACGCGGCCGGTCATGTCCAACGAAGGCTGGGAGCATACCATTTCCGATATTTGCGGCGTGCATAATTACCGTCCGGCTGAGGAATTGGCAGAGTATTTTAAGGATATTGAGTCTGCCACCATGATGACCGCCGCGGACCGACCGGTTTATGCAGACGGGTTTAGCTATCAGGGAGAACCGATTATGGTGACCGAATATGGTGGCATTGCTTATGATGTCGGGGAAGAAGGCTGGGGCTATTCTTCCGTTTCCTCCAGTGAAGCTCTGGTAGAGGAATACCGGAAGCAGACCGAAGCACTGCTTCAATCCCCAGTGCTCCAAGGCTTCTGCTATACCCAATTGACGGATGTTGAACAGGAAATTAATGGCCTGTTGTCGTATGACCGCAAACCGAAATGTGAGCTTGCTCTGATTAAGAAAATAAATGATCAAAGATAAGGGACATGGGGGACAGGAACCTCTGTCCCTTTTCCTTTCTTTTCATTGAGTGCCTGTTCTCCACTTCTCCGATATTTTATCGGGGATGGGGGCAGGTGCTTTTTTGGGTCCTTTGTGGGACAGAGAAACCTGTCCCTAGTGTCCCATTCATTTCTTGAGTCTTGTACGCATATTCATAATCAAGCGAATGATACATACAAGGGAGAGTGGACAGGTGGGGGTTTGCAAGAATTGTGGGACATCCTTGAATGATACGCAGGCGTTTTGTATGGAATGCGGAGCTAAGGTGGAACGAAACCGTCCTGTTGTGACGAGCAGACGGAAAAACAGGAAGAAGAAATCGCAGCTTCAGATGAAATGGCTCGTCATCATTTTAATTACTGCACTAGTGGGAGCTTACGTCTCTTTCCTCATGCAAGGCGATACTCTGGAGGAAGAATTAACAATTAGTGGAACCACAAAAGAATCATCAACGCCGAATGAAGAATTGGAAACGGGAGCGGGGCATGACAAGCAGGAGGGGGAGGAGAAACCTGACGATCTGATTTCCACCTATCAAGAAAGGTTAGCCGATATCAAAATCATTAGTGGGGAGGAGTCTTACAGTTTAGGAGATTGGCAGATTCAAGAGGCAGCCAGCGGCTTGGTCGTAACGGCAAACAAGATTCCGAGTGAGGAGTTGCAGGGAATCTTTTCTCTCTATGACGACGGCGATTTAGAACCATTACTTAGGTGGGCAAAGCAGGTGTATGGGGCAGTGGAAGAGCTGGCGGACCATCAGGGACTGGCGTTTTCCATCCAGGCAGGAAATGATTGCGCCAAAGACTATCCGAAAGAGCTACCCGATTCCGTCGTAATGGAATATTCCGGGTCCTGCGGATATTCGGTTCCATTACTGAGCGGATCGGATAAAGAAAGTCTGGCCTTAGTGGTGGACACGTTCGTGTTCGCCCACCAGGATTTTACCGCCGATCGCTCCGATGAATATTTGCTTGCGGATAGTGCAACGAGAGTCCTGACGGCGGGTGATATGAAAGGGTTTTCGAAAGAGAATCTGCGTTTAGCCCGCAATGAAATTTTTGCACGGCACGGATATGTATTTAAGTCTGAAGAGCTGCAAGCCTATTTTCTGCAGCAGCCTTGGTATAAACCAGCGCTCGCTTATACAGGGGAGCTAACAGACATTGAAAAACAAAATGTAGCGATGATCAAAGCGCTGGAATAGGGACATTGGGGACAGGAACCGGTGTCCCTTTTCTTTTAGGAGAGCAGGTATTGCGATGCTCTTCTTCCTATGTATTTTCTGCTTTTTGCAGAAACTATCACTCATCCTTTGTGAAAAATTCGAATTCAGGATCTTCTGCATCTAAAACTTCAAACAACAAGCCTTCTTCGATAAAGATATAACTCGTTAAGTCTTCCGCTTTAGAAGCGTTATCCGTATTAGCATACCATTGAGCAAATTCAGAGTTAGGAATCTTCCGCACGGGCCAAACATAATGTGTTCCTAATTCATGATGATGTTCATCACGAACGGGAGAATAAATTAAATCTGTCCTATGCGCCTCATCTGAATAGCGCCCACCTAAAGGATTTTTAAATGTAAAAGTTACATATTTTCCAGTGAGGGCAGCTTTATTCATTAATTCAAACGTGAGTTCTAATTTTCTGGCCGTTTGTTTGAATTGTTCAAGCCCTAGATGAGTCGTCATTTTCATACTTGGATTCCATTTAAACTGAATTTGTTTCTTCATAATGACTCACCTTTCATGAAAATGTATTTGAAAAACCTTATGTGGTTGATCACTGAATATAATCCCCCGGCTGGTTAATAAAGTCGATCAAGTCAATGACGCCAGCCGTGATAAGGATAAGCGATAATCCAAGGAAAATCACTCGTATGATTTTATGGCTTAATTTCTCGTTTTTGAAATTCTTGATACCTTGTAAGGGGAAAAATAATAAACATAACCCAAACAGGAGAGTAAAGACAAACACAGGCAGCACCTCCGTAGAATTAACGCCTCTCCTCACATACGAATCACCTCCCTAAAGGTTTCCAAAAATCATAAGAAATGGACAGTGGGGACAGGAACCGTTGTCCCTTTTTTTATGGAGTGACATCCCGCATTTATGTACTTGGCTGGGACAGTGGAACCTGTCCCTGTGTCCCATTGGAGCAGATAGCTGGAATTATTATGTCGCCTCACTTACACTAGGTTTCATATTCTAATTCGAAAAAACACCAGGTAATAGAGGTATTCTTCTTACTTTCTTTAAGAGGAAGCAGAGGGACAGGTGTGGAAGTAAGGAAGGGGTAGGAAGATGCAAGCGAAAGCGTTGGAGCAGAATCACTCTCCATTAAATATGGACAAAAAATCAGTGCGGTTGGGGATGGCTTTATTACTAGGGGTGTTGACCGCCCTTGGTCCATTATCGATTGATATGTATTTACCCGCACTGCCGACATTGACCGATGATTTACATACCTCCACTTCACTCGGTCAGGCTAGTTTAACGGCGTGTTTGTTTGGACTCGCAATCGGTCAGGTGATCTTCGGGGCACTCAGTGATGCCAAAGGACGGCGTATGCCGCTGGTGTTCACGCTTATCTGCTATGCGGCGGTATCGGCGCTGAGTGGATTTTCGCCTTCCATCTGGGTGTTAATTGGGATGCGGTTCCTGCAAGGGATGATGGGAGCAGCAGGAGTGGTGATCTCTCGTGCGGTCGTGCGCGATTTGTTTGAGGGTTCTGATATGACCAAGTTTTTCTCCTTGTTGATGATGGTTACTGGAGCAGCTCCAGTATTTGCACCAATTATCGGCGGACAGATTTTACGAGTGACCGGCTGGAACGGTATTTTCTTTGTGCTTGGAGCGGTTGGTTTAGTACTATTCTTAATCATTATGCTGGCGTTTCCTGAAACGCTGCCATTGGAAAAGCGGAATGCGCTCGGGCTTCGAGAAACGGCTCGCACGTTTGGCAAGCTATTGACGGATCGTACGTTTATGGGCTATGTGCTATCTCAGTCTTTCATTTTTGCGATGATGTTTGCTTACATCTCTGGAGGCTCGTATGTGATCGAAGGAGTATTTGGCGCCTCGCCGCAAATGTTCAGTGTGGTTTTTGCAGTGAATGGTGCTGGGATTGTACTGGCGACCCAGGTGACTGGTTTTCTCTCCGGACGCATTACGGACAGAAGACTGTTAATCTCTGGCTTTACGTTAGCGATTATCAGCAGTCTTTGTTTGCTGGGAGTGATCCTTGCTGACACCGGACTAACGCTTGTATGGATCTTCCTATTCTTTGTGGTATCCAGTATGGGGATCGTGAACACGGCAGGCTTCTCGTTAGCCATGCAGGATCAATCCCAAAATGCAGGGAGCGCTTCTGCCTTGCTCGGCGTGGTCCGGTTTGCATGCGCCGGAATTGTCGCGCCCTTCGTCGGCATTGCCGGCAGTAACACCGCGGTACCGATGGGAGTTTTGATCGCCCTATGCGCGTTACTCGGTACAGGATTTTACTTTGGAATGGTCCGCCAGAAATAGAGGTGGGACGGTGGGGACAGGAACCCTTGTCCCTCACCTCGCATATGATCGAGTGCCTGAACCCAGTGGCGGGGGCAGGCACTTTTTTTAGTCTCTGCCAGGACGTTAGGGACAGTGGCACCTGTCCCTAACGTCCCTGATGTTGATAAAATTAATTAATGTTTAAATATATTCAATAATAATCAATTATAAAATTAACTTTATTAATTTAATTATTCCATTTATGAAATTATGGTGTATAATAGTACATATAGGAAGGGAGAGAGTTATGGCTTATCCACTTATCTCAGAGTGTCCTGTCTGCAGCAAGCAATTAAAAATTACTAAGCTGGAATGTACGCACTGTCACACCACGATTGAAAATGAATTTGAGCTCTCCACGTTTGCCAATCTAAGTAAAGATCAGCTGACCTTTATCGAAGTGTTCATGAAGTGCCGTGGGAATATTAAGGAAGTCGAGAAAGAACTCGGAGTTTCCTATCCCACTGTTCGAGGCAAGTTGGATGATGTTGTGGCTTCGCTTGGATATTCGCCTTCCAAGAAGGTTAAAACCGATCGAAACCAAGTTATTCTCATGTTGGAAAAGGGCGAAATTACCGCCGAAGAAGCAATCTCTAAACTAAATGGGGAGGAATCTTAAATGAATGAGGAAATTTCCAGAATCCTAACAATGGTAGAGGAAGGCAAGCTGGACAAAGAGAAGGCAGCTGAACTGATTGACTTAATGCAGGACAAAGGGGGATCTATTCAACAAGAAAAGCATTCTTCCACCCCTTACTTAGATAAAGTCATGAAAATCCGTGCGGCATCAGAAGGCGGAGATGATGTAAAAGTGAACGTTCCAATTAAACTCCTCAAAGCTGTACTAGGTGTAGGCATGAACATTGCCGAAAAAGTACCCGAAGCAGCGAAATACATCAAGGATGTGGATGTAAATCTTTTAATTGAAGCGATCGAAAATGAATTGGACGGTCAAATCGTCGATATTACCTCAGCAACCGGCGATAAAGTATCGGTTATCATTGAATAGGCAATGGTTAAACTAAAGATCAGAACAAGCCCAACAAGCAGGAACTATCTGATCCCAATTCCTTATCCTCTTTTACATTTGGCCATTGGGATCGCCACATCCAGGTGGCTCCGTGCCATCATTAACCGTTCCATTCGCGATCGTGAGGAAGGCGAGAAATTTCAAATCCCCGACATCAGCCGGCAAGATTTGAAACCATTGTTAAAACAGCTGAAAAAGCACAAAGGCTTAAAGCTGGTGGATATCGTCTCAGAAGATGGATCAGAAGTTTCCATAAAGCTGTAAATGAGGTGGGACATTGGGGACAGGAACCGATGTCCCTTTTAGTTGCGAACGATTAACTTTCAATTAAGGGGGCAGTACTTTCTTAAACCCCTATGGGACAGTGGAACCTGTCCCCACCGTCCCGAATTAGCGATCCACTCTTTCTTTTTCCTCTAAATCCAGCAACACATCCTCAAGAAACGGCAGACCTTCATTATCTCCCTTCACACTAACCACCTTAGAACCAATCAAGTTGGCAAAATGGAGCGTTTTTTCAAGCGGCCAACTATGGATGATTCCGTAGAGAATACCAGCGTTAAAACCATCGCCAGCGCCTACCGTGTCCACAACCTGACTCGGCGGGATCGGAGGAGCCTCAACCATTTCACCGTCGTGATAACCGACTGAGCCAGCTGCACCTTTCTTAATCGCTACATAGGAAATCCCCAGTTCTTTGGCTTGTGAGATAATCTCATTCGCATCCTTCGTCCCAAGAATGATTTCCATTTCTTCATCGCCGGCCAGTAGAATATCAACGTCCGGCAAGAGTGCGGAAAGGTGAGTTCGTGCTTCATCTTTTGTCCATAATTTCAGACGAATATTCGGATCAAAAGAGACCTTCACGCCGTGCTTCTTCGCAAGGCTGATGGCTTGTTTAATAATCGGAATATTATGTTCTGCATCCACCCCAGGCAGCAGCCCGGTAATGTGCAGAATCCTGCTTGATTTGATGTAGTCTTCGTTTAAGTCCTCAGGAGAAAGCGCTAAGAACGGAGAAGGGTGACGGTAGTAAGTAGTGTTAATCCTGCCGTCCCCACGGAATTCTTTGAAGTTCAAAGAAGTGGGATACGCCTCGGTAAAAGTAACTTCTGAAACATCTACACCTTCCCCGCGGGCAAAATTGTGAATGTAGCGGCCAAACTCATCTTTTCCTAACGCGCTGATCCAGCCAGACTGCAGCCCGAGCCTAGCACAGCCAATGGCTGTATTCAGCTCCGCCCCGCCGACTTTTCTCTCAAACGTAGAGACAAACCGCATCGGTCCTTGAGTGGCGGGGTTAAAGGCAACCATCGCGTCGCCAATCGTGATCACATCTCTCATCTATAAACCCCCTTTGGGACATGGGGGACAGGTACCCTTGTCCCTTTTCTTCATTTAAGTGGCTTTGAGTCCTGATGGGACAGAGGAACCTGTCCCTCCGTCCCAGCTTTGACTCCTGATGGGACAAAGGAACCTGTCCCCCCGTCCCTATTCTAAGATCACGCGGTCGGCTAAGCCGATGAATAGTCCGGTTTCGACGACGCCTGGAAGCTGAGACAGTGTGGCGTGGAGAGAAGCTGGATCAGAAATGAGCTCAAACTGGCAATCTAGTATGTAGTTGCCGTTATCGGAGATGAATGGCTGTTCCTGTTTCTCTCGTAACGTAATCTCGGCTCCGCATTGGGCAATTCGCTGCGCGGTGACTTCCCAGCCAAATGGAACGACCTCAATCGGCAGTGCTCGTTTTCCAAGCTGCGTGACCTGTTTCGATTTGTCGGCGATAATGATCACAGAGTCAGCGGCTGCGTTCACGATTTTTTCGCGAACGAGAGATCCGCCGCCTCCTTTAAGGAGATTAAGATTCTCATCAATTTCATCCGCCCCGTCAATCGCGAGATCAAGTTCCTGTACATCGTGAAAAGTGGTCAGCGGAATGCCAAATTCCTTGGCCCAATTTTCCGTCCGCGTCGAAGAAGGTACGCCTTTGACATTCAACCCTTGCTTTACGCGTTCTCCAAGCTTCTTAAGAGCCCAATACACGGTAGAGCCCGAGCCTAACCCGAGCGTCATCCCGTCTTTTACGTAGTCGACGGCCTTTTCACCGGCTGCTTTTTTTCCGCGGTCGCTTGCCGTGGATAGTTTTTCGTAATTGCTTTGTTCAGACATAAGTTCCCTCTCTTTCTAGGCGTGGACGACGTCCTGATTTACGAGGTAAACTGGTACTTTACCAGATATCGCATCGGCCACGTTCTGCGCCGTTTTCTGCTTTAATTCTAGTTCGGATTCTACGGAATAGTAGGCTGAGTGCGGGTTGATGATCACATTAGACATGGAAAGCAAAGGGCTGTCTTGCGCGATCGGCTCCGTTTCAAGCACATCGAGTCCGGCGCCGGCAATTTCATTCTCTTCAAGCGCCCGGATTAACGCCGCTTCATCAATCACCGCCCCGCGAGAAGTGTTAATAATATAGGCTGTTTCTTTCATCGCCTTAAATTGGTTGTCACTGATCATACCCTCTGTATGTTTGTTCAGCGGTGGATGCACGGAAATGTAATCGGACTCCGCACACAGCTCATCTAGTTCCACAAGCTTCACGCCTAGTTCTTTTGCTAAGTCAGTCGATACAAATGGATCATAAGCGAGAATGTTGAGCCCGAACGCTTTTGCCTTAACAGCGAGGGATTGTGGAATATTACCTAAACCAATTAACCCGAGGGTCTGTCCGTTAAGCCGGTAAATCGGCTTGGCTATTTTCGAATCCCACGTGCCATTTTGCACGGATTCATGCAGCTGAACAACTTTTCGAGCACAAGCCATTAAGAGAGCGAACGCATGGTTCGAGACTTCATCAAGGCAGTAGTCCGTCACATTGGTGACCATGATGCCTTTTTCCGTAGCGGCGGGAACGTCTATCGTGTCAAAACCAACCCCGTAACGGGCCACAATTTTACAGTTGTCCAACTGGTCAATCACTTTTTTCGTAATCGGAGCATACTGGCAGATGATTCCGTCTACTCCCTGGGCCGCTTCAATGACATCTTCTTCGGTACGGCACTGGGCCGTGATCATTTCGGCGTCTGCGGTTTCGAGAATCTTCTGTTCAGGCTCTAACGTACTATAAGTGTAATCGGCGATCAAAACTTTAAATTTACTCAAGATTATCTCTCCTTATAGGGATGTGTAGGTTTTTCTATGGCAGGCAGGTGGTTCAGAAGTTAAAAAAAATCTCATTCAACTGTAAGCGGATACAAAAAATGGTGTAATTAAACAAAGTTCATTTACGTTTATAGCTGAGAACTATCTTTTACTTAATTTTTGAAAAATTATTTCTTCTTAGTTTGTATTATACATAAATATTTTTTCTTGTGAAAGCAGAAAGGACTTTCAGCGGCAAACGGGGCTTAGTGATCAAGTACTATATTACATAAGGTTCGCTTGAGTATCTGTAAATAATTTGAAATAATTAGGGGAGAGGAAAGTATGAAATGATCGAGCTCTATTAAGGGATGGTTTTTTATGAAGAAAGTCCTTCTTATTGCCTCATTAGTAGTCCTCTCTTTTTCTGGATGCGAGCAAAGTAGCTCGTCCTATGCAGAACCTCCGACGATAGAAGGCTACATTATTACCGTAAATGATCATGACCTTTTAGTTTCTGGTAATGTTTCAAAGCAGCAGGCAATAACGATGACGCTCGATGACCTGCGTCAATCCAAGCTTAACGAATGTGATGCCATCATCTTTCATCCAAACGGTATGTTCGATTCTTTCTCAAACTATAAGGAAGGTCAACGAGTTAAAGTGTGGGGGGAAAACGGACTTAATGATTCTTGTCCAGCCCAGGATACAGCGGGAAAGATAGAATTAATCGAATAGAAATCATCGGGTAAGGCTGGCGTACATGAAAGTAAGGTGATTTTAGATGAAAAGAATTCTTTTGCTCAGCGCTGTTTTGCTGTTCTTTTTCCTTAGTACAGGCTGCTCGAATACAAATACTTTAAACATTACAGATCAGAGCAAGGTGGTCCTTATTCCTGATGGAAAAGGGGGACAAGCCCTAACGTTTTCCACCTTTATAAAAAATCATTCACCCAAGTCTTCTGAACCTTTTTATATAGAATTCGAGATTAATAGCAGCCAACTGCAATCCAAGCTGGAAACTTCTAAAAGTAAAATGATTGTGGGTGAAAATACTTCTGGGAATGCTCCAGGAGAGATCTATGAAGTAAAACCACATACGGTTCTGCAAGCTGGCAGTACAATTCGGGTGGAAGGAAAAGGAGAGGAAGTGGCGCTGGAGAAGTTGATAACTCAGAGTAACGCGGTAAAAGTAAGGCTCTTAAACAAAGAGCACAAAATTATAACATCAAGTTCTATAACTAGTTTCGGCAAGGATCTAACTGCCGATGGAATAGATAATTCTTAAGCGTAAGACCTTCAAGAGATTAAGCTTTGTTATTGATAAAGTGTAAATTTATCATAGTTAGTACTAACTTATATTGGTAAATTGCTTACAATTGAAATTATTAAAAGGAGAAGATGACTATTAAAAAGTTCATCAGTTATTTTTGTTACACATTAGTAATGATAGGTGCTTTAATCGTTTTTTTACTTATCTATAAATCACTAAATAAGCAAGCGGAAATGAATTATAACTTTATACCTGTCGTGACTTTTAGTTTGTTATATCCAATACTATTGGGGGTTCTATTTGCGCTGCCTGGTTTGTTGAAACGGGTCAGGAAAGATAACGCAAAAGGATTTAATCTTGGGAAATTTTTAGGAGTTGGAATTCCAGCTGTTTATGTGATGGTCGCTCCACTATTAAGTTTCACTAATATTATTTCTATAGATTTACCTCTCACCCATGTACTGTTAAGCCAATATACAGGGGGAGTAATGATTTTCAGCTTTGTGTTTGGATACATAACCATTGACTGTATTAGAAGGGACAGAGGGGACAGGGAACCTGTCCCCAACGTCCAGTCGTAGTATAAATAGTAGCTTTAATTTTGTGATGGATATCCAAAATAACGTGGAAGGGAGAGACGGGTGAATGGAAGTTTTTTTCTAATTATCAGGAAGTTATTTAACATAGTACATAGACATCAATGTAAACTCATGTAATTGAAGGAGAAGGGGATCTAATGAAAAAATGGAAAATCATTTCTCTAACATTTATACTCACTGCCGTTCTTATGTTAATTCTTTCTCTATTCTCTCCATATAATTTTATTATGGATATAAACCCCGCAACGATATTAAATGAAAAAGGAATCAAAGCAGAAATTTCTAAAGAGGACGTGCAGTCAGTAGAGTATAAAGGAGATCATACCTATATCATTAAAACAAGTAATGAAGACTATGTAGTTGTGAAAGATTATTACACATTTATGAACTACAAATTAAAGATCTATAAGCTTGATAAAGAATGGGGCTAACATGCAGGTGGGACAGCGGGGACAGGTTCCCTGTCCCCGCTGCTTAATCGTAATTTATACCAAAATGGATCTAGAAAATAAGGACATCTTTTATCTAATATTCTGCCATGTCTCTCACTACCCCTGGGGACAGAGGTACCTGTCCCTAGTGTCCCATGAAAGGATCTATAATCATGAAAAATTTAAAGCATATTCTTCTATATTTTCTTATGCTTCCCGCTATTTTAATAGGAACTCTTGCCATGATTTCGTATGGAGTTCCTGTTAGTATTTGGATTCAGAACCTATTCATCTGGCTAATAGGAACTGTTGTGTGTTCTATTCTTTTAATTAAGAACAAGAAGAACGCAAGGAAAGCTCGCGTTTATCCGGCTTTGGTGATCGCAGCTTTATTAATTTTACCCTTTTGTTTTGAGGGGATAGACGGCGTCCATCGGTGGCTATCGTTTGGACCGCTTACTTTTTACATAGCAAGTATCCTTCTGCCTTTGCTGATTATTCAATTAGGGAGATTATCAAGGAGCCATCACCCGGGTTATCTCATTGGAATCATCTTATTCACGTTTATCATTTTGTTACTTCAACCAGATGCTGGCCAATTAACGTCATTTGCCTGTGGGATGGCCATCATTCTGGTGAAACAGGTGAGTAATAGTTTTATAAAATTATTAAGTCTTACCCTTACCGCAGTATTCGTGATCCTGTCGTGGATTTTTCTTGATGACTTAGCTCCCGTTCCTTATGTTGAACGGATTATCTTTTTAGTTGGAGATATGGGGGAGTTCTGGCTGGTCGCAGGAATTGTGTCTCTTATTTTGTTATTCATTCCCTTTGTTATTAGAAGAAATATGATCTCCTATTCATTGGGAGTTTATTTCCTAATGACTATAATTGTAACGTTCATGGGTAATTTCCCGGTGCCTATTATGGGGTATGGAACCTCCCCTATCATAGGGTACTTCATTGCCGTCACTTGGATTAACAGGGACAGGTACTCTGTCCCAGTTTCCAGGGACAGTAGGGACAGGAACCCTGTCCCTACTTCCTGAAAAAAGTAATTTTGAACCTACTGGTTTCGGTTTCAAGTGTATGTAAACTATCCATTGTGCCTTATTCTTCACTGGGTATCTGTGGGGACGGAGGTGCCTGTCCCCAATGTCCCATCTATATTCAACGCTGGATTACTTACTCAAAAATTCATTTCCCATAACAAGTAAGCAGCTGCTGTATGTACGATTTAGGAGTTTAAAGGGACAACAGGGACAGGTTCCCTGTCCCATTTTTGAGTTTATATCGTTTCGTTTTCAAAAGAACACAAACAAAGTCGATGCTCTTATCAAACTACAAATGTATACTTGGTACATGAAGGGACAGTGGTACCTGTCCCCAGTGTCCCATAAAGGAGAAGTGGAGTAAGTGAGTACATGTTTATGGCCTGGTAATAATGAACGTATGCGAGAATATCACGATAAGGAATGGGGCGTCCCTTCCTATGATGATCGTTATCTATTTGAAATGCTCACCTTGGAAGGCGCTCAAGCAGGCTTATCGTGGAGTATTGTTCTGTCTAAAAGAGACAGCTACAAAGAAGCATTTAATAACTTCGATATCAGCTATTGTTCGTCATTAAACGAAACAGAGTTAGAAGATATCAAAGAAAATTATCAAGTGATCAAGCATATGGCAAAAATTCGATCCGTGAAAAATAATGCGAACTGCGTCTTAGAAATACAAAAGGAATTTGGGAGTTTTTCTAATTATTTATGGGATTACGTTGATTTTAAACCGATCATCAATGACTGGGAAATGAATGACTCTCTCCCAGCCCAAACAGATTTATCCACACAATTAAGTAAAGACCTGAAAAAACGAGGGTTCAAATTTGTCGGTCCCGTAACAATCTATTCTTTTATGCAAGCGGTTGGAATGGTTGATGACCATATTAACAGCTGTTTTCGTCACACAACTATATAGGAGAGGGACAGTGGGGACAGGTACCACTGTCTCTTTTTTGTTCCGCTCTAGTAATCCTTGTTATGTTTACAACAGGTTTCTCTAAGGAATTGATATAATTAGAAAAAAATGGATGGAGGAAAGTATATGGTTGATATTAGACGAGCATCCGTAAAAGATATTGAGGGAATTTCCAGAGTATGCTGTGAAGGTTGTTTAGATACCTATGAAGGAATCCGAAACATACAAAACATAAAAAGAAATAACCAGCGCTTTTATAATTATGAGCGTATTTCTACAGAGTTGGATGAAGCTGATGGCTGGGATGGATATATCGTAGCCGTTGATGGAACCGATGTCGTCGGTGCAATCGGTGGAGGCATGATTGAAGATGACAAGAGTGAAGTATTTGTTTTATATCTGGACCCTGACCGACGTGGCGAAGGTATAGGGACGAAACTCTTGAATTTTTTAACGGATATTCAGCGGGATAAAGGTGCGGAAGAACAATGGGTATCGGTACAAAAAGGGAATAGGAAGGGGATTCCTTTTTATGAGAAAAGAGGCTTTAAGAAGGTAGCCGAGAAACTTGCCTATTCTAATACTGAAGAAGAAAATTACATCTCCTTAAGATATTCACGGAAAATATAAACCTAAAAAAACTGGGGTTTTTACTTGTTATTAAGGAGGCAGGAACAATGAAAAAAACACTATATGTGCTGCTGTTGTTATTATTAGCTGCCTGCCAATCTAATAGTAGCAACGAGGCAGCGGATCAAGAGCCATTAAGTAACGATTCTTCAAATCAATCTACCAGCCTCAGTGAGTTAAAAGAAAAGCCGGAGATTATTCTGAAAGCAGGTGGAGAAAAAATAAATAAGCAAATCATATCGGAGTGCTGGGCCGAACAATGCAGCGAAGATTCCTCTTTTCCTAGAGGAACAGTAGACATTAATGAAGATACACAAGGTATTCAGCCCGTCCGTGTAACTTCTCAACAAGATATCTATATAAAAATAAAAGGGAAATCACCGGATAAAGTTAGTTATATGATGTTAAAGAATGGTTCAAGCATTGTAGATGCCACGGTGGATAAGGATACGATTCCAGTCCATGGGCATGGCACTCATAAGATTTTACTTAGTGCTCATTGGTATAGCCAGGGAGGCACGTTTCTTGGCTCGAAAACAATAGGGTTAGTTATAAATATCAAAAAATAGGGACGATTCCCCGATGTCCCACCAGGAAAGGAGTTTGTTTAAATGAATCCACTCGTTTCCATACTCCTATGTTTAGGAGCCGTTTCAATCCCTCTTGTAGGATATTTTTATCCTTATTGGAGAAGTACACAAGGCAAACCTTTATCAGAAGGTCAGTTATATGCCGTGAGAGCATTAGGCATAGGTATATTGATCGTAGTATTTATCCTCTGCAAACTTATAATTTAAAAGCGGGCGTAGGGAGAAGCATCGTCGTATTCCCTTATTCTGTGGCATTTTTAGTTCAAATCGAGGTCAATGTTCGAATCTAAATAACGAGTCCCCCAATTCCTCATCCCTTCAATGACAGGGAATAAAGCTTTCCCTTGTTCTGTTAATGAATACTCCACTTTTCTTGGAACCGTGTATTCGACATCTCTATTTACAATGCCATCTTCCTCTAGTTCCTTTAATTGTAAAGTTAATATTCGTTGAGTAATGCCTGGAATCAATCGCTTTAATTCATTAAATCGAACTGCTTGCTCCGACAAAATAGAAATGATAATCCCCTTCCATTTCCCCTTGAGAATACTTAAGGTGGTTTCAATAGGACAAGCTTTCTTTACTTCGATACTACAAACCTCGAATTTAGTCACTCGATTTCCCATTCATCACGCCTCTTTTCATAGAGTTACAAAATTGTGCCTACTATTAAACTCTCTTATTTTATTCTATAGTATCAATAACTTCGAAATGAAGCTCGAATACGGCTTGAGAATTTAAAGAGGAGGGATCGCATGAATCTAGTCCAATTAACGAAAAATGTATATAAAGTTGAATCCTTTATAGAATTGCCGGTAAATAACATCAAATTCCCTGTAAACACCTGGCTTATTAAAAATGGAAGGGATATTTATATTGTGGATACTGGTGTGGACAGCTTAGTAGAAAATCAAATGAAAGCAGCTGAATCGCTGGGCAGTCCAAAAGCTGTTTTCTTAACCCACGGTCATAGTGATCATATTCAAGGTGCTTGGAAGTGGGTGGAAACCTACAATCTACCAATCTATGCTCATCAAGATGAACTCATTTATATTAATGGCCAGGCTCCTTATCCCAATAAAGATCATCTTGAACAAAATCGTGTAGCAAATATCGTTCAACCCTTAACGAACGCTATACTAAATAAAAGTGGACTCAGCTATTATCTAACACCCGGTCACTCCCCAGGTCATGTTATTTTTCATCATGAAAAGGATAATGTGGTTTTGTGTGGGGATCTTTTTATTACGAGTAAAGATGGGCTGCATCCACCGATTCGAAAATTCAGTGTGGATATGAATGAAAATATAGATAGTGGTCTCCTTATTGATGAGATTGAACCCAACATCCTGAGTTCATCCCACGGAGAGGACCTACATTATCATCCGGACCTGTACAAAAAATATGTATTCCTGTATAGGGATTAGGGACAGGTATTCTGTCAATTATTTGCAGGAAAATCAAAGTGAAAAGAGAAGTAATGATAGTGTCACAAAAAAAGTTTGTAAGGAGGTGAACTCGATCGTTGGTAAGAAAACCAAGAGTGAAAAGCGCAAACGGTATTTATCACATTGTAATGAGAGGAATCAACAAACAGACGATTTTTGAAATGGAAGAAGACAAGCACAAGTTCCTCGAAACACTGCTCAGGTATAAGCAAGTAAGCAGGTTCGAACTGTATAGTTTTTGTCTGATGGATAATCATGTGCATCTTCTTCTAAAAGAGTCTCACGAGACAGTGTCTCAATTCATGAAGCGGATCTGCTCGAGCTATGTGTACTGGTATAACCAGAAATATGACCGCTGCGGACACCTTTTTCAGGAGCGGTATTACAGCGACTGTGTCCAAACGCTTTCTTCATTTTTCGCCGTTCTGCGTTACATTCATCAAAATCCTTTAAAAGCAGGAGTAGTAGAGGATGTATGGGAGAGCAAATGGACAAGTATCCATGATTATCTAGAGAATGGAAATCGAATTGACAAGGAAAAGGTGCTGAAATTGTTTTCGACAGAGAGGAAGGTGGCTATTGAAAAGTACTTGGCCCTTATGGAAGAAACGAAGTCTGAGCCGAAAATTAGGTATGAAAAGCCTGTGAAGCTCACAGATGATGAAGTTAGAAATCGTCTCCTGCTTCAAGGGATCCCAAACAGCAGCATGCTTCAGCGGATGGAGAAACGGAAAAGGAACCAGTTGCTCGTTGATTTAAAAGGAGTGGAAGGAGTGTCCATCCGGCAAATAGCAAGGATTACGGGTCTATCAAAAAGTCTTATTGGTCGTTTGTAGGAATCTTCAAGAAATCTCCCCTCAACTATCGTATCCCTCTTTATAGTTTCCCCACCCATTAATATATTTCATCACTCGAAGGGACAGAAGTTCCTGTCCCCCCAGCCCCCACTCCAATGAAATTATCTGAATCTTTTTCAAAACTCACTCGTAAAGATAATCAGAGGCAAAGGAACATACATCAGCAGAGAATGAATTACTATGGGAAGGAACACGTCTTGCTTACAATATTAGTGGCGCATACCCTAACACAGTTGAATCCTGCAAAACGACAGTATTGAGGCGCAGGGATCGTCTTTACTATGGATGTATTTCGATATCCGAAGGGACAGAGGTTCCTGTCCCTCCTGTCCAACCCCTATAAAAATGTGGGACATAGGGAACGGTCCCCTGTCCCGGATAAGGAGATTGCCATGCTGAAAGTTGAAAAGCTGAATAAATATTTTGGTGCGTTTCACGTGTTAAAAGACATTTCCCTGGAGATCGAGCAAGGAGAAATCGTTGCTTTAATCGGTCACAACGGAGCGGGAAAGAGTACCTTGATTCATTGTTTAACTCAGGTTCACGGAATTGACAGCGGGGAAATTGTTTATGATTTCGACCGGAAGAAAATCTATGATCATATTAGCGTACAGTTTCAAGAAAACTATTACGAAGACAACGGCAAAGTCTATGACATTTGCAAACTGTATAAAAAGCTGACGAAAAGCAAGAAAAATATCGATGAGGTACTTTCCCAATTTGACCTATACGAAAAACGCAATCTCCTGGTGAAGCATTTATCCGGGGGTCAGAAGCAGCGCTTGTCGATTCTGCTTACGTTGTTTAACAGTCCGAAAATCATTTTCTTTGATGAACTCACGACAGGTTTAGATCCCGTCGCAAGAAGAGAAATCTGGGCGATGATCCGGAAGATCAACAAGGAAGAGAACGTCACGATTTTCTTGACGAGTCACTTTCTGGATGAAGTGGAGTTCCTCGCTGATCGTCTTTTTGTGATCAAGCATGGCGAAATCGTTCTCGAAGGAAGAATCAAAGACTTGCTGGACCAATACTCCAAGGATGACAAGTGGATAGAAATTGAAGTGACAAGCGGTGCGGACAAACTGAAATTCCTCCCTTTTGAACGCGTTTCAGAAAAAGGAGACGTCCACCGTTTTAAAGTAGAAGCCGATCGAGAATACGCTTTTTTCGAATTTCTAGTCCAAAATCATATCGTTTTTCAAAATGTGAAAATTAAGCAGATGACGCTCGAGGAAATCTTCATCCAAATTGGCGGATACGCGATGAATGATGAGGGGGATATCGTGAATGGGTAATATGATGGCGTTAGCCAGCTACCAATTTCGGCTGTTTCGCAGAGACTTCCTGACGTTATTTTTTGCGCTTGCCTTTCCCGTTTTGATGTTTATTATTTTCAGTAATTTATTTGGCAGTCAGGAGGCAACAGGGGGCGTGGCCATTCAGCAGTACCTCGTTCCTTCCTATATTCCAATTATTATCATCAATACTCTGTTCATGAGCTTCGGATTATTGATGGTTACTTACAAGGAACACGGCTATTTCTTAAAATATAAAGTCATGGGGCTGAATCCGATTCAAGTGGCCATCTCCATTTTTCTAGCTGTGATTATTCTGCAACTGTTTGGAATTGGTCTGCTTGCGGTAATGGCTGTCATTACCAAAGGCATTACGATCCCCTTTGGCAACATGGTGAATGTAACGTTAACGATTGTGCTAATTAATCTGTTCGAATTCGCTATCGCCTTTTTCCTGAGCGCCTTATTTTTAAAAGCACGGACCTATCAGGCACTTGCTCTCATCCTCTTTTATTTCCAAATGTTCCTCGGAGGCTTAACGTTCCCGCCGGAAATGTTCGGCAATGTGCTGCGGAGCGTGATGGAGATTATCAACCCAGTCATTTATGGCTTGTATATGATGCGAGGTGTCTGGGTGGAAGGAGCTTCATTCATTTCTTATGGAAAAGAAATTCTAATCTTAACCGCCATTAGTGTAGTCTTCATTGCAGCAGGAACAAAACTATTTCGCTGGAATGGGTGAGGGACAGGTTCTCTGTCCCTTTTCACTATGCCCCCCTATTTCACTTATAGGCGGGGGCACGCTCTTCCGTGCTCCTCGAGACAATGGTACCTGTCCTTCATGTCCCACTTGTCTTGATCCTGTATGAAACTGGCTATGGCAGCGGTTCAGGGGCATCCAATTACAAATTTTCACTGGGAGGCGGTCTACAGTGGCACATGCAGCTAATATCATCATCTTTTTACTCCTGTTTTCCGCTATCGTTTACGTATTTTATGTCGTATTACAAGGCTATGGAAAAGGCCGCATTGTAATCGACCTAGATCAAAGGTATCGAGATTATAAAGCATATATGCAAGCCATCAAGGTAGAGCTGGAGGAACAAGGCAGAGAAGTCAGCTATGTAGGAAATCAAGAATTCATTATCGATGGGAAGAAGTATGTGTTTATTGAAAGAAATGTAGTTATGGGAGGAGCCCCTCTGCAGAAAACGATTTTAAAGCCTAAAAAAGACAAGAGAAGCAATGAATGACCTGATCTTTACGGTGCTTTTTATAAAGGGAGCTGACAATGATTCTATTTAGGAGGGACGAGCCATAAAGCTTTTATCGGTGATTTCAACGTTACTTATCTTGCTTGTATGTGGGTGCTCCCCAGGGTCCCATCAAGGCGGAATGTTGTCAAAAAGTCAGGTATTAACGATGAATCCTCATGCTGACCTTATCGAATTAGAGGATGGATCCGTCTATGTCCATGGTATAGATTGGATAGAAGAAAAAGAATATGAAAAAGGAGAAAAGATAGGCGAAGTTAAAAAAGGAATGGCAACGAAGGCGCCCCGTGGTGCTGAAATCTATCAAACAAAAGAAAAATCTCCTATCCTAATCGTGCAGCATAATGGGATTTCAAAGAGGTATTTAGTAGCAATGGGCGAATGATGAAACGCTGCTTCTCCCGGACAATTCGAAGATATCAGGGCCCGGATGACTTTTTAAAGAAGGAGAATGGCACTTTTTATGGAAGTATAAGGAGTACTATGAATAACCTTAACTTCTAGAGGGAGAGTGTGAAAATGGATCAATTCGCAATCCAATATGACTGGATCAAACGCACAAGAGAAACTTTATTTGAATACTGTGAAACGATGTCACCATCCGATTATGTAAAAGAGCTTGAAAGTTTTGCGGGAGATTCCATTTGCAGTCTTCATGCTCATGTAGCCGGTTGTTATCGTGTCTGGATGGGGAAGCGTGCCCTTGGAAAATCCCTTCCCAAAATAACGCCAGAGTCCATTACCACTGTTCAGGACATGCGCGAGCTGTTTAAAGAAACGGATGAACTCGTCGAAGAATTCCTGAATGAATTTGAAGGCAATTGGGATCAAACCGTTCAAGTATCCTTTGCAAGTGGTCATAGCATGCAGTTCACCTCCTTATGGCTTTTCACCCATCCGATTACCCACGAATTTCATCACAAAGGACAAATCGTCAAGATAGGCAGACAGCTTGGGTATGTCCCGCCTGAAACGGATCTCATTGAGCTTGATGAATGAAATCTTAAAGCATCTGAAGATAGGAGTGGAAAGCGGCTCATTTCTTTCCATTCACAAGTGCTGTTACGTAAAGAAAACAACCTAACCCCTGATTCGTCAGGGGTTAGGTTGTTTTCCATATCGAAGTTTGAGACCTTTCCTATTTTTAATGGTAGAACTGCCTTTGACACTTCGGGGAGGGATAGCGATTAAAAAATTTATTCTCTCAATACTTAGCATTTTATGGATTATTATTTTGGTTGGTTGTTCACAGCAAGGAGAATCCAGTAATAGTTGGGCGTATGACTTTGTTAAGTGGAAAGGGGAAAGTTATGTAGTTACTGAATCCGAACAGGTGGAAAAACAAGATATCGGTAAACCCTTAGGGGAAGTAGAAATCTATCTGGAACAAGAACAGAATGAAACAACTAAAAATTCTTCCAATCTATTCAAGGAAGGAACTGAATATTTTATGATCAAAGGGATAAACACCTCTGAAGCCATAGCGGTACGAAGAGAAAATGGGGATTATATAAAAGCCATTCATTCAAGCATTTGGAAAGAAAATCAACAAGAAAAATAAGCTTTACACTAAGGGAAAAGGTTCAAATCAAATTTGAGTGAGGAAGGTCGTTTCATGAGAGAGGAAATTTATATTGAAGAAATGCTTCCAGAAGACTGGGGCCAAGTGAGCCAAATTTATAGGGAAGGAATAGAGACGGGATATGCAACCTTTGAAAAAGAAATTCCATCATGGAGAGCTTGGGATAACAGTCATTCACCTGAATGCCGAATCGTTGCCCGTTCAAAAGAGGGGATATTAGGCTGGGCCGCTCTAAGCCCTGTCTCAAAGAGAAGTGTTTATGCAGGAGTTGCTGAAGTGAGTGTATATGTAAGCAAATGTAGTATGGGAAAAGGAATAGGAGGGTTACTATTAAACGCACTTATTCAAAAAAGCGAGGAAAATGGATTTTGGACCCTGCAAGCTGGGATCTTACCAGAAAATAAAGCAAGTCTCAAAGTTCATTATAAAAATGGATTTCGAGAAGTTGGACGGCGGGAACGATTAGGGAAAATGGACGGAAGATGGCATGATAAGATTTTATTAGAAAGAAGAAGTGAAAAAGTCGGGGTTGATTAAGCTCATCGTATAGACTCTGAAAAAGCGGGGGATGGTTATCGGTGATAATAAAAAGGTTAGCTTAAGTGAGGAAAAGTTTCACTATTTAATGGCTGGAGCGTCTCTGGTATCCTGGCTGCTGTATTTCGCAGCAAATCTAGATCGATATGATAAAGAAGAGTTATATTCAGGCATGATTTTCATTTGTTTAGCCGCGCCTTGTTACGCCGTTTGCGTTTTCCTCTATTACCGTTTACATATAAACAATACATAAGGGTCGATAGTTATAGCAATCCAGGTTGATTCTTAAAAGTAGCGATTTAGCAAACTTTCCATGCACAAAGGAGTGATCGTATGAACAAATTGGTGCCAGCCATTTACCTATCTGTTTCCATTCTTTTGTTTACATTATTAGGGATTGCTCAAGGTTTTCCTCATGTTCATTTTAGTTATTCTCATAGTGTTGTACCTTGGTTTCCGTGGCTTGCTCTTGGATTGGGGATATTTAGTCTCCTGAACAATGAGAGTCACGAGAAATAACAGTTAGTAGAATTAAACTTTTAGTTCATCTCATTGATCTATCATCCTACTAATTATTAGTAGGTGGAGGAACAGTAATATATTCACCAAACAGTTTTTTCTATAACTTGTACAAAAAAATAATTGAAAAGAAGGTTTGCTATGGGAAAAGTAATTGCTGGTATGACCATGTCTTTGGACGGTTTTATTAATGACAGAAACGGAAGCGCCAAACATCTTAATCCAGATTTCTCTGAACTCCTTGAGGCATTTTCTTTTAAAGAAATGACTAAAGAAACGGGTGCAGTTGTTATGGGGAGACATGTGTATGAGATGGCTGATCCATTTCTGTGGGCAAATGAGGACTATGAATTTCAAGTTCCCATCTTTGTCTTGACACACGCACCTCCAGCAAATTATCCCAAAGAAAATGATCGACTTAGCTTCACCTTTGTAACGGATGGGATTAAGAGTGCTGTTTCTCAAGCAAGGAAAGCAGCGGGTCATACTATTGTTCAAGTTATAGGTGGGGCAAGCACCATTCAGCAATGCCTTAATTCGGGGCATTGTGATGAATTACACATAGATATTATGCCGATTCTTCTTGGGCAAGGACTAAAACTATTCGAGAATATTGACACTGAAAAGGTAAGGATTGAAAGAATTAAAGTTGAAGAAACTACTTCTATTAGAACAAGTATTAGATTCAAGGTTACCACGAGCCCTGGTAGATAAAGGGTCAGAAGGTTGAAGCAGCATCTCACGACTTTCACGGGAATTTAAAGTAAGCAACATTTACTGAAATCGAGTTTTATACAATCAAGGGCGATTGCTAAAATGCAATCGCCCTTGATTGTATAAGTAGAGGAGCTATTATCTAAAGAACAGAGGTGCCAGAAATAATCATTTGATGATAGTACTTCTCATATTAATGAAACTTTCAAAGTAATACATCGTCTAATTTAATACCTGTACACAAGGAGGAAAATCCTATGAAAAAAATAGGGTTGGTCATAGTTATTTCGATTGTAAGCATTACTTTGTCTGCTTGTTCAGATCAAAATGAACAAGCAAGTAAAACCGACCCAAAAGTTACTCATAACCAAACAAAAGTCACAAATAAAGATGTCAGAGAGGATGTTTGGGAACAACTTACAGAAGAGAAGAAAGAACATATCGTAGGCTCTGGGAAGGAAGCAAGTATTCAGCAGATCACTCTTAGAGAAGGAATGGGAATGATTAAAGATAACAACTTTATTGGAAAAGAAGTTTATTTAGTGGATTTTCCTTCAGACGAAGATAACCCTACATTAGGTGGTATTGGAGTTTATGCAGATAGCAAAAGTCATAAAATCATTGGATTCGGGTACAGAGATTAAAAGGCAGTAGCTTTATGTAATTCAATGATTGGAGAGAACGCATGAGTTATAAAAAAAGATTACTATTTGCGTTAGGGATGGCCGCATTAATGGCTGGAATCTCCCTTTTTCTAAGCTTTCTAAACAATGAAGGAATGAACAAAAATCATTTAATAGGCAGTGTAATAGCAGGAGTTATTATAGGTTATTGGTTTATACCATCTGCCTTAAAGAAGAAGCCTCGGAAGTCTAATAATTGATTTCAATGTAAAAGGGATAGTTCTGGTTAAAAATTAATTCAAATTTGCTTAATTAATCTAGGAGTCTAGATAAGCGGGTACATAAAAGAAGCGTTTAGGAGTGGGAGCATGGAAAAGTGGGACATTTACGACAAGGACAGAAACCTGACGGGCAAGCAGATGTACCGTGGAGATCCCTTTGAACAAGGTGCTTATCATGTAGTCATTCATGTTTGTTTTTTTAATCAAAAAGGTGAAATGCTGATTCAACAGCGTCAGCCAGATAAGGAAGATTGGAAGAACATGTGGGATATTACCGTAGGAGGCAGTGCTATCGCAGGTGAGACCAGTCAACAAGCAGCGGAACGAGAGGTGAAAGAAGAACTTGGGTACACACTGAACCTTCGAAATTGCCGCCCTTCTCTTACTGCTAACTTTGAAAATGGTTTTGATGATTATTATCTTATGGAAAGCGATGTAAAGATCTCAAACCTTCCCCTGCCGACTGAAGAAGTAAAGCAGGTAAGATGGTCGTCAAAGGATGACATTGTCCAGATGATTTCAGAAGGTATCTTTATTCCTTATCATGCGTCGTTGATTGAATTATTGTTTGATATGAGAAAGAACATGGGAGCACATAACGAAAGAAAAGAATAAGCTTGTTTTCAGGTTCCAGACATACATATGAAAAATAAGGAAGCTAGATTATAAAATCGCTTGATGCAATAAGAGGGAGTCCCTTTTCTTTTAGGGTTAAAAAAAATAGCTGCGTTCCACAGTTAGATTAAATGGATAGTAATCTTCAGAGAGAGGAGAAATTCTAGTGCCAAATACAAACGGACTCGGTAAAGTTGTGGTTCTAAATGGAACTCCTCGGTCAGGAAAATCAAGTATAGCTTCAAGTGTCCAGGATACTTTTGATGGTGTTTGGATCAATCTAGGCGTGGATTCATTTATGAAAATGACACCTCAGCGTTACCAGCCGGGGATAGGGTTAAGACCAGGTGGAGAACGTCCCGACCTAGAGCCGTTAATTGTTACTTTATATCAAGCCATGTATGAGTCAATTGCTTCACACAGTCGACTGGGATTAAACGTAGTAGTGGATGTTGGTCATCATGATTTCTATTCAACTAAAACGGGGATCCTTTCTAACTGTGCAAAGATTTTAAAAGACTTCCCGGTGTTGTTCGTAGGTATCCACTGCCCCTTGGATGTAGTCATGAAGCGACGTATTGAAACATGGGATTCAGGCTACACGGAAGATGGAAGTATACCTCAGCCTGTGATGCTATGGCAAAAGTTCGTTCATTTACCTGGTATTTATGATTTGGAACTGGATACATCTGTTTTATCCCCTAAAGAATGTGCAGATGTCATTAGAAAGCGATTAGAAACAGATCCATATGGTCATGCATTTAGGCGAATTGCAGATAAATAAATTGTTCATGTAGTAACCCTAATAGAACAGAGTGTTATCTCTAATAACAGGAAGATCATTGAAACTTAAGTGACTTAACAACGTAAAACATAACAAGGAAACTCATTTCAGGAGGAGTGTAGAGGATGGGTTCTTTAATCGGCGTTGGGATTGCAATGGTTATTGCTCTCAGTATTTTTGTAAAATCAAGCAAGAAATAACTTGATGACTTGGATGCAACCGGATGAAAACAAGGGATATTAAAATCGAACTTGAATAAGTTCAGAAGGAAAAGAATATCAGTTGTAGTGAAACGGGGAGGTATTCGAAACTTGGGAAGAGCCATCTCTAAAAATGAAGTGCGTGGAACTGCTTCAGGTGTATTTTTTATGGCATTTTTCGGAACAGCATGGGCAGGGATAGGAATGGGGGGACTTCAAGGGTGGGGATCGAACTGGGTGTTACCCATTGTTTTACTGATTGCGATTGCGTTGTTGGTTAGCTGCTTTATGTTGGTGGCGGTTTCAAGAGGTCTTTCGAAATCTGTAAGTGAAGAAGGGGCACGTCAAGGAAAACGTATCGGTATTGGTTTCGGGATTACTTTCGGCGCTGAAGGTTTCTTGATTGCAATGGCCAGCATTATTTGCAATGCAACAGACCACTTCGAATATTTTTTCCCAGTGATGGCACTAATTGTAGGTGTTCATTTTTTTCCTTTGGCCCGCCTTTTTCGGGTTAACGTTCACTATGTGACAGGCACTTTGATTTGTCTTCTAGGTATTGTCACCTTCTTCATACCTGAGATCATGCACATAGGACAGCACGAGATTATTGCGAGCTGGGCATTCCTTGGTTTTGGCACTGCGCTCATTTTATGGGGAACGGGATTTACTATTTTCCTTATGGGGCAGAGATTACTAAGAATGGCAAAAGTTTAGGAATGGAATACATTTGGAGCGATTGTTCAATTCGAGCAATCGTTTTTTCGTTCATGGGCAAGGTAGTGAAAAGTTCAGGTTAGAGTACATAAGTTTTTTTGAAACAAATCAGGACCTTTTTCGTATAGATAGTTGGAAATAAAATGTAAGCGATGGAGGATTATTGATGTTAGGAATAAAGGTGAAAGAGGAGAGCGGAAGTGTCATTATTTCGTGGCAGCTTAGCAGAGTGGAGATACCAAAGAATGAAATTACAGAAGTCTTAAATGATAGCACTTATGGTGGAGAAGAGCGAACCGCGGTTAGAATCGGGTACCCTTATGCTACGACGGAAAGGGTTGTAATAAAAACAAGCAGCCAGAGTTACATACTTTTTACGAACGACACCTCGATTAGAAATAAAGTAGAGGGCATGATTAAATAATTTCATAGAAGAAACGGTTCGGATATTACAGGAATTTATTATTAGTGGGGGGACTACTTGTGAAAATACTTAAAATCATTTTGGCAACTGTTGGAGTTGCTATGTCCAGTTATGGTTTGATAACTGGAACAATTGGAATAATAGTACCTTATGTTCTGCTAGCAATGGGCGGAATGCTTCTTGTTACGGGTGTTAAAGAATTTCAAAAAAGAAAACCAAATGCTTTCACATCCCTCATTGCCGCAGGGTTTATTATTTTCGTAGCGGTTTATACTTTATAACCGGGTACATGGGCGAGTGCAGATTGAAATTTAAAGTAGAAAAAGTAAATTAGAATATTAACCTATCGAATTAATAGCTGCATGGTGACTATCGCTTATTGAAGGCAGGGAGAAGATCGTCAATTTATATGGAGGATACAAGGAAATGGAAAATAGATTCATATTAATCATAGTATTATTTTTTGTTTTAGGTTCAGCAGCGTTAAGTAGTTTGAATACGCTTAGCTATACTTACAAGTCAGTATTTTATGGTGTCGGCATGCCCGTTTTAATTGTATTAGGGTTAGTAAGTCTATTTAAATCTTTCAAAAAGAATTCATGATTTCTATGTTAATCCGAAATCTATTGCAGGTTATCTGGTAATCAGGCTGAATGAGATGGGGCAGCTCTAACAAAAGAGTTCGCTCCATTTTTATTTTGACTGGAGAAGGTAAAAGAGAGCTGGATACCTGCATTGAATCCATAAAACGAAGAGTTAGATAAAAGCAGGAATCTTTATAATTAAATCGAATGCTTAGTTAAACCCTTACTCTTGATATCTGCCTCCATTGTAAGGACGTTGTAGCTTATTGCTCATAATGATGAAGTTAATTGGATGAAAAATTCTCTAATAAGGAGTCAATAAGATGGGGAAAAACAAATTACTAAGAATGGACAATATTGGGATCGCTGTAGAATCCCTTGATGACGCCATCTCTTTCTTCAAGGAAATTGGATTAGAGCTTGAAGGGAGAACCACAGTGGAAGGAGAATGGTCGGGGAACGTAACCGGTTTGGGTTCTCAGAGCGTTGAGATTGCGATGATGGTTACTCCAGATGGCAACAGCCGAATTGAACTTTCACAATTTCTCACCCCGCCAACGATATCAGATCACCGGAACGCTCCAGTCAACTCCCTTGGTTATATGCGCGTCATGTTCGCCGTTGAAGACATTGACGAAATGGTAGCGAGGCTCTCTAAGCATGGGGCTCAGCTCGTTGGGGAAGTGGTTCAGTATGAAGACTCATATCGGCTCTGCTACATTCGTGGAGTCGAAGGACTTCTAATCGGTTTAGCGGAAGAACTCGGTAACAAGTAACCTCCAATGCTGCAGTCCTAGAAGGTTTATCCAAAGAACCTGTTCGATCTTAAGAAAAAAACATACTGGGAATTTGTAAAAAGGGAAACAAGAGAAATTATTGATGAGAGAGGGGGTTTACATGCATATAACTATGACACGATGTACTTTGGAAGATTCCCAAATGCTTCAAGAAATTGGCTGTGAGACGTTTAAGGAGACCTTTGAAGATCAGAATTCTCCAGAAAATATGAAGTCCTATTTGGAAGAGGCATTTAACATAAAGCAAGTAGAAAATGAATTATCTAATCCTTCATCGCAATTCTTTATTGTTTCTGTTCATAATGAAATCGCTGGATATTTAAAGGTTAATACTGGGGATGCTCAATCTGAAGAAATGGATGATGACTCTCTTGAAATCGAGCGGATTTACATTATCCATAAATTTCAGAAACTTGGACTTGGTAAATATCTGTTTAATACAGCCTTGGACATTGCTTTTAAAGAGAATAAAAGTAGGATCTGGCTTGGTGTATGGGAAAAGAATGAGAAGGCTATTTCTTTTTACAGTAGATTGGGCTTTGTTAAAACAGGAGAGCACTCTTTTTTTATGGGGGATGAAGAACAAACGGACTTCATCATGGTTAAAAGGCTCCGATCTTAAAGTAAAGAAGTTAGATTCGATACAAATCTGCTTCGTTAAAAAATGGCTTCACTCTCAAACCATTCGAATTCGATTTGAGATTCAGCAGAAGTGCGACTGGTTAAAAAGAACATGGCATTCGTTCCTGGTTCTATAATTAATCGACCGTCAACTCTAAAGCCAAGCTCGGTTCTTAGTGGGCTAAGCGCCCGTGTACCTATGACCGTTCCTCCTGAAAATGAACCTGAAACATGAGGGTTAAAGAAAATTTGTCCTACAGGTTTATGATTCGAGGCCAATTTCAGCACACTCACATCTGATGATAATATAGGAGTCCCAGGGGGGTCAGCATTAACCACGAAATCTGCCTTTACTAGTTTTGTCGAAAAGTTTGTCAAAGCAAAAAAAGAGACATATAAATTCACATGGGAATGCAGCGGATTGACAAGTTGTGCCCATGCATTTCTAGTAGAACTCGTTTTCAGTACCCCGGAAGTTCCAGCAAACAACCTTCCTTTAGTACTTTGAAAAACAGGGTTTATAATATCTACAGTTGGCTTGATATCCATGTAAAGTCTGCCTCCTTATAGGTCTACTTTATAACATATATATCCTTTACCTCAGTCATTATGTCTTTATTTTAAGTCTTTTGAAGATATTGGATGGGAGCATGTTTAGAAAAAAAGCTTGATATGGAGTAACCTTTTTATCTAGTATTAATCAGTTAAATGAAAAGGATGGAAACGCGCTTATTATACAGGAGGGGACTATATGAAAAATCAAAATAGTACAGTTCAAGAAGTACTTGAAATTTACAAGAATGCCGTGCAAGAGAGAAATGTTGAAAAATTTATGGCCGCCTACGCTTCTGACATCCACATTTATGATTGCTGGGGAAGCTGGGAATGTAAAGGGAAGGACTCATGGAGAGAAAATGTAGCCGCTTGGTTTAACGGTCTAAAGGAAGAGGATGAGGTGCTTCAAGTAGAATTTACTGATCTAGATATTGAAGAAGGCGTGAATATCGGATTTGCCTATTGTGATGTTACTTACGCCGCTTACCCTAATGGATCAGAAGAGAAGCTTCGCCAAATGACAAATCGCTTTACATTCTGCTTGAAAAAGGCAGACGACTCTTGGCTTATTACCCATGAGCACTCTTCTTTGCCTATCAATATGGAAAATGGAAAGGGTATGTTCAATCTCAAGTAAGGGGAGAAGTGGAAACAGAATAAAATGAGTTTCAATCAAAGATTGTTTTGCTCTCTTGGTTAGAAATCAAACCTGGACCTATGGAGCAACAGGATAGTTTATTTACATGCATTTTTGATGCAGAAACAAACTCTGCAATGGGACTTTTGTGAAAAAAAGGTGCAATCCAACTGTGATTGCACCTTTTTTAATATACCTTCTTCAAAAGCTCAACAACCTCTTCTAAAGTCAGACCAAAAGATTTGTAATAAGATATGTCCATAGCCATCTGCTTTTCGACCATTTCGTTACGCTTTTGAAGAATGTCCTCATCTGAAAGTTCGGCTGCGAAGCATCCTTTTCCTGTTACAGTATAGATCAAACCACATCGTTCAAGCTCTTCCCAAGCTTTTTTTATGGTTATGATGCTAACACGCAGCTCCTTGGCTGCTTGCCGTATGGAAGGTAGGCTATAGCCTTTTTCAATTTCACCCTTGAGAATTTGAGCACTGATTTGTTCAAAAAGCTGTTGATAGATCGGTTTTTCAGATGTATTAGAAATTGCTATATTCATTAGATATCCACTTTCTTAAATTGTTTGATGGCAATATGATAAGCAATGATCGTAAATACTGCAAATAGTGCCATTCCTGTGAACAGGATAGGTAAGTGAATGGCTAAATTATCAGAACCACTGCCTTTAAATAGGTCATACAACATAGAATTTTTAATTCCTAACCATTCTGAACCTCCTGCAAATAGCATAGCACCCGTAATGGCAGCTATGATGGGAGCCCCATATTTATAGGCGGTCTTAAAATACATAGATATGAATATTAAATTGAAGATGGCCAGCATGATAAATCCCAGCCCCCAGAAACCTACAGTTGGGCCAAAAAAATAGTAGTTCATATTAGGATATACGTGAGTATTAATGATGCCGAAGATAACGGCTATTACAATATGCAATAATTCCAGGATGACAATAACCGCTATTTTCGATTTTACAATATCCTTTTTAGTGACAGGCATCATAAACGAAAACAATAAATCATTCTGTGATTTATAAGTTCCGCACATATTAGGGACAGTTATCCAGCAAAAGTACAGAAGGACAATGAAGTATAACCATCCTGGAATTAACATGAGCGCTCCAGTCAATAGGGGTAATATATAGAAGAAAGGACTTACACCCAGCTTGAGTTCTTTCATAAGTAAGTTATACATACATATCCTCCCTTTTTGAAAAATAGATCATGATCTCTTCAAGATTAGGACGTACGGAGTTTATATCTGACTTCGGATCAAAGTCTTGATCATGGATCAGTCCTGTAAAGCCAAATGAATTTTGTTTGTAGGAAATTAATTGGTCTTTCACCTTTGCGAGCTGACTATCGTCTCCACTTAACAATCGATAAGTGTTAATAAAATCCTCTTTCTCCGAACTATTGATGATTTCTCCGTTATGGATATAGGTAATGTAATCCGCACATTTCTCTAAATCAGAAGTGATATGAGTGGAGAAAAGAATACTAACTTCGCCTTCTTCTACCAACTCTTGAAATAACTCCAGGAGATTGTCTCTTGCTACTGGATCAAGTCCACTTGTTGGTTCATCAAGGATGAGAAGCTTGGAACCATGGGATAAAGCAAGGGCCAAATTGTATTTTACTTTCATGCCTTCTGACAATTCAGCAATTTTTTTATTTTCATCTAAATTAAATCTTTTAAGATAATTGTAGTAGGTTTCTTCCTCCCAATTCTCGTAAAAATTCTTAATCACATTCGTTACTTTCTTGATTTTGCTTCTCGTATAATAATTGACTCCGCCAAATGCATATCCAATCACCTGCTTCATTTCCAGTTCGTGTTCGATAAAATTCTTACCCAAAGTACTAATTTCCCCACTATCAATAGTAGTCAAATTTAAAATTGATTTAATCGTGGTCGTTTTCCCTGCACCATTAGCGCCGATAAAACCCATAATATATCCTTTTTTCACTTGAAAGGAAACATCTTTTAATTGGAAATGCTCATATTTCTTATTTAGATTTCTAACATCCAAAGCCAACATAGGAAAGCTCCTTTCTAAACTGTGTATAATGTATATACACAATATACCCTCAGGATGTGATGTATGTCAATTTATTTTTTTAACGAGGTAGGATGGGACCGAAATTTGGATAGTACAACTTGATACAAAACTTTATTGATTAGCGAATCTTAAATATAAGATTTGCTTTTTTTGGTTTGGACAGAAATTCTTGAAGAATCAGCTTAAATAAATTTATTTAATCACAATCTACCTTTTATTTTTAATAATGTTAAAATTATGTTTAACTTTATTCAATCGTGTGGTAATATATGGATGGTGAAAGGTGGAGATGACTAATGGCTGGCAATTATCTGCCTAAATGGATTTTGGATCTGGATAGTGAAGATTTGGAGTTTATTAGGAAATTTGTATTGTCTTCTGGTTCCTTAAAGCAAATAGCTAAAAGTTATGAAGTATCGTATCCCACTGTCCGTACAAGATTGGACAGATTAATTCAAAAAATTCATTTGAATCAAGATATGGAAGAAGAGGGGTTTGTTAATTTTATAAAACAGCTAGCCATCGATGACCGTATTAGTTTAGATGAAGCGAAATTAATTATTGAGAAGTATAAAAGTGAAAAGGAGGAAGAAAAGAATGAATGACTTTGTGACACTTATTATTACCGTGCTTATACTTGGATTTCAGTATTTCTTATCTCTAAGGAACAGTGTGTATTGGGGTGGAATAATCCCAGCGATAACCGTTCTTGTAATGGCTTATCTCGTCATAACTGGGAAAAGTGATTTGCTTAGATCTTTGCTAATCACAGGAGTAGGTCTGCTATTCATGGCTGCAGAATGGAGGAGGGGGAGAGAAGAACTGCAAAAGAAAAAGAATAAAGAATTAAATAAAATGAGAACCCAAGATCTTTAACCTACATAGTAAAAGGTGGTAGTAAGGATGTTTCCAATATGTTTAAGAGAGTTTAAGAGTTTATTTAAAAGCATACGTTCGATCATCATCATTATTGTACTTTTCAGTGTAACTATAGGGGCAGCCAAGCTTATTAGTAATTTTGAAACTCAATTGAGAGAACTCGGTTTAGGTAATGATACATATGCAGCGGCATTAATGATCCTTCTATTTATAGCTGGTCCTCTTTTCGTAACCAGTTTAGCTAACAGTGTCGTAAACAAGGAGGTTACATCTAGAACGATAAGATTTTTGGCTACTAAAACCTTAAGAAAAGATATAATTCTTGGGAAATTTTTGGGCCATCTTCTTTTCTGGTCTATTTGCTTAGTATCAGCTGTACTTCTAATGTTCCCTTTTTCGCACACTTTTTATTTTTCTGAGCTGGTCCAATTCATAGTGTTTGTTTCCTATTTCATAGGATTGACTGTTTTACTATCCACTACAATGAATAGTCCATCTTTGACTATGTTTTTAGGTATTACCATTTCCATAGCTTTACCTATACTAGGATTATGGAGTTTGGCCACAGAAAATATATTCGTTAAAGGGATCAGTTATATCACTCCCTACTTTTATTACTCTCAGGATCAAACCTATTTCTCTTACATTGTGGCGCTCTTCACTTGTCTTTTCTTGCTGCTCAGCTTATTGATTTTTAGAAAGAGGGATTTGTAATGGAAGCACTTAACACATATGGACTATCTAAAAAATTCGGCAAAAAAACTGTAGTTAACGGTATTGATCTGAAGGTTGATAAAGGGATTATATTTGGTTTCCTCGGTAAAAACGGTGCGGGTAAGTCCACTTTTATTAACATGCTTACGGGTCTACTAGAGCCGACAAGTGGTTCTTTTGAGATTCTGGGGCATAAGGGGAACGATTTAAAAGCAGTACAGCCAAAGATGGGTGTATTACCTGATTACTCTTCCTTTTATGACGATCTTACCGCATTGGATCACCTCAAGTATTTTAGTAAGGTACTGAAACTATCTTTAACTAAAAAGGATTTAATAGACACCTTGAAAAGAGTAGGGTTAGAAGACGCTATTCATGTAAAAACGAAGAACTTCTCCTTTGGAATGAAGAAAAAACTCGGAATTGCCCAAGCCATAATCAATAAACCGGAAATTTTGTTTTTAGATGAGCCTACATCTGGTGTGGATGCTAATTCTATCTTAAATATACATACCTTAATTAATGAGATAGCAGCCAAGGGGACTACAATTTTCTTAACCTCTCATAATTTAGATGAAGTTGAAAAATTGTGTGATGAAGTTGCGATAATGAATAATGGCATGGTCCAAACACAAGGAAATATGAAGCAGTTAAGAGCCTATTATAAAAAAGATATTACGCTATATATTAAACACAGTTCTGGTCTAGAGGAACTTCAAGAAAAAATGAAGAAGGACTTGAGTGTTTGGGTGAAAGATGTGAAGTTAGGAGATACCTTTTCTGAGATTTCTATTGAAGAGGAAAATTTCATACCAGAGATCAATAAAATTTTTGTGAACAATAATATAGATGTGTATAGACTGGAAGTGGATGAGCCATCTTTAGAAGAAATCTTTCTTAACTTGAATGAAAAGAAGCATAGTGCTTAATTCCTCTTATCGGCAAAATAGAGCAGTTTCACCCTTAAGAGTTAGCAATGTCAGATACCAGTCAAAGCGGGGGATCTTAAATGGAATACTATAAATATCTAAGACAATACGTGGGGCATAAGCCTATTATTTTACCTGGTTCTGTGGTTATTATGACAAATGAACAAAATGAAGTGTTATTACAAAAAAGACGCGAAGGACATTGGGGACTGCCGGGAGGTTTAATGGATTTAGCAGAAAGCTTTGAAGAAGTAGCGAAGAGAGAGGTTTATGAAGAAACAGGCTTAATCGTTGAGAATTTAAAATTACTTAATGTATTCTCTGGCGCTGGATATTACGTGAAAGTTCCAAATGGTGACGAATTATATTCTGCCACAGCTGTTTATTATACGAACGATGTACATGGAGATTTGGTGATTGATTATAACGAATCAGAAAAAATGCAGTATTTTTCACTAAATCATCTGCCAAATGAATTATCTGATGAGCATAGAGGGTTTATTGAACAATACATAGATTTTAAAGACTTTAGTTAAAGTGAGGCAGCGGAGTGGTTAATAGAGACCTGCTCTTATGGCAAAGGTGTAGGGAAAAGTTAATAAATGAGGGATAGAATTGAGTAAAAAAAGAGTGATGATTTCGGTGATTATTGGTTTAATTGCCGCTATAAGTATGATTTACATAGGTAAGAATAGAGTTAAGCAAGTGCCCCTATATAATCATGAAGATTTTAATACGATCAACAGCAGCCAGAGTTGGGGGGAATTTAGAGAAAAACTTAAAATTTCAAAGCAATATTCAAAGATTGAATACTTCAAATTAATAATCGATAAAAATCAAGAAATCCATTCTTTAAATCTTGAAGTAGTTGATAAGGTGGATGGAAAGTATAAAATTTATCATTATCAAAATTGCTTTTCCTGTGAACGGGAGGAGGAAAATCAAGTTTATATTAACAAGACCACATTAGATACTTGGTCACAGTACGAAGATTTGGTAACAGCAAAGGAATTTTTCTCGAAACTGGACGAATTAAAAAAAGAAAAGTTCTTCGGTAATCACGAAAATGAATTTATTTTATTAAAATCTAGTGGCAGGAATGAAGCGATGGGTCTACCTGGAGAATATTTTGTTTTAAATAATAAAAATATCAGAAAGATTGATAGAAAAGAGGATACCAGTTATCAAGGGATTAATTTGATGGTATTTAAAAATAATACCCTTCCTAGATTTAATTCTGACAAAAAAACTGATACTGTATTTATTTCAAACTTTACAAAAGAGAAACGTTAAAATAAACGGATAGCGAGCTTGAACACGCCCGCTATCCGTCTATTTTATTTATTATCGAATGGAGAAATCATCAATATTAATCCGTTCACCGCTCGTTCCAGAAACCATAATACGGAACCGAACAGAAGAACTTTCGTTAACAGCAATGGTTTCTTTTGTAAGCGAGCTGCTGCTCGTTGCGTAGCTTGTTACATCGGTCCATGTAGAACCTTGATTGGTTGATTTTTGTAACTTCCAAGTCGCCCCGCTATCTGAGCTGAAGTTGGCATGAGATAGAACGACTTCATTAGCGGATGGAACGTCGAAATTCATGGCAATTGATCCTGTTGATTTTATTCGCGCGGACTGAGTGTCGTACTTCTTGTCATTCGATAGGTTCCCTAGCAACGCATTGGTGTAAGTCCATGTGCCAGAAGACGTTGTGACGTTTCCCGTGGTGTAACTGCCTTTGGTTCCTTGCTCGAAATCTTCGGTTAGAGTTACTGAAGATACGGAACCGTTATGACTTCCCAAATAAGAGAATGTGTCCCTGGCATAAGACGTCCACTGACTGTTTTGATAGGTTGAAGAGCCGGATGATACGTCGGAATTACGGACGAGAGTAACATCTTGTCCAAAGGTTGTGCCGCTTGTACCGACTTGGTCGATGGTCGAACCGTTGTGAAGTAAAGTAACAGAATCATCGCCGTTAAAAGCAATTTTTGAGTCTGCTGTATCTGTTTCATTAAGGATAGAGGAATCAGCATTTGGATTAGCGGCTACAAACACATCCCCACTGGCTAATGTGCCAGATAAATCTATTGTTCCCGTATTGGACACCTCAAGCGAATAAGCGGAAAGGTCGATCGCAGATGAAGTTCCGTTAAAGATTTCTACGGCTTTGTTGTAGCCGCTACCTTCGATATATTCAGAAACGAAAACTTTTTCTTCCGAGGTGCCGCCTTCACCAGAAGATCCGTCCATATACCCATAGGAGCCTGGTGCGAAGGTAGAAGGATCATACCATTTGTAGCCTGGATCTGGATTCGACCATGGTTCTGATTCTGGTTCTGTAGAAGATTGTGGATCTTCCATCGCCAGCGTGTTGGTCGGTTGATCAAGTTGAAGGCCGCTCACTTGTGTAAGGTCTGTGTAGTTTTCCTGCACGGAAAGCCAATCGATCAAATTGACAAGTAAGGTGGAGTCATCTTGTTCAGTAAAACCGTCGTAGGTCGTTTTCGATCCACCCGTTTCTTCCCGTTTATATTTTGGAGTGGAGTCTTCGACGGGAGAGGAATCTCCGATAAAGGCAGCTTTTCCGGCACCTACTTTAGAGACAGCGACAAAAGGTCCCTCTTCACGGCCGCCGCCATTGTAAACGCCTTGGTCTACGGCGTGCGACCAGCTCGCTGATGTCTGCGGGAGGTAGACGATCCCCTTTGTTTGCTCGGGATCCGTCACGGCAAGGGTGGAGCCTGCGTGCATGGCTACCGAGGAAACCCCAGACGTAATGCCAAAAGCTTGATCTGGAGTAACTATATCATCGGCAGTTATATCGCCGATTGCATTGTAACGGAAGCGAACACCGAAATGATTCGACAGCCAATCCGTGCTTGCCACGTTGTTCATTGCTTCAGAAGAGGCTTCTTCACTGCCCATTCCTTTCGTTGGGTTTCCCCAGGCTCCTCTACGGTAACCGTTGAAAACTTCCGATGCGTCGAAGCGATTCTTGTTGCGGTCCGCATTGTAATGATCGGCGATGAAGAAAAGGCTGCCGCCGTTTTGTACGTACTGCAGCAATGCGTCTTGCTCCGATGCTTTGTAAGGAATATTTGCTTCCCCAATCACCACCACATCGTATGTACTTAAGTCACTGAGGGTAAGGGGAGAGTCCTTTCTTAATTCTTTTACATAATCGCCTTCATCGGCAAGGGCATTTCCGAAATCAGAAAAAGCGCCGTCAATAACCCAGTCGGCAGCTCCGGCGGTTTGGCCGTGAGTATTATCGAACAGAATTTTTTTGCCGCTATTGGTTCCGACAGGGGAAAGGGAAGGAGCGGGATCGCTTGGTCCTTCAGCATGCACCTCACTTAACGGTGCAAGGAAAATAGCAAAGAGGCTTAAAAAGACGAGACTTACATGTGAACAGAACTTCTTCTTGTGATCCATTTCTGTAACCATCTCCTAACTGTAATAGGTTCTTCTAAATGGTAACAACCTATTATTAATGCAGAGTAAATGAGAGAAGAATTTATACCGGTTAGAGAAAATCGGTTCGATTGCACTGAATCCTTTGGATGGTTATTTTTCCAGAAAAGACCATAAGGGATTTTAGGAACAAAATCATTTATTATCCGAGATTAAAATTATTGCAACAATTACTTAAACCAGTACGTTCATGCAATTCCTAACCCTTTTGCAAGCAGCTAAAGAAGGACTTTAACAATTATCCCCTCATCGCGACGCCTCTATCGCTCCGGTCTGCCTTTCTATCCCCTCAAAAAAGATTTCTATCTATCCCAAAAGGAAAACTATCCTTTCTTCCGAAGATTCTATCTGACTTTCGGCTTTTTATCGCTCCATCCCAACCCCTCTATCGTACATACAGACGAGCTGTATCCATCCCAAACCAGCTACTATCGCATCTATCCACCCATATCAACCCGTCAAAAACACTTAGCTATGCCTTTTTAGTATGAATAAAGATTGAGTTTTTTGAATGGGTTTGAAATAATTGGAATTATATAATACGGGGCTGCAAATAGAACTTGAGAAATTAAGGGGAGTAGGAGCACTATGGGTATAATGAATATACTAATTGGAGTCGGTTTGGTCTTCTTTATATTATTCACACTAGCTGTATCTTCAGCTTTTCGAAAATAAGACAAGTCACTATACATAGAATAAAAATGCCATAACGAATGGATTACCGGCATGAATATCAACGTTCAGAAGCTGAAGGGAAAGATAGAATCTTGAGTAATAGTGGAGGGAAGTCATATGAAGAAAGATGAAAACGTTGAGATAATCAAAGCAGGTCTGGAACAGCTGGATTTAGTAACCGAGCTTTTTGACAAATATCGGATCTTTTACGAACAACCATCTAACCTTTCAGAAGGAAAAAAGTTTATCCGTGAAAGAATGGAACAAGGGCAATCGGTGATTTTTTTAGCCATTGAAAAACAAGAAAGTACTGACATTCCATTAGGATTTGTCCAGCTTTACCCAACTTTCTCATCAGTAAATCTCGCTAAAAGATGGATACTAAATGACCTGTATGTGGATCAACTTGCGAGACGCAGAGGAGTAGCTAAGGGCTTAATGCAGAAAGCAAAGGAATACGCCGTAGATACAGGGGCAATAGAATTATCACTCGAAACAGCGGCTGATAATACAAATGCACAACATTTATATGAATGGCTGGGTTATGAAAAAGACGAGAAACATTTTTACTACCATTTATCACTCGATTGATCGAATCGTTTCTGAAATCACATCCTGAGGTTAAGAGCTTTTCATTATCATGAGAAAGGCTCTTTATTTTTGTTTAAAATCCATCGGTAAACCCACACTAATAAACGATATTATTTTATTGTAAAACGATAAATATTGTGGTAAAGTCAATACTGACATTAAACAAGTGAGGTGCACTTATGAAACGTGGGACAACACTTTTTTTGAAAATAGCTGTTATTCTTATTGGAATCCCTATTCTTGCTGTATGCCTATTTTTAGTACCGAAGATTGGGAGTTTTGCAGGAGAATTGTATCCAGATATGGCTTATTTGAAATGGCTTGTTCTCATCGATATGTACGCAGCGGCCATTCCATTTTATTTTGCACTGTATCAGGCTTTCAAACTCCTAAGCTACATTGATCACAACCAGGCGTTTTCGCAAGTATCGGTAAGAGCTTTAAAGAATATTAATATCTGTGCCCTCACGATCAGCGCTTTGTACTTGATAGGGATGCCCCTGTACTATCTCATGCAGCAGAAAGTAGACCCACCGGGGATCACAGTAATCGCATTCATTATTATATTCTCTTCCATCGTAATTGCCGTATTTGCTTCGGTTCTTCAAAGGCTTCTGCAAGATGCAATTCAAACTAAAGAAGAAAATGATCTGACTGTCTGAGGTGAAGGAAATGGCCATTATTATTCATATTGATGTGATGTTAGCCAAACGGAAAATGAGCGTAACAGAGCTCTCGGAGCGGGTTGGAATTACGATGGCGAATCTTTCCATATTGAAAAATGGAAAAGCAAAGGCCGTACGTTTTTCAACATTAGAAGCGATCTGTAAGGCATTGGATTGTCAGCCGGGTGATATTTTGGAGTATAAAAGCGACGAAGATTAAAAGGACTTAGATAAGTTTTAGTGCTGCCAAATCATAGAGGCTCATTTATTTAAGACTACTATGATTTGGCAGTCAGTCTTTACATATTTATTCAGGGTCATATTCTTTCTTTACCAACGGCCAAACGGTGATTTGTTTTCTAACATGGATGTTAAATTTTGAATTTGCCGATATTCATTCTAATGATTACTTCACCCCGGTCTTAGCTACAGCGGACATACCCGAACCTGTTCTCCAAGTGATGCGTGATTTCAATTCACTGAACCGCCATCCTTCTGCGGTACGTACAGCTGTGGCATCGAATACACCTCCGGCAACGAAGTGTGTTTGCAATGATAGTGGATCGCTTTCTTCAGGAGACCATAGGTGCATCGCAAGCATATTGGCACGTAGTCGCGCAGTGTCCTCTTCAAGCTCGATAATATGATCAGAAGTAACGTGCTGCGTAGCTCGGAAGCGGTTGAAACTCTTCGTTTTTTCAGCTTTAATGGCTGCGGGTCCTGTGACTGTTGAACCGTTTGGATTTATGATTCGTCCCTCTTGCGTAAAAATAGTCTCTAATGCCGTAGTATTCATAGACTTGTCGTCGACCATACTGCAAAAACGGCTTAGCAGTTCACTGATTTCCGCACGATCAGTGAGTTTAGATAATTTTGTGGTGAGATATCCATTTTGACCTTGCGTTTCATTCATCTGAATTCTCCTTTATGGTTCGATTCAGCTACTTATCATTCTGTTTTAAGATCATTTTCTTTAAAGCTTGTACTTGTGATTCTTTAATGAGTGGGAGCTGCTTTTTTAGTTTTGATTTTTGGTCCTCCGTAAGCCTGTTTTGAAAGGTTTTTAACTTTTCAACTTTCTCTGGTGGTAAATAATTATTTTCATCCATTCGGATCAACTCCAAAGTTTTTAGTAATTGGTCTGCACTGATATCTTTATGAAAGGACATCAGGGTTTGGACTTTCTCCAGTTCATCCCGCAGTTTTTCCTTTACTTTTATCTGCTCGTTTATGATTTCAAGCTGGGTTTGAATGACAAGGGTTGGATTATAATCCGGATTGTCAATAAAGTTATGGATGTCCTCTAATGAAAGTCCTAGTTGTTTCAGAGACATGATCTGCTGAAGTCTGGATAGATTCGATTCTGTGTAAAGCCTATGTCCTGCCTCGGTAAATTCTGAGGGTACTAATAATCCAATTTGATGGTAGTGGTGAAGCGTTCTGACTGTAACCCCACACTGGCTGGCGAGCTCACCGATTTTCCAACTGGTTTTTGGAATCCTTTCACCTCTTTAGGTTATTTATTTGTCTACAAGCTGATTATATCTCCTGACGTTACGTCAGTTACAACCGCTATTTAGTATTAATTCTGGTTTTGCCATAATGGAATGAAAAAAATTCTAATAACTGGAGCGGTGGAAGTATAAAAGGAGTCGAAACAGAAGAAGTAAAGCGCGAGGTGATTTCTATGAGATTGCATAGATACGGTCTTCTATTCGTTACACTTATTATCGTTTGCGTATTAGGTGGATGCGACACAGACAATAATGATGATGAAGTAGAAAGCACGAATTTGGCTGATGTAAAAGTGCAGGGCATTCAGCTGGGCTCATCCCGTGACGAACTCATCCATGCATTTGGTAAACCAGATTTTGTGGAGAAGATAAAGCAGCCCAAGTCCACTTACTACATATATGGGGAGACCAGTGAATCCTATGATATTGACTTTAAAGTAGTGGATGATCAAGTGAAGCGGTATTTTATGACAAAAGATATATTTGAAAATACATACAGTCATTTAATTGGTCAAAAGAAAGCCGATGTGCTGCGTCAGGTAGGGGACCACTATTATGAACGTCAAGACACGGGAGCTGACGTAATGGGGTATTCTGATAAAGAACATAACCGGAATATAGAGTTCATTTTTGAGGGGAATGTGGTGTTAGGAATACTTGTGTCTTCCATTTGACCCTCAATAAAAATTATGGATTGACGAAACTGTCGGATATGATAGAATAAAATCTAATTAACATTTGAATATTCTAAATTTTCTTATCTAGAGAGGTAGAGGGACTGACCCTATGAAACCTCGGCAACCGGCTGATCTATGCACGGTGCCAATTTCAGAGGAAGGCGAAAGCTATTCCGGAGATGAGAGAGCAAGCAGCTGCTATAAGACCGTTTTCTACAGCCCTTCTCTCATGATGAGTGAAGGGCTTTTTATTTTATCAAAGGAGGGTTAGCAAACAGGAGAAATAAATGTAAAGAACAGAAGTACTAAAAGTTAATGGAAGAAGGGGGATTACAATGCTCTTAGCGATGATGGTTTGGGTAGGGACCATGGTTTTTTCCTTCCTGTTAGGCACATTTCTCTGTTACAAGGTGGAACGATCAGGTGTTAAACGGTGGGGAGCTACCGGACGTCTATTTAAGTATAAATAAGAGCTGGGAAGGAAGTTTATGAAATGATATGGTATGTGGTTGTATTTAGTTTTTATGTACTTTTTCTCATTTGGGCAAATATTAAAAGCCTTAAAAAAGCAGAATCGATTGACGATTATACGACGGGTGGACATCGCATGGGGCTGCTGCTTGGAATCGGTACCACAGCGGCGACATGGGTGAGTGTAGCTTCTGTCATCGGCGTCCCCGGTTATTTGTATAGTTCAGGGGTATCAGCTGTGATCGGCTGGGTGGCAGGCTGGTGTTTTGGCGGTGCTTTAATTCCGATTGTCGCTTACAAAATAAGGAGACCGGAAAAGCCTGCCCGGACGTTCCCTGAATTTATCCGACATAGGTTTGAACCCTTTCAGAACAAGAGTACCTTGCAAGCGATTGTCGGCATTTTAATGTTTATTGGTTATTTGCTTCTTGTAAATATTCAGGTGACGGGCTTTGGCATTGTTTTTTCTAGTATCACTGGGATTGATTATAAGATCGCAATCTTCGGCTTTTTATTTTTTATATTAATTACAAGTGTTGGCGGATTTTGGTCTGTGGCTGCGACAGATACGTTAAACACGGTTTTGATTACCATCGGAGTCTTGCTTGCGAGCGGTGTGGTATGGTCGTTAACGGGAGGCATCGGCAGCATACTAGATACGCTTTCGACAACGACTGCGCCGACCAATGTAGGGGGACCGGAGCTTGAAAAGGGAATTTTACTCTCTCCGTTTGGGACCTTTGGTATCGGTGCACTGCTTTCTATTTTTATTTCGAATTCTTTAGGAACCCCTTCATCTCCACACTGGGTCACACGGATGCTGGCCCCTCAAAATGTGAAGGTTGCGATATTGCAGGTGATGGGAACGATTCTGGTATTAATTTTCATTATGACTCCATTGATCGTTATCGGATTAGGGGCCAAGGTTCTCGTGCCCAGCATCCCTGTAGTAAAAACGACCGATTATATTATTCCTTTAGTTATCCAAGAATACACTCCGCCTATTATCGGAGGCATCACGCTTGTCGCTATTTGTGCGGCCGCTATCTCCACTGCGAATTCAATGTTGCTGCACTGCGCGACTTCTCTGTATTATGACGTGTACTTAAATATAGCTCCGAAGAGAATCAGTGAGAGGAAGTTCAAGAACTGGCTTCGCCTAAGTATATTTGCCATTGCATCGGCAGCGGTTCTGTTAGCCATTAAACCCCCATGGTTTTTGGCGATGGGCTTTGTCTATGTGTACGGTGGATTTGGTGCCGCGTTTTTTCTTGTCGTTTTCTTAGGGCTGTACTGGAAGAGAATGAACAGAGCAGGGGCTTATACGGGGATCATCCTCGGTTCTGTCGTTTATGTCGCAGCGAAGGCCATGGGATATGGCATGCCATTTGTTATTGCTGTTACGGTTTCACTGATAGGGGTATTACTTGCCGTTTCCTTTACGAAACGAGCCCCTCTTGAGGCGTATGAACCTTATTTTGAACCGGAAGTCAGCGAGTCAACGCAACGAGTGCTGAATAAGATGAGAACCACGACTCACGAGGATCCAGAAGATCATCATGATCAATCTAATATTGGTTAAATGGGCTCGATATCCGGAGGAACTGCTGAATGAGGCAGTTCCTCCGGTGCATTTATCGGGGGATACACCTTTGATGAAAAGCGGTGAGGATCATAAATTGAACGTTTTCCAAAAAAGAACGAAACGATAAAGGGAATCAGTATTCAAAACTCGAATGAAGGGAAGAACAACTATATTAAGATAGGCAGGGGATACGTATGAAAGTAAATGGTCTTGGCGGAGTCTTTTGGCGCACTAAAAATCTAGAGAATAGTAAAAAATGGTATAGGGAAGTGCTGAAAATTGATATCGAAAATTGGAATGGTGCCATGATTACATCAAAACCCGACCATAACATTATTTTCTCTCTCTTCTCTGAAGAGGACGATTATTTTCCAACAGATCAACAAGTGATGTTAAACTTTCAAGTTGAAAATTTGGAGGACAGTATCGATCATCTAGAAAAAAAGGGCGTGCCCCTTGTGATGGAAAAGACGGTTAGTGAATATGGAAAATTTATTTGGATTGAAGATCCGGACGGAAGAAGAATAGAGCTTTGGGAGAAGTAAGATCTAGTTTTGGTAGCTGTCATTTCACGACCAGGCTGGCCGGAACCACATGTCCGATTTCAAGGGTCACGAAGCGAACTTTAACCACGTGGAAGATCTCTTGAATTCATTCCTCGATTACCAGCGAAAATGATTTTTTTTAGAAACAGCATAGAACCGGGCGCAATTCTAGAGTAATAGAATGCGCCTTTTTCTGTTACAAGGGATTTTATAGGCTCGTGTGGAAAGGATTAGAGAATATATAAGAGGAGTCCCAAAGTATATATCGGGTTGAACGGTACAGAGGTTTGAGTTTAAAAAGCTTCTGTGTTACTTTTATTATAATGATCGTTCTATATAAGGGGTGTTCACATGAAAAAATCGAATAAAAAAGAAGATATTATGAATACAGCAGAAGCGCTATTTTACCAGCACGGGTTTCATGCGGTTGGGATTAAGCGGATCCTTGAACAAGCAGAAGTGGCTACCATGACGATGTACTACCATTTCAAATCAAAGGAAGAGCTGATTGAAGCCATCCTGCTTCAAAGAGAGCAACAATATTTCTTGCTGCTGGATAGTAATCTTAACAAGGATACTGGAATTAAAGCCTATGTAGATTCTATCATGGAAGCGCACCTTAAATGGGTAGAAGAAGAGGGGAATAATGGGTGCATGTTCTTAAGAGCCAAGCAAGAGTATGCAGATACAAACGAACGGATTTCAGCTTTAAGTAAAGAACACAAGCAAAAGCTTATTCACAAAATCGAGAAGGATCTGATGGAGTTCACGGATAAGGAAGCTCTTAGTGTGCAAATTTCCATTATATTAGAGGGCATTACCTCGATGGCCCAAATCCTTGACATTGAACAGGTGAGGTCCGGTGCCCATAACTTAGCTGAAAACATTAAGATTTCGTAATGAAAGTATAATGAGGAATGCAGGAAATAATAATTACTTATTTCCTTTATTTTTTACACTTTATTATAATGATCGTTCTATATAAAAAAGGAGATGCAATATGAATTCCAATAAACTAATTATCGTCGGTTTACCAATGATTGCGGTCACATATGGCTTATCCCGATTTAGTTACGGGTTAATGCTCCCTTATATAAGTGAATCCATACACATGAATTCCTCTACTTCAGGTTTGATCTCGTCCTTGTCTTATCTTGCTTACTGTATAGCAATCGTATTAGCTATGGTATTTTCCAGGCGATTTACCCCTAAATTTATTTTAATGACTGCGGGATTTTCTTCCATTTTGGGATTGGGATTGATCGCTGTTTCATCTAATCCGTTACTATTGGGGGTAGGAATTTTCACAGCTGGCCTGAGTACAGGATTTTCTTCACCGCCGTATGCAGCTATTGTGAATGAAACGATTGAGAAGAATCGGCAGAACCAGACGAATTCATGGATCAACTCTGGAACAAGTATTGGAACCGCAGTGACGGGGCTGGTGGCAATCATGCTGGGCGATCAGTGGAGAGTAAGTTACCTGATTTATATGGGAATTGCGATTCTAGTCTTACTTGTTAATTACAAATTCCTTCCCGTACACCATTCAGGGGAAAAGCAGGCGATCATTCGTTTTCGAAAAGAGAATTGGCGGAACTCCTTGCCGCTGATCATAGCTTCGATCTTATTAGGGATTTCTAGTTCCGCTTATTGGACCTTCTCTCGAGATTTTATTTTGAATTTAGAAAGCGCTCCTGACTATCTTGGCGAATGGTTTTGGGTGATTATCGGGGCAGCAGGATTATTGGGTGGGACGGTAGGGGCCGTCATCAATAAGGTCGGGATAAGTCGTGCGTACCGGATTTCTGTGGTGCTGCTCTCTACATCATCCCTGACTTTAGTGCTTGTTTCAGGAAACAAAATGACTGCATTTCTTTCACCCACCCTTTTTGGAAGCTCTTATATTTTCATAACGGGGGTATTAATCGTTTGGGGAATTTCCGTATTCAAGAGTAACCCTTCTCTAGGGCTGGGAGTTCCGTTCGTTCTTCTGGCATTTGGACAAGTGATCGGATCAACGCTTGCCGGAATGATTGCGGATATTGCAGGATATCCTTTGTTGTTTATTGTCTACTCCCTTATTAGTGTTTTCACCATCATTTTAAAGCCTAAAAGCGTGCAGGCACGTTGATGGATGGTGACATATGTTAATCATTGTTATCCTTGCAAAAGCATAGGCGTTTTTTGAATGTAGTTTTAAATGGACGAAGTTGGTTGCTTAAAGAAGAGAAATATTAAATACTTTGTATAGTGAAAGGTATTCAAAAAAACTGTCCCTAAAAGGAACAGTTTTTTTGAATAAGGCTATTTGGTTGCTTTAAATAAAGCTTTACCTTGGTTGTAGACAAACCTTTCCCATCGCGCTAACAAGCCGGTTCCATTTTCGCCAGCTTCAATTTTAGAGGCGTGATTTTCATGAAACTCTGCAACCTTTTTATTATGCTGACTATGCCAATTGTTTGTTTTTTTATGGATTTTAGCCATTTTCTTATTGTGTTTATTATGCCAATCTGTAACATTAAGATTTGTCATCGATTTCCCTTCCTTCAATTTTATTTTTTATGTTAGTTTCATTATATACTACAAAGTTTAAAAAAAGAATGTCTGTACAACTTTCAGGTGCGCTAGGGTATTCACTGATTTAATTTTTTTTAGAATTAGTAAGTTCATATATTTTCCCTATAACTAACCCTGATAGATGAGGTGGAATGACAAATGGATAGCATAATATTTGATTTAGATGGCACGCTTTGGGATCCGATTGATACTCTTTTAAAGGCTTGGAATAGCCGTATTAAAGAAAACGAACTCATAAAGGCGGAACTAACTCGAACAGATCTAGAAGGAACAATGGGGCTGCAAATGGACGATATGAGTAAAAAATTATTTCCTTACCTAAATGAAGAAGTACGATTACAAGTCATAAAGGATTGCTTTCAAACCGAAGAGGAATTCCTGCTGAAGCAAGGGGGAAACCTTTATCCTCATGTCGAAGGAGTACTGCAATCGCTCTCTAAGTATTACAAGCTCTATATCGTCAGTAATTGTCAGGATGGCTATATAGAAACGTTTTATGAGTTTCATCAGTTGGAAAAGTACTTCTTAGATTTTGAAAATCCAGGGAGAACCGGGCTTTCAAAAGGAGAGAACATTGATTTAATCATGAAACGAAACCATTTATCTAATCCGGTTTACGTCGGGGATACGGAAGGCGACTTCAATGCAGCAAGGTTTGCTGGCATACCCTTTATTTATGCGCGTTATGGATTCGGACAAGTCAGTGATTATGACGATGCCATAGAAAAGTTTGATGAGCTGATCGATTTATTTTGTTAAGTCACCGGAACCGCTTGTCCAAATGGTTGTAGCATTCAACTTAACCTCATCAAAAAAAGGCGCAATCCCCACAATTGGATTGCGCCTTACAATTGTTTAATTCCCATTGAAGAGACTAGTCAAGAGCCCTTTGATTGGCCCTTAACTCTCCTATGTTATTTAAGCACGACCTCATGTTTGTGGTGATGACGCCCAATCGGTACAACGGAAGGGGAACCTGAAACAGGATCTTCAATCACTGTACTATGAAGACCAAAGATATCTTGAATCAAATCTTTGTTAATGACCTTAGACGGTTTACCTTCTGCTGCCAGCTTCCCTTCACGAATGGCGAAAATGTGGTCCGCATAACGAGCGGATAAGTTAATATCATGAAGGACCATCACAATGGTAGTTCCGTATTTCTGGTTAAGGTCGGTAAGAAGGTCAAGGATCTCAATTTGATAGGTGATATCTAGAAAGGTAGTTGGTTCGTCTAATAATAAGATATCGGTTTGCTGGGCGAGGGCCATAGCAACCCACACCCGCTGCCTTTGTCCTCCAGAAAGTTCATCAATAGGATGATTGGCAAGCTCAGTAATATTCATGATTTCCATGGCTTCGGCCACAGCTTCATAATCCTTATTGGTCCACCCGCTCAGTATAGATTGGTGGGGAAATCTTCCGCGTCCAACCAAGTCACTGACAGTAATGCCTTCAGGTATAATAGGGGACTGAGGGAGAAGCCCAACCACGCGTGCCAATTTTTTAGCTGGGAGGTTGTGGAGGGGTTTCCCATCAAGATATACATCGCCGGACTGTGGTTTGATTAGTCTGGACAGTGTTTTAAGAAGCGTTGATTTTCCGCTGCCATTCGCTCCTATAATGACGCTTATTTGGTTAGGGGGAATGGTAAGGCTGACGGCGTCGATCACAGTCTTTTGATCATAGCCGGCAACGATTTGTTTGGCTTGGAATTGATGCATCGGTTTCATTACAAATCTCCTTTTTGATTCATTCGGATGAGTAAGTAAATGAGGTAGGGAGCTCCAATCATACCCGTGATAATTCCTACTGGATACCGGACTTCAAAAGCGAACTGACCCATCAAGTCTGCCCCCAGTACTAAATTAACCCCTACAAGCCCTGCGGGAATGGCGTTGGAAAAGCCGACTCCAACCAGTCTCTTAGCAATTGGACCTGCCAGAAAAGCTACGAAAGCAATCGGCCCTGTAACGGCTGTAGCGAGCGCAATCATACATACGGAACTCAAAATCAGCGCCATGCGAGCTTGATCTGTATGGACTCCAAGGGTGGTGGCGGTCTGTTCGCCAAGCTCCAATATGCTTAGGTGCTTTCCGAATAGGACGACGATCGGTGCACAAATGAGGACAGCCATGATTAATGGTGTTACATCCTCTACGCGAATTCCATTCAAACTTCCACTCAGCCATCTGAGAGCGGCAGGAATGTCCTGTTCTCCTCCTACCAATAGAAGGTAAGAGATCACAGCGTTCAGCATCGCTTGAATGCCGATTCCTACAAGGATTAATCGTCCAATTGAAAAGGAGCTTCGTTTTGTTCTTGAAAAAATGTACAACAGTAGGACAGTAATGAGACCTCCGGCAACGGAAGCAATAGAAACAATCGTGTTGCTAGCCTGTAGAATAATGATGCAAAATACGGCGGCCGCACTTGAACCGGTAGTGATGCCTATGACGTTCGGGTTGGCAAGTGGATTTCTGAGCATCGTTTGAAAGGTATTACCCGCTATACCGAAGGCAAATCCAGCGAAAAGTCCGGAAAGCATTCGTGGCAGCCGGATGGTTTGAATGGCAAAAGTGGCCCCCTGGATCTGTTCTCCTAATAGTACACGGATCACATCAAATACGGGGTAAATGGTATGGCCCAGTAAGAGCATGGCCCCGCACAAAAGAATAGCTAAAAGTACGAGGGAGCCGGTAATCATCAGCCACCGTTGCTGCCGTTGCCGTTTTCCTGCTGCAATCCATTCCATTGTCTGAGTCTTCATAAGGATCGCACTTTCGTTTTCATAGCTAGTAGGATTAATATCGGAGCGCCGATAAAAGCCGTGATCAGCCCAGCCTCAATCTCTCCTGGACGACCGAGAATTCTTCCGCAGATGTCTGAGATTGTTAAGATGATAGCTCCTGCAAAGGCAGAACCAGGAATCACATAGCGAAGGTTTGGCCCAAGAACAAGACGGGTGACGTGAGTAGCAAGGAGACCTATGAATCCAATGGGACCAGCTAAAGCAGTTGCCGCTCCACATAATACGACCGCTGCTACGGCTGCAAGGAGTCTTAAAGTGCCTGTACGTACACCTAGTCCAGTCGCTAGTTCATCTCCTAAGGCCATGGCATTGAGAGCGGGTGCAGCGAGGGAAGCAGCCAGAATTCCTATGATCAAGAAAGGAAGAAAGGTTTGCAACGTGCCCCAGTCTGCCTTGCCGACACTTCCAACCTGCCAGAATCGAAATTGATCCATAACATAGGAGCGCGGAATCATGATAGCAATCACAAGTGAAGAAAGGGCTGCACTTATAGCAGCACCGGCTAGAATCAGTTTCAGTGGCGTTGCACCTCCGCCTCCCATCGAGCCGATACCAAAGACAAATAGGGAAGTAAGTAAGGCTCCGGTTAATGCAAGCCAAATATATTGGTTCGCAGTACTGATTTGAAAAAAAGCTATACCGCTGACCACGAACAGAGCAGCCCCCATGTTGACACCCAGGATACTCGGGTCAGCAAGTGGGTTGCGAGTGACCGCTTGCATCAGGGATCCTGCCACCCCGAGTGCTGCGCCACAGCATAAACTGAAAAGGGTACGGGGAATCCGGTCCTGTACAACGGTTCCTCCGTAAGATTCCACATTTTCAAAAGTTAATCCTTGAAGGACTTCATGGAATCCCAACGGTCTTGAGCCAAAGGCTAAAGAGGCAGCCGTGGTAAGGATAAGTGTGATCAGGCAGCTGAGCAGTACAGGTACCTTATACTTAAGTGAAAAAGCTTCCGGCTTCCTTTGCCTCGTACGAATGATATTACTCATCCACCTGTTCAGCCGCTTCACTAATTAATTTTAAGTACTTATCTATCGTATAGGAGATGGCCAGAGGATTTGGATTTAAGGAAGCAGCTAAAGGTGTACCATTTTCAATGAAGACTACGGAACCTCTCTTGATGGCGGGGATTTCACCCAGCAATGGGTCTTCTTTCATCTTCTTATACAATGGTTCATTTCCATAACTCACAATAATATCCGCATCATTTAAGATATCCGCATTTTCTGCACTGACCGTCAGTGCGAAACCATCAGATTCGCTCATTTCCTTGGTTAAACTTTCCGGATACTTCATCCCGAGTTCTTCCAAAAATGCCCCGCGAGGATCATCCGGCGTATAGATATAGATTTTGGACAAGTCATCTGCGGATGTCGTGGCAAAAGCTACTTTCTTCCCTTCTATCTCTGGATATTTACTTACTTTCTCTTTTATTAAGGCTTCCGTTTCTTCGACGAGTTTCTTCCCCTCTTCTACCATCCCCATCCCTTTGGCGTTAAGGGTTACTTGCTCACGCCACGTTGTTTCCCATGGAGCCTCCTTGTAGGCAACGACAGGAGCAATCTGACTGAGGGTGTCATAGTCTTCCTGTGTAATCCCTGAGTATGCAGCTAGAATCACATCCGGATTTGAGTCAGCGATCGCCTCAAAGTCAAGTCCGTCCGTATCCTGGTAAATGTTCGGATCCTCAACCCCGAGTTCGTCCAGCTTTTCCTTCGTCCAAGGTAATAGTCCGCTGTCATCTTGGACTCCGTAGTTTGCAGCAGAGAAGCCGACAGGTACGACTCCTAAGGCGAGAGAGACATCCTGGTTTCCCCATTGAACGGTTGCTACTCTTTCAGGTTTACTTTCAATCACAGTTTCTCCAAAGGCATGTTCTATGGTAATAGGGTATTGAGCGTCCGACTCTGACTCCTCATGATTTGAACTTTCCTCCGTATCGGTTTCCTCAGAATTGGATGTTTCAGCTGAACAGCCGATCATAAACAAGAAGAACATGGAGATCAGCAGGAAGGGTAAGTACGAATTCTTTTTATAAAAAGACATGAATATCCACCTTTATGAAGTATTTTAAGAGTAATAAAAGCTAAGCCTCCTTAATTGATAATGATTATCATTATTAATATAGCATCATTTGTGATATTGTCAATCTATGAAATGAGATTTTCGTGGTAAGCTAGATGAGTAAATAAAGGTTCGAGAAAGATAAAAAGATAGCAAAGGAATGGGGAAAATGGTGAAGCGTTTCTTTTCATATTACAAGCCTTACAAATGGTTGTTTGTGCTGGATTTTGCATGTGCCGTCTTTATCGGCTTATTAGAACTGGCCTTTCCGCTGGCCGTCAATCAAGTAATCGACCGGCTGCTGCCTGAGAAGGATTGGTCCATTATTATGCTGGCATGTTTGGGGTTGTTCCTTATCTACCTCTTAAATACAGGCCTTCATTATGTCGTGACGTATTGGGGTCATACGTTAGGAATCAGTATTGAGACTGATATGAGACAGAAGCTCTTTACTCATATGCAGAAGCTTTCTTTTTCTTATTACGACGGCAACAAAACAGGTCATAGTATTTCACGGTTAACAAAGGATTTGGAGGAAATCGGCGAAGTGGCTCACCATGGTCCTGAAGATGTGTTTGTAGCCCTCATGACGCTCATCGGATCGTTCGTTCTGATGTTAACGATTAATTGGAAGCTGGCTATTCTGTCCTTTGTCGTTATCCCGCTCCTCCTCATCCTGGCGATTTACTTTAACAAAAAAATGACCGTGACCTTCCGGAAAATGTTTCATCGTATTGCAGAAATCAATACACGAGTGGGGGATAGCATCGGGGGCATTCGCGTCGTACAGGCCTTTGCGAATGAGAAGTATGAACAGGAAAAGTTTCGGGAGGAGAACAATCATTACAAAAGGACGAAGCTGCAATCCTATAGAATCATGGCACAGAATGTTACAGCCAACTACATGACGATGCGGTTAGTGACTTTGACCACACTCATGTTTGGTACGTATTTTGTCATTCAAAATCAGCTTACCTATGGGGAGTTTGTCGCCTTTATCCTCTTGGCTAATATTCTTGTCGGTCCCATTCAGAAGATCAATGCTGTCATTGAAAGCTATCCGAAGGGAATTGCCGGATTTAAGCGGTATACGGAGATTATTGATACAGCACCGGATATTGAAGATGCTCACCATGCCATTCATAAGGATGTTAAAGGTGCCATTCAATATCGTAATGTAACGTTTGGTTATGATGAATGGAGTCCTGTGTTACAGGACGTGAGTTTAGGCATTCGCCCTGGCGAGACGGTGGCCTTTGTGGGGCCGTCGGGAGCAGGAAAAACGACCCTCTGCAGTCTCCTTCCTCGTTTCTATGAGATTCAGCATGGACAAATCTCTATGGATGGTACAAACATTAAAGATATGAAACTGGAATCCTTACGCAGTCAGATTGGCATCGTTCAACAGGATGTTTTCTTATTTTCCGGAACCATTCGTGAAAATATCGAGTATGGAAAGCTGGGCGCATCAGACGAAGAGATTCTACAAGCGGCTAAGCGAGCACGACTAGATGACTTTATTGCCGACCAACCGCACGGGTTAGATACGATTATTGGAGAACGAGGAACCAGGCTTTCTGGTGGTCAGAAACAGCGCCTTGCCATCGCGAGGATCTTTCTAAAGAACCCTCCTGTTCTCATTTTGGACGAAGCAACGTCTGCCCTGGACACGCAGACGGAACAAGCGATCCAAAAGTCATTGGATGAATTGACGGAAGGGCGCACTACCCTGGTTATTGCCCATCGATTAGCCACGATTAAAAATGCGGATCGAATTATGGTGGTGACTAAAAATGGGATAGCGGAAGAAGGGTCTCATGAGCAGCTTCTCAAACAAGGAGGTCTCTACAGCAAGCTTCATCAATCTCAGTTTGGTCACCAGGAACTCGTGCTCGGAAATTAACTAACGGATGTTATCAAAGTAAGCCCGCCAAAATTAGAATTGGCGGGCTTTTCTTAAGAACTGAGGTGCCAAAGTAAAAGAAGGTTTATTTTTACAAAAAGTATTGACAATCCAGCTAATACGTAATACTATATACTAGTAATAAGTAATACTTATTATCGGTAACACTAACTACCTGTGATACACACTACTGAACGAATACATCAAGCAACAAATGGAGGTTAACATGAGCAACTTTAGAGAAATGATGAAAGGGGTGCTCGAGGGGTGTGTTCTTGAGATCATCAGCCGCGGCGAAACCTATGGCTATGAAATCACTCAACAGCTGCGTGACCTTGGCTTCACGGATGTGGTGGAGGGCACGGTTTATACCATTACCATGCGGCTAGAGAAAAACAATCTCGTGGATATTGAGAAGAAGCCATCCACTATGGGACCTCCGAGGAAATTTTATACACTCAACGCAGCAGGTCAAGAGCATCTTGAAGTTTTTTGGCAGAAATGGGAGTTCGTTTCTAGCACGATTAATGGACTGAAAAAACGAAAAGGAAAAGGGGAAGGACAATGAATATTTTCGAGAAAATGATCGGCAGTCTGGATGACAAGCGAGAATGGAGAGCAATGGAGGCACGTGCCAAGGCTCTTCCAAGCGAATATCATCACGCATACAAATCGATCCAAAAGTATATGTGGACAACGGGCGGTCCTACAAATTGGAAAGACATGAGCCGTATCTTTAACGGCATTCTTGACCTCTTTGAGGAAGGGGCAGCGGAAGGGAAGAAAGTTAAGGATCTCACTGGTGAAGATGTGGCTACTTTCTGCGACGATCTATTGCAGGACGAGAAAACCTGGAAAGATAAGTACCGCATGAAGTTGAACAATTCGATTAGTCGTGACTAGGAGTAGAATACCGTAGACCGGTTTTAGACAAAGACATGTAATAGACCACACCCGACTGAATAGCTGGTTCTATTCAGTTCCATTTTTACCACAGTACTAAGTTATACAGAATATCAGTGGTAATGAATAGTGGAGATCCTGTAGACCTGCAGGATGCTCGAAATTGCTTGCGTTCATTTACCAGGAGAGGTGGAAAAAAGTATGAGTCAGGCCGTGATTTCTGTCAAAGAGCTTCATAAATCTTTTAAAGATCAAGAGGTACTAAAGGGAGTGAATTTCGAGGTGCAGCGGGGTGAAATTTTTGCCCTGCTTGGCTCAAATGGTGCGGGCAAGACGACGGTCGTTAACGTCCTGTCGACCCTGATGAAATCTGATAGTGGCGAAGTGGATGTTTGTGGTTTTGACGTCCAGCGTCAAGCGGATCACGTACGTCAGAGTATCAGCATGACTGGACAATTCGCAGCATTAGACGGCATGCTCACCGGAAGGGAAAACTTGATGATGATCGCTAAACTGCGTGGAGTTTCCAGTCCTGGTCAAGTCGCCGATCAATTGCTTGAAAGATTTGGTTTGACTGAAGCGGCTAACCGTCGGGCTGATAAGTATTCTGGCGGGATGAAGCGCCGCCTTGACATTGCCATGAGCCTGATCGGAACGCCTTCCGTCATTTTTCTTGATGAGCCCACGACTGGGCTTGACCCCGAAGCGCGGAGGGAAGTCTGGGCTACGATCAAGGAGCTTGCCGACGGAGGAACGACGATTCTGCTGACGACTCAGTACTTGGAGGAAGCCGAGCAACTGGCAGACCGTATAGCCATCCTGCATGGTGGAAAAATCATCACCACCGGGACCATCAGCGAACTGAAGGAGATGTTCCCGCCTCAGAAAGTGGAGTACATCGAGAAGACGCCGACATTGGAAGAAATATTCCTCGCGATCATCCGGAATAAGGAGGGGAGGTAAATGAACAGGACTACAAGAGTATTACTGGGGCGTTTAATGCGTACTATCATGCGCAGTCCGGATACCATTATAACGGTCGCCATTACCCCGATTATGATGATGCTGCTGTTTGTCTATGTATTTGGCGGCGCGATTGAAACGGGGACGGACAGCTACGTGAATTATTTATTACCGGGTATCCTGCTGATCACGATTGCATCCGGCGTTGCTTACACTTCTTTGCGCCTATTTAATGATGTGAAAAGCGGGCTGATGGCACGTTTCATTACCATGCCTATCAAGCGCTCGTCGGTCTTATGGTCTCATGTATTAACCTCACTTGTTTCTAATGCACTTACTGTTGGGGTGGTGATTCTCGTTGCTTTATTGATGGGTTTCCGTTCCAATGCTAGTCTCTTAGACTGGCTGGCGGTAGTTGGAATCATTGGGTTGTTTACGCTGGCACTCACCTGGCTTGCCATCATTCCAGGATTAACGGCAAAGTCTATGGAAGGGGCAACCGCCTACTCGTATCCGTTGATCTTCCTGCCGTTTATTAGTTCAGCTTTCGTCCCCACGGAAACCATGCCTAAATTCGTTCGGGTGTTCGCTGATAACCAGCCGGTGACTTCCATCGTAAATTCACTACGCGCTCTTCTGTTTGAAGGAGAAGCTGGCAGCGGAATCTGGACTGCACTTGCCTGGTGTGCGGCAATCATGGTGATCGCTTACTTCATTGCTGGAAAAGTGTTTAGACGCCAATTAAGGTAGGTCATCTTTCTAACCGCATAGGAATAGTAATAGAGAGAAACTCTGTCCGAACAGGTCAGAGTTTTTTCATTGTCCCCAAGTTCCAAGATGCTTGCGCTTTTGGACTAGACTTCCTGTAGTAATAAAGATAGAATCGTAGTTTAACAGTCTTATTATGCTTACGGTTATCGACCAAGGACTTTTAAAATGAATAGAATATAAAGAAGGTGTTTAGCTATGATACATAATCCAAAAGGGAAAGAAAGAATAGGTCTTGCGTTTCTGCTCGGTATGCTTGGGATTCTAGGACCCTTGAACATTGATATGTACCTTCCCAGCTTTCCGGGGATCGCATCCGATTTGGAAACCAATGCCTCGCTTGTCCAGCTAAGCTTAACGACCTGTCTCATCGGACTTGCTGTGGGCCAGATGGTGGTTGGCCCGATCAGTGATTCTCAAGGGAGAAAGAAACCGTTAATTATTTTCCTTTCCTTATTCGCCGTCGCATCCTTCCTCTGTGCGCTGGCACCAAATATTATGGTGCTCGTTGCGGCTCGGTTTCTCCAGGGATTCACCGCATCTGCCGGAGTCGTCCTGTCGCGAGCCGTCGTGCGTGACATGTTCTCTGGCAGGGAATTGACGAAATTCTTTGCTCTGCTGATGGTGATCAATGCAACGGCACCAATGATTGCTCCAATAACAGGGGGAGCGATATTATTGTTACCATTTGCCACATGGGAGACGATCTTCTTCTTTTTAAGTATCGTAGGGGTTGTCATTGTGCTCACTGTGGCCGGTAAACTACCAGAGACCCTTCCAGAAGAAAAGCGGATGCCAAGCTCTGTGAAGGAGTCGATTCTGACGATTGGCCGGCTGCTGAAGGATCGCTCCTTTATCGGATACGCCTTGACGATTGGTTTCGTGCATGGCGGGAGCTTCGCATACGTATCCGGCACGCCGTTTGTGTATCAGGGGATTTACGACGTATCTCCTCAGGCTTTTAGTTTCTTATTTGGGGTGAACGGGCTGGCGATTATTACAGGCAGCTTTCTAGTCGGCCGTCTCGGAGCAATCTTTCATGAAAGAAGTCTGCTGCGGAGTGCTGTCATCATTGCCGTTAGTGCGACTGGCTTTCTCTTAGTCATGACCATTATTGAAGGACCGCTGTATTCCATTGTTATCCCGATTTTTATTTATATGACCGCAATGGGAATGGTTTTAACAAGTACGTTCACCCTGGCGATGGAGCATCAGGGCCACAGAGCCGGAAGTGCCAGCGCTGTGCTTGGTATGCTGCCGTTAGTATTTGGCGCGACCGTGTCACCGCTGGTCGGTCTTAATGAGACGACCGCCGTACCGATGGGAGCCATCTTATTTACCACGGCGTCCATTGGGGCGACTTTATTTTTTACGTTAACGAAGAAAAGCTGAAGGATTACTCCTTTTTGTAAGGAAGAAACGGAGGTTAGTATGTCTGAATTTAAGTTGACGATCGAAATCGGCAAGCCTGCTTATGCGCAGAAGAAAACGGTTAGAGACTCCATCACTCGTACGTTATGGAATTCCGTACGGCAGTATGTTCTGGCAACAAGTGATTTTACGTGCCAAATATGTGGGGTTCGCAGTGAGGACAAGCTTCATGCTCATGAAGTCTGGGAATATGATGAGGAAGCCTGCTTATTAATTCTAAGAGAAATTCAGGCGTTGTGTAAATCCTGTCACGATTTAAAACACCTTCATCATGCGGCCCTTCGCATACAAGACAGGAAAATAAGAGCGTTTGTCATGAAGAAGCTGAAGAAACACTTTATGAAAGTGAATAACTGTACGGAAAAGGATTTTGAAAGGCATTATCGAAACCAGCTGGCTAAGAGTGAGAGTAGCTTTGTGAATCGATCTTCTGAAGACCTCTTGGCAGAAAGGGAGCGAAGAGAAAGGGGAGATTTTCTCAATGCACAGCAATGGCAGTTTGTGATAGAGGAGGAGGTTCCGTTTGCAAAAGAAATAAGGACTCAGCTTGATAAGAAAGGGTTACTATATAAGGGTGGAAGCAAGGATTAATTTCCTGTTATCACAGATAGAAGACGGTAACTTTTCCAGCCAAGTTGAGTAAAAGACGTCCATGAAACGATGTTCTGGACGTCTTTCGGCTGCCGTTTAACAAATTATCCATCGCTGTTTTATCTGATATGCTGAAGATCTTCATTCATTTTTTTGGCTTCGTTTTTGAAGTGAAGGTAAAAGCCTGTCCAAATGATCGTATAGGAAACAAGAGCTATGACAATGAACAGGAGAATATTCATGAATCCTCCGGGTATCCAGCCGATTCCATAGGCTAGAATGAAATATAAGATCATGACAGTAAAAAAGTGTAAGGCGGTTTGCTGATAGAGCTTAAGAGATTGAATTTCAAAATATAGCGGTGATACTGAAAATAACCATCCGCAGAAAATGGCTCCTAATGAATTCTTCACAAAAAGATTGGAGTTAAGTGTGGTTTGATCATCAAGGAAGATGACGGAATACGTAAGCAAAATGGCTAGAAATGCGCCGAAAAATATGCCAAACGTACTTCTGAATAGAAAGGTCTTCATTTATTTATCCCTCCTGTTAATTTTGAGTACTTCCTTTATTTTCCCTACGTAATGTCTAGATGCATATTCTTTTTCCCCTGATTTAAACTGGACGGCCAGTGTGCCATTAAACGAAGGTTCAAAGTAATGAACCTCATATAGGTTCGCAATGACAGATTTCGAGAGTCGGATGAACTTGTTTGATGGCAGGAACTCTTCTAATTCATATAATTTCTCTTTCACCTTAAAGTCCCCGTCAGAGGTAGCGGCCATTACTGTATCTCCTTCAGAATGAAAGTAATGAACGTTTTGGGGCTTTATGATATGCTGCTGTTCTCCTCGCCTTCCTACAATAAAATCTTTCTTTTGTTCATTTAAATAATTTAGGATATCTTTAATGTGGTCATCCATTTCACTGCAGTGAATGGTGACGCGGGTTTCATCGTGGTTACGGTCGACGTCGAGCAAGACCTTCACTTATGTTCCCCCTTTCGTATATCTTTCTTAAGATTAGTATAGAACTGGATCCTCACGAAGTCATTAGAAGAAAGGTAAAGCGTCGTTTTAAACCCATAAGCTGCAGGTGGAAGGGTTTGTGTTACACTGAATTTTATGTAAATGTGAAAGAAAAAAGGCTGAAGCTTAGAGCTTCAGCCAAAATTTCAAGGGGGAGATTAGTAGTAACTAGGGTGAAAATCTTCCGTTCCCTTTTATTATTCACAATCTGAGAATCGATTAAACCATTTCTTTTTCTTGGGTAAGTTTATTTAACAGCATGGGCAGTTCAGTGAAAAACGGTTTATGAACGAAATCATAGGCCCCGATTTTCGCACATTCTTTAATTAAGTCGTTATGGGCTAAAGATGAACAAATGATGACTTTGGCCGCGGGATCTGCTTTAAGCAAATGTTCCAGCGTACGGACGCCGTTCATTTTCGGCATCACCACGTCCATTAATACGACATCGGGCTGGTGATCATGATACTGAACGATTCCGTGAATCCCATTATCTGCTTCCGCAACAATCTCAAATTCATTGGCTTCTAGTATTTTTCTCAGCCAATTCCTCATAAACTTAGAATCATCAATGAGTAATGCTTTAGGCATGTGCATTCATCCTTACGTCGAAAATTCATGCTTTTTCTCTCTCTTATTTTTTATCACCCTTATACATAAGCATAGCAGATAAAATTATATGGAAATAGCGATAGGTTTATTAACAGGCGGTCATCACCAGGAACAGAATCTTTATTATCGAAGGAGGAGAATGAGATGCCAAAACAAATCAGAGTAATAGAAGGCAGCGACTATGCAAAATTCTGCACACTGGCTAATTCGGCATTCGAAGGATTAAACGCGGATGAATGGCTGGAAGAACACATAAAAGAAACGCCAAAAGAACATTTATATGGACTGTTTAAAGGGAATCAATTGCATGCAGGTATGAGAACCTTTGATTTTGAAATGAACTATGATTCCACCCCTGTCCAGGCGGGCGGAGTGGGGATGCTGGCGGTTGATATGCTGCATAAAAAAGAGAAAAATGCTTATCAGTTAATGCAATATTTCTTCAAATTATATGCCGAAAAACAAGTTAAACTGGTTATGCTGCATCCCTTTAAAGCTAGCTTTTACAAGAAAATGGGCTTCGGCATGGGAACAAAAACCTATCAATTTTATATTCAGCCAAAAGAATTTCCGGACTTTTCAAAGAAGAGTCACTTAAAGGAAATCACCTCTGCGGAAAAAGGGGAGCTTCTTGATTGCTATAACCGGATTTATGCTCAAACGCACGGGATGACAAGAAGGTTTGCTTATGACCGAGAATTGAATCGGCCGTTTTGGTTTGGACGTGTGATTGGTTATGTAGAGGAAGGAAAAGTAAAGGGATACTTCGTCTACAGCATGCAAGGGAAAGACTTACATATTCATGAATTATTCTTTGAAGCACCCGAAGTGATCAAAGAATTTTCTACTTTTCTCCACAGTCAATCCGACCAAATTGAGCGAGTGATCCTTAATTCTAATTTTGACGAGATCGTCCATTTTGTAAACTCTTCGGAAACGGGAGAAACCAGCATGATTGATTTTCCTTCCGCAACGGATCCTAAACCGATCGCACAATTAGGAATGGGAGTGATGTACAGACTCATTAACTGCCGTGGCTTTTTTAAGGAGTTAAAAGATAAGAATCACCAATTTAACCCAGGTGTTACCCTTGCTATAAAACTGACGATTGCGGATGATTTCTATCCGGATCATGCTCGTCCATTTATCTTGGATATTCAAGAAGGGAAAATTGAAAACATTAGAGAAGATGGATTATTTGAAGTGGAAGTTAAAATGAATATCGCCGAGTTTTCTTCGTTAGTGATGGGCGTGGAAAGTGTTTACACTTATTTAAGATGGGGATTGATGGAGATTTCTAATGAAAAGTATAAATGTGTCTTGCAAACACTTTTTCATAAAGACTGCAAACCTATGAACACGAAAGCCTTTTAATCGTTATTTATTCATCATAGACCCTATGGAAAATGGATCTTAAGGGCACTAGTGGTTCCTGATTCTGCCCCCTCTTTCAAAAATAAAGTAAAGGTAGGTATCCTTCCCAAGCAGATTTTCTATACCCACATATGAATATGGGGAGGGGAGGGATTATTATGTTGAATAATGTCGCATATTTTGATGCGGAAGGAAACAGAATCGATCATTTCGATACGGAGCAGGTAGCCTGCCTCCGAACCATTGAATACTGTACATCTGCTATAGTTCCGGACGGATTTACGTTTAGTTTCACTTCGTTTGATAACTTTACGGCCTGCTCTGATTTGAGTGAAGTGGTTTGTATGCTGGAAGAGGAGGAAGTGGAGGGGACGGTGGAAGATCCGTGCGGCGGTACGCTTACATGTCCGGTTATACTCGATGCTGTCCGTTTAGTGGGAACAGCTAGATTTCACATCAATATAGGGAACTTGACCCCCATTGAAGGGGGCCATCAACTTGGTCAGCGTCCATGTACCTTGAGCAGTGATACTGCCGTATCGGTCAATCAGGTCATCCGAACGATTTGCCAAACAGATAGCTGTCAGGAGAAATGTTTTGATACTATAGGCGCCTTTGCTTTTGCTCCACAATTGACAACCGATGCTTGCGGAAGGCAGATTGTTACCGTTAGAGGAGGTTTGTTCATCGGTTTTAATGGCTGCTGATTAATGTGTGAAAAAGGACTTCTTGAAGAGCGATTCTTCTATTTTTTATAACATAAAATTATGAAAGAGCTGGGGATCAGGGACTGATCTTTAGCTTTTTTTATTATAATTGAACTGGCTGTTACATAGAAGAGATCAGGGATCTGCTTCAGCCATTAAGTAGGATTTGGCCTACCCGCAGTATAGGTGAGGTGAATTGGAATTTCATGTTAAAATTGACTTACATCTACTTCGTTATGAAGAATGAAAGTTGGAGGGATCAGATGGCGTCAACGGTTTTATTTCTTCTTACCTTTTTGATTTGTTTCGTGATCAGTGGAGTTCTTAATATATTCTTACGGACTACCAGTAAAAGAAACTGGCTCGCTACTCTCTTTATAAGTCTTGTGGTATCAATAGTAACCGTTGGGCTATTGGGTAGTTAGGGTGAAAAATGATAGAAAAGGTACGAGTTGGTTGTTACAGCTTAAAAAAGTTTATAAAGGGGCGAGGTTACTTATGGATTCTACACAACAGAACAGCAGCGCGTGGGACAAAAAGGTAGAAGAGGGTTCTAGATATACGAAGTCAGTCAGTGCTGAAGTCATTGAAAATGCAAAAAAAGGAAATTGGGGAATTACAGTAACGACTGAAAAAACTGTCCCAAGGAAATGGTTTCCTGAATCATTGACGGGAGTGAAAATTCTTTGCTTAGCTTCTGGAGGCGGACAGCAGGCACCTGTCCTTGCAGCAGCGGGAGCCGATGTAACAGTCACAGATATATCCAAAAAACAGCTGGAGCAAGATGAGAAAGTGGCTGAAAGAGACGGATTGTCTTTAACAGTTTTACAAGGCGATATGGTCGACTTAAGCGAGTTTCAGGATGAGTATTTTGACATTATCGTTAACCCAGTTTCCAATTTGTTTGTCCAGGACGTACATAAAGTGTGGAAAGAAGCATCCAGAGTTCTTAAGCAAAACGGTATTCTCATTGCAGGGTTTACGAACCCCTTACTATGGATTTTCGACGATGAGGATGAAAGAAAAGGCAAGTTAAATGTAAAGCACTCGATCCCTTCCTCCACCCTTGACTATCTGCCGGAAGAGGACGTAGAGGACTACATAAATTCAAATCAAACGATTGAATATGCTCATACATTAGAAGATCAAATGCAAGGACAGATTGATGCCGGCTTTGCGATTACCGGATTCTATGAAGATGATTTCGGCGGGACGAGAGTATTAGATCGCCATATTAAAACGTTTATCGCGACGAGAGCTGTAAAGTTGTAACAAGGAATTTAGGTAAGGAGGAGTCTATGAGAGAAGAAATCAGCTATCGTTTTTCCCAGTGAAAAAAGCTAAGTTCCATGTTTAAAGAAGCTGGACTTGAAGTGCAATTACTAGAATGGAGAATTTATCTATAAGGAATGGGATGAGAAAGCCGAGTTTATCTATCGGTCGAAGCGACCACCGTAATACCAACGGAGAATTAGGGTTTGTTTCTGTCATTGTGGATGCTGTAAAGACTTTGCCTATCAAAAAAATTTCAATTAGTTAAATAGAGCGAAGTGGTTACATGATCGTCGACTAATTCTCTATCTGCATGGTCCAAAATAAAGGAGCATGCTTTTTATATTTAACCATTTGGTTGATTATTTGTAGAGGTATGTATATAATTAACCACATGGTTGAACATAATAATGAAAACTTAGATGCGATTTTTCATGCGCTTGCTGATGAAACAAGAAGAGATATGGTTCGACTTGTTTCTGAGAAGGAAAGAACAGTTTCTGAAATGGCCGCCCCGTTTGATATGTCTTTAGCGGCTGCCTCCAAACATATTAAGGTATTGGAGAAAGCGAATTTAATCGAGCGAACAGTGGAAGGGAGGACCCATACCTGTCGTCTCAATGCGGAAACACTTGCTCATGCTTCTCAATGGCTAAGTGTTTACGAACGATTTTGGAGTAAACGATTCGATCTTTTGGAAAGTGAGATATTGAAAGCTAAGAAGAAAGAACACTAATCGAGAGGGGTATTGGATGGACAATATTTCAACGACAACACTAACTATGAAAAGAGAATTTAGTGTTACACCTGAAAGAGTTTTTGATGCTTGGTTGAATCCTGAAATGATGAGAAAGTGGTTCTTTACATTAGAAGGGACAAACAAGGTCGCACAAAATGATCCACAAGTAGGCGGGACATGGGAGATCGTGGATCATAGAGAAGGAAAGGATTACCAAGCGTTAGGAGAATACCTCGAGATTGACCCTCCAAATAAGTTAGTCTTTACTTATAAAATGCCTCAATTCAGTGAGTTAGAAGATACCATCACTGTTGAACTGAAAGAAATTTCTGCAGGCTGTGAAATGACATTTACCCAGCTCATACACGTCTCCCCTGAGGAGGGCTGGACTCAAACTGATATTGAGAAAGCTCTTGGAGAATATCACGATGGAACCGAACACGGCTGGAATTTAATGTTTATGGGACTGAAGGAATTGCTTGAGACAGGAGAAGTCAGCTACAAAGGTTAAAAATTATTGAAGTATTAACTAAAGTTGGACAGCTATTCCCCCGTATTCTAGTGGGAGGGGTTTCAACTTAGGACAGAATGAAGAGTGTTTTTTACAGAGGTACAAGCCATTTACTGAATACTATAGGAGGATGTATCATGGCCAAGCACAGGATTTTTACAACAAGTTTCGCAAGCGTCTATCCCCATTATATAACGAAAGCGGAGAAAAAAGGCCGCACGAAAGCGGAAGTTGATGAAATCATTCGTTGGCTGACAGGGTACAGCCAGGAAGAGTTAGAAGTGGTGATTGAAGAAAAGACAGACTTTGAGACCTTTTTTGCAGAAGCTCCGGAAATGAATCCTTCACGGAGAGCAATTAAAGGAGTAATCTGCGGTGTGCGGGTGGAAGACATCGAAGAACCTACGATGCAGGAAATCCGCTATTTAGACAAACTGATTGACGAGTTAGCCAAAGGGAAAGCAATGGAGAAAATTTTAAGAACCACCTGAGTAAAATCAGTAAAGACAGCAGGCGATTATTCATTTAGAATAGTCGCCTTCTTTTCTTTTAGAGGATTTAATAAGAGAGGAAGATCGTATTGGTTACTTGGGAGAGAAAATTACTACATACGACACGCGGAGTATTTGAAATTTTTATTAAGGGAGAGGGAGATCCTGTTTGCGTTACGCACCTTTACTCTGAATTTAATCAAACGGGTGACTATTTTGCTGAAACCTTCACAAACACACACAAAGTTTACTTAATCAACCTGCGAGAAACTGGACATTCAGCGAAAGCAGAGGAACCTTATCAACTCAGTATGCTGGAGTCAGTTTTCGATTTAGAAGCGGTTCGGGAAGAATTAGGGATAACTCAATGGGGATTTGCCGGACACTCCACGGGTGGAATGCTGGGTATTATTTATGGGATATACTTTTCTGACTCTCTTGCTTTCCATGTAATTGTGGGAGCAGCGGCAAGAGAGTATCTGACATTCTCAAAGGATTCTATCTATCACTCTGAGCATCCTGAATTTAATCGAATGCAGGAATTAAATGAAGCTTTGAAGCGATCTGATTTACCTGTAGAGAAGAGGAATGAATTAAAGGTCGAACGGACGAAGCTGTCATTATTTGCTCCTGAAAAATATGAACAGCTATTCTCTTTGAATATTCATAAAGGAATGTCGGCAGCGCGTATGGATTTTTTCAGTCGGGAACTACAAATATTTGATGTTACGAGAAAGCTTCCATTTATATCTGCACCTACATTAATCGTATGCGGCAGGCATGATGTTCAATGTCCACCCATGTACTCGATTGAAATGAGTGAAGGCATTCCAAATGCACATTTGGCGATCTTTGATAAGAGTAATCATTATCCATTTTTAGAAGAAGCCGAGCGGTTTATTGAAGTATTTCATTCTTTTCTTAAGGAATTACATTAGTTAGAAACCAGCCTGGCAGCAAAAAATAAGGCATGTCCCTTGAATGGCTCTTCAAGTTATAATGAGGATAGGAAGCTTGGCAATGTTAGTAAGGGTAGAAATTTCGGTCGTAGAGGATTGGAAATATCCCTAAAGTTTTTGATTGGATGTGTTTCTATGAATGTAAGAAAAGTGATTTTGTATCCTATTTTAGGTGGTCTTCTTGGAGTGATTGTTCTTTTCGTATTGAATGGATTCGAATTCGAATTACCGCCGTCCATTGGTATTTTTACCGGGCTGGTTATAGGTCAGCTGATTGTTCTGAGACTGAGAAGTAGGCAACGAAACAAGTGAGTGATGAGAAAGAATTTGATAATTTCAAGTAGGAACGATATTGGAGGGATAGGAATGTATGTGACGATTACTGATTTTATTAAAGAATGGAACAAGGAAGCTAGGCTGACTCAACAAGTTCTCGATGGATTGACGGATGATTCATTAAATCAGCAAGTGTATCCGGAAGGTCGTACGTTAGGAAGGATTGCGTGGCACTTTACTACAAATATCCCCGAATATTTAGCTCACTTCGGGTTGAAGGTAAAGGAAAGTGAATATACGGAAAGCGTCCCTGAATCCGCGGAAGAAATTGCGGCTGTCTTTCGTGAGTTAAGTTCCCAAGCTGCTCAGGTGATTGAACAGCAATGGACGGATGAATCTTTGGAGAACGTGCAAAAGGCATTTGGAAGAGAAGAAACAAATGCGCAGATTTTGATGGGATTAATCAAACACATCGTTCATCATCGCGGCCAGGTTACCATTCTGATGCGTCAAGCAGGTCTTAAGCCTTTTGGAGTTTATGGCCCTCCGAAAGAAGATTGGATCCATTTAGGTGTGGAAACCCCTCCCCTTTAATCTTTATTAAATAGCTCGAATGGAAAACACATTTAGACAAAGCTGGTAAGCCGCACAGAATATGAATCTGCCGAATCCCTTAAGAATGTGATGGACATGGGAATGCTGCAGGGTATTACTGAAACATGGGATCGCTTGAACGAGCGTGTCACGGCTTTGGAGTACTGAATGTAATCGGATCAACAAGCACAGCAGGTATCAAATGACAAAATTCATTATTTGTCATTTGATACCTGCTGTGCTATTCTATTTTTAAGGAGGTCGTAGGTTTATGATTAGAAGCTCCGAGATTTTGACAAAAGAACAAATTCTCACAACTGCAGAAGAAACCCTTAGACGATTCGGTACAGCCAAAACATCGGTAACGGATATTGCGAAAGCTTTGAATGTTAGTCATGGCACCATTTACCGGCATTTTAAAAGTAAGGTGGAGCTTATGGAAGCGGCTACTGAGAAATGGCTGAGTGAAAAGATCATTGCCCCTCTGTCCTTGATTTATGAGGAGAAAGGTAAGCATGGTCCTGAGCATTTAAAAAAATATATTCAACGGTTAATCGAATTAAAAAGATGCTATGCATATCAAGATAAAGAATTGTTTGAGATGTATGCCAAAGTGACGGAAGAATCCTCAGAGCTGATCGGGAAACACATTACGCATATAACGAATCAGATGAGTGAAATGATCAAGCAGTCCGAAATTAAGGCAAGCGATCCTGAAGGTCTTGCTCAAGCCATTTTCTATGCGACGGCGAGGTTTCATCATCCGGCACACGCTTATGAATGGGCTCAACCATCTATTGACCAGGAGTTTTCAGAGGTTTGGACCTTATTAGAGAAGGGATTTCTAACAATAAATGAGGGGGAAAAGGAATGAAACCTTTAACAGGGAAAGTCGCCATTGTCACGGGCGCATCAAGAGGAATTGGTAAACAAATTGCTTTGCAATTAGCAGATCTAGGGGCATGTGTGACGATCAATTACGCAAACAGTTCAAAGAAAGCAGAAGAAGTCGTAAACGAGATTAAGGAAAAAGGCGGAGCTGCCGCTGCCGTTCAAGCCAATCTCAGCCAGGTAAGTGAAATAGAACAGCTTTTTCATGAAACCATCGAAACCTTTGGGAAAGTCGACATCCTGGTGAATAATGCCGGCGTCATGATTAATAAACCTCTTACTGAAGTCACGGAAGAGGACTATACGAATCAATTTGATGTTAACGTAAAGGGAACGCTATTTGCCTGCCAGAATGCTATGAAATATATGGAGCAACAAGGACGTATCGTCAACATTTCGACTTCTGTAAACGGACAGATGTTCCCCGCTTACAGTGTTTACGCCGGCACAAAAGGAGCAGTAGAACAGTTCACTCGCCAGCTGGCAAAAGAATTTGGCTCCAAGCACATTACAATTAATGCAGTGGCTCCAGGTCCTGTGAACACCGAACTCTTCAATGTAGGGAAAACAGAAGAACAGATTGAGGGAATGAAGAAAATGAATGCGTTTGGCCGTATCGGTGAACCGGAGGATATTGCCAACGTGATAGAATTTCTAGTCAGCGATAAATCTCAGTGGGTGACTGGACAAACTTTACGTGTAAACGGAGGCTTCATTTAAGGATTTAGGTTCTTACCGATGAACAGAGGCGATTGCTCAAAAAGAGTAATCGCTTTTTTTCTGAATGGATTATCTTGTCTCCCCGTTAGATTTTCTTGCAAAATGATATGCAAAAAACAGCCAGATTTAACTCTGACTGTTCGGGAGTTCCTGGGGTACTTTCAAGGATTAATACCAAGCAGCTCCAACAATGATAAGCAGAATAAATAGTACAACGATTAGGGCAAATCCCCCACCGTAACCGAAACCACCGCCGCAATTACCGTATCCCATTCAAGTCACCTCCATTGTCATTCATACTTTACCTTATGTAGAAATGGATAAAGGGTAAAGGTAATGGCCTATTTTAATCCAAAAAAATCGCTGGGCAGCTGCGGCATTGACCATGGTTTTGATTCAAATGGAAGCACCCAAAGAACATTGAACTCTGATCATGCCGTTTGCTTTTACTAAGGAAAGGGAATATTATGCTAAAATATTTAAGTGGAAACTAGGTAATTTTTTGGGTAAAGGGGTTCGACTTATGGAAAAACTGGAGCTGAAACAGTTATTTGATTTAAGAGACAATCACGAATTTGCATTTTCGGAAGCTTCTATTCTATTTGATCATGAACAGTCCTTCGAATGCCAAGTGTGTATAGAATCGGGAAACATTGAAAGGTTTCAATCCGATCTTAACGAGGATCTTGACTACCACTTTCGCTTAGTCGAGGCCACGGGAAGGGTCTACGAAGGAAGATTCTATGTGTCTACTATTCGGGCTCCTGGCTGGTTAGAATTGAAATCCAATGGACCGGTCATTTGCACGAATTGAGCCTGCACGCTTTCTCGCTTTCTTCGTATACAAAAAGGAAACAACCCCTCATGAAATGAACATTCCTCGCTGCGTTATTCCTCTATCATCCACTGCTCCCGTGGAGGGAAAAGCAAAACCTCTCTTGCTGGGAGAGGTTCTACTCCATGGGTCCTCCTACATATTAAGGCTTGAGAATGACTTTAATACAGTCATCTTCACGGTTGTTGAAAATTTCGTACCCGTGTGAAGCTTCCTCCAGCGGCAGACGGTGAGTAATGATCTGAGTCGGATCAATTTCTTTCTTCACGATCTGGTCATAAATTCTCGGCATATACGCCCGGGCAGGTGCCTGCCCCATCTTAAGCGTAACGTTGCGGGAGAAGAATGGTCCGAGCGGAAACATATTGTATAGACCGCCATAAACACCGGTGATCTGGACGGTTCCGCATTTTCTCACGGCTTTGGTCGCAATTTGGATCGCTCCGAGTGTTCCGCCTTGTAATTTAAACTTCTGTTCCACAAATTCAAGCGGAGACTTCTTCCCGTCCATCCCCACGCAGTCTATCACAACATCAGCTCCGCCTTTGGTTAATTCTTTTAATGTTTCTCCCATATCCTTATCTTTCGTGAAATCAAACGTTTCGGTCTGATTCATTTTCCTGGATTGATTCAGTCTGTATTCCTGATAATCGACCGCAATCACACGGGAGGCACCTTTTTTCCAGGCAAATTGCTGAGCCATTAAACCAATGGGACCGCAGCCTAACACGATCACTGTATCTCCCGCCTTCACCCCTGCATTTTCCACACTCCAATAAGCAGTGGGGAGCACATCGGATAAGAACAGCAGCGATTCGTCATCTAGTTCACAATCGGGAGGAATGCGGAACGGTGTATAATTTCCGAATGGGACCCGTAAGTATTCTGCCTGACCGCCGGGATAGTTGCCAAACTTCTCCGAATAGCCGAGTAATCCTCCTGAATCGTAATGGGGATTCGAGTGATCACACTGGCTTTCGAGATGCTGCTCGCAATAAGGGCAGCTGCCGCACGCGACCGTAAAAGGAACCACAACACGATCCCCTTTCTTCACCTTGGTGACTCCTCGTCCAACTTCCTCGACAATTCCCATCGGTTCATGTCCAATCACATACCCAATCGGAAGCGGGAAATTCCCCTGGTATAAATGTAAATCTGATCCGCAGATCGCAGTAGAGGTGATTTTTACAATCACATCCTCTTTATCTTCAATACGCGGATCCTCCACGTCTTTCACACTTACTGATTTTTTCCCTTGATAAGTGACTGCTTTCATGTAGTCAGCCTCCATCCTCTGAATTTAAATACTTTTTAGGTTTGGTTATAGGCGGGAGATTATACCTGTCTTAAATTTAGGGAATTCATGCAACCCCTTATTTCCAATAACATACTGAAGGAAAGAATATTTTAATGTAAAATTATACAAGGTGGTCGATGCTGGAGGAATAGTTATTATAAAAGGAGGGGGAGAGAATTGAAGAGAAAAGAGCGAAATCATGTGAAAATCTTACGGTATGTATTTTCAGTACTCACACTTATGCTGGTGGTTTATGAACTTGTTACGGAAATCTTTAGTTTCAGTCATATAATGATGTTGTTTCTTGGTTTAACCATGCTGATGAGAGGATTGGAAGAATTTAAACAAGGGCGTAAGGGATATGGATGGCTATTTGTAGTCGTCTTTCTGCTGTCGTTAAGTGTATCGATCGAAGGGTTTATCTATGTGCTTGTTTAATCACTGTGTTTGCTGGTCTGGTTATATGAAGGACTAAGAATGAGTTACTCGAATACATAGAAAAAAGTGTTTGATCTCAAGGACATCTGAAGGCAATCAAAAAATGAAAGGGGAGACATATGACGTATATATTTGAAGGGATGACTCAGGAACAGGCGGAGTTGATTGCTCGGCAGTGGCACTATGACGGGAAGTATGCTTTTTATGATATGGAAGCAGATGAAGAAGATCTGAAAGAGTTTCTAGATCCAATCGCACGTGGGAACTCAAAGTATACAATTACTCAACATCAAGAGCTGACTGGCTTCATAAGTGTAAATCAAACGGATCCGCAAACGTGTGATATCGGGCTCGGGATGAGACCTGACTTGACTGGAAAAGGGTTAGGGACAGAATTTCTAAAGGAAGGAATGGAGTTTGTTAAGTACGCCTATCAGCCAAAGAAAATAACTTTGTCAGTTGCCACTTTTAATCAACGAGCGATCAAAGTGTATCACAAGCTGGGGTTTGAAGATGGAGAAACGTTTTGGCAGGACACAAATGACAGCAGCTTCGAATTTCTAAAAATGACCTATCAATGATGAATTGGAGCAGGAGCGGGAGTGTTATTGTACACAGCTTTTTTTAAGCATGAGGCTGTTTAGAGTGAGTCAGTTTGTTTGCTCTGGTTACGCTGAAAAGTTGCGGGATCTGAGCCAAGATAATAAATAGAACCGAATAAGTATGATCGTAAATAGCTAAGATAATTGCAGTTAAACCTAATAACAGGGATAGGGAGAAGCCTAATGCTACTTTCAAATCTTTAATAACGGCCCAATTCATCCTCTTCAGCTCCTTTAAAAATATTTCATGAATTGAAAAATATGGATATTTTTAGTTTACCATAAGTGATTGTGAAGTGCATTTGGTTCGCTTGCAGGCTTATTATTCTTGCTGGTTGAAATGAGAGAGACTAATGAATGGGGGAATTCCCAATTTATGTTAAAATGATACAAGGAGGCTTGTTCAAAAGTGGTATGGGGTAGTGATGGGAAAGGAGCGCCATGTATGGCATCAGAAAAGGTATCTTATGTATTCTACTGGTCTATTGTAATTGTAGGGATTCTGTCCTTTGTCATGCCTTTCCTGCATGAGTATGGCATAGTGACCACTTTAATCCTCACCTTTCTCTGCAGTTTATTCAGCTGGGCATTCGCCATGATGATGGGAAAACGCCGTTTAGCTTATATTAGCGTACTCCTGTTAATTAGCCCTTATGTTTTCCTGTTTTCCAAATATTTTATCTCATGATTGTAAAAAGGGGGCAGTACATGAGGAGACGAATCACCTTATGCTTGGTATTTATATTATTTGTTCTCACAAGCTGTCAAAGTACGTCTGATCAAGCTAACAGCAAATCGAAGAATGAAATGACTGATCAATCAGATGAACAATCCTCTTCCCAAGAATCCTATAAACTATCCTATAAAGGACAAACCTTTCATATCATCTACTTAGATCAAGCGGTGCTCGAATTTGCGAATCTTGTGAAGGAAGATTCATCCTTAGATAGAGAGAAGATTTACAATGAAAAGGTGATCCATACCTTTCAAGAGCTTGCCTCTCAAAACGAGGTGAAGATTGGAACTGGATATCTTGACTATTTTTCTTCTCGTACAAATATCGGGAAGCTAAAAGAGAATGCGATTAAAGTAAGCGAGCAGAAAGAGAACATTAATGAAGCAGTGAAAAAAGCCATACATAAGTCAGTCAACCGTCTTTCTGGCGGAGACAAGACACTTTTTATTAAGCCGTTGAATCCTGATGAGTATGACGCCATTTACAAAATGGAAGGAGTGGCAGGAGTGGCATTCTCAGAGGATGCTATTTTGCTGGAAATTGATCCTTCTTATAAAGAAGATATGCTTACGTATACGGTAGCGCACGAATATTTACATACGGTAGAAAGAGAGAAGGGTAACGGAGAAAAATATAGCGTATTAGACTTAATTGTCGGTGAAGGAAAAGCCGATGCGTTTGCCCATATGGTTTATCCAGAGAAACAGGTCCCCTGGGCCAAGCCCCTGTCTGAACCATCCCAAAAGAAAGCTTTTGACCAGCTGCGCTCCTATATCTATTCTTATGATTATCATGTCTATGCTGCGTTTGTAAATGGAAATCCGCAGAAGGGGATCCCGCAATGGGCCAGTTACAAACTAGGGGGCAAGATTACACAAAGTTATCTGGATAAACACCCTGATGAATCTGTAGATGAATGGGTGAAGCATAAGGGAAGGGAATTTCTGCAAGGCAGTGCCTATCGTGACTTGCTCCATTGAAAGCAGTCCTTTCCAACAAACAGAAAGGAGGAGGATTAATGGTTTTGCAAGTTGGAGATACCATTACGTTTGAACGAACATTTACAGTCAGCGACGTGGAATTATTCACCCGTGTTTCTGGTGATGAAGGTTCCCATCATACCTCTCCTGATGAAGAGGGAAGACTTGTCGTTCAAGGGTTACTGACCGCAACGCTGCCGACGAAAGTAGGAGGCGATCATAATGTGTTGGCTCGCAAGATGACTTTTGAGTTTTTACGGCCTGTATTTACCTCGGATACCATTGTATGTGAAGTAACAATGGAAAAATACGAAAAGCAAGATGACAATCGAACCGCAATCGCTGCTTCTTTTAGTTGTGCTAATCAGAACGAAAAGGAAGTAGTGAAAGGAGATTTTTCCGGGGTGATTCTTTAAAAATAGAATTTAGATAAACGCGTGGAATGAGATTTCTAAATCTGATTTCACGCGTTTTTCTATTCCTTTTAACCTCGCCCTTATTTTAAGTTTTATAGCTGAGCCAGGATCACTTGGTTTTGGTTAATAATTTTAGAATAGCGCTGGGCTTCTTAATCCGGCAATTATGGAAAGAAGTAATTTTCCATGAGCCGGACTCTTTACTGAGAACATTAGTATTAATGGAGCTTCTCTTCTCTGAGAAGTTCTTCTGCCATTTCATTTTTGTGTTTCCAATACAATAAGCGATCGCCGTCTCCTCATTTAAAAAACGTATATCCGTAACTTCCCCTTTCATCTTTGAACCTTTTAATATTCCTGTAAACAACTGATCGTGAATGGTTTCTACTTCTCTCTTTCCTTTAATGTGCTGTCCATTAAAGGTTATATAATCAACATGGTCTGTAAACTGATCGGCGAATTTTACGGCATCTCCTTCACTCCAAGCGGTAAACAGCTGTTGGAACACGTCCTTGATTTGTTCAGTATCGGTCGGGTTGCTCACTCTCATGGTTCAGGACTCCTTCTCTATGATTTGATCTTTCACTTCGCAAGCCCAGGTAACTTCGGTATCCCAATGCTCAAGCTCTACATCCATAATTCTTAGAATGGAGGACAAATATGTGCTATCGGTTTCACTTGTACCCTCAGGCATTTCATCAAACTCTGCTTTTTGCTCATGAATGTGTTGGATCGCTTGTGCACAGTAATCGATATAATGGTTCACTAGGTAAAGCTGATCGTCCTCTGCCAATTCACTTAAATAAAGAGCTTTGATATGAAAAATTCTTTGGTAGTGACTTAGCTGTTTAGTCGTGTCCATCATGATTTCGTGAAAGCGTGTTTCCCCCCCTGCGGTTATTTTATAGGTTTTGGAAGCGCGGTCTGAAGGAAAGGGGACCTCTTCTGGGGCCGCTTCCTCAATATAATCCTTCTTAAAAAGCTTGTTGAGCAAGGTAGACAAAGTCCCTCGACTTAGCGACTCCCAGGGGCCAATCGTATCGTTCGCAATTTTATAAATCAGATAGGCGTGCAATGGAAATTTCTTTAATAAAGATAGAACTAGTAATTCATACATCTACTAACCTCCAATCGGTATAGTTTTATTAAAACCGTTTCTTTAAAACTATACCGTTAACAACAGTTTGTCAACTCTATTGTAGTTCCTTCAAATAGGATGACATTACCTTTATGATGGAATAAAGGTAAGTTAGGAAATAGCTGTTTGGTCAAGGAAATTGTTTTTATGGCCATAAGTGAAAGGGGAATATAGATGAAATTATTTCATTATCATTGGTGGACGGATAAAATAGAGGAAATGGAAGAGTTTTATCGTGAGCAAGGTTTTGAAACGGATCTTAGAGTGGGAAGGTTTCAGGGAGAAATGCAGTCCTTTAACCCTCCATTAACTTGAGATGATTTCAGAGATAAACAGGTGACATTTAGAATTATTGAAATGGTCAACGGCCAGACGAATCTCACATTCGGTCATGGAACGCAGGATCGATTTGACCATATTGGTATCTTATTACGCGAAACAGAGTATAAGAGAATAGTGGAGAATGCGGAAGCACTTAACTGGAAAGTGAGCGAGGGGGAACGAAGAACGTTTATTTCTACACCCTGGAGGTTTAGAATCGAATTGCAGATAAGAACGGAGGTCGTTTCTGATCAGAACCATACCCAAATTAAGGCAATGGAAATGGATCTGCCTTTTCAGGAAAATCCTGAATCTATAGCCCGTCTTTTGGGGCTTACTATTGTAGAGCAGGACGAAGAAAAAGTAGAGATGGGAAACAAGGATTGGAAACTGGTCTTTTGCAACAAGAATAATTCTTGCTTGTCCTCGGTTTATTTTACAAAATGTAATATTCATGCCATAGACCCCGTGGGGACGAAGTTAGTGGGGGAAGGTTAAATAAACTTTGATTAGATGCAGAGGTGGTTAGGGTTGTAACCCATACATAACTAGAGATCATAATACGAATTGTTATTGTGAGGTGTAAGCTTGTATGAAAAAGTTTCTATCAGTTGTTTTTTTACTCCTTTTGATAACCGGTTGTACGTCGAATGGAAAATTAGACACTGCAAAATTGAAAGTAGATCAAGAGCATGTCCAAACGTTTTATTTACCGGTAGATAAACAAACGGCAGCTGAAGCGGTGCCTTTTGAAATAGAGTATCCTTCTCAATTTCCATTTAAGTCTGGAGAGACGAAAGTGAACATTACGGATTGGAACCATTCGAAAGGAAAAGTAGTCGTCTCTACCCATTTTCCTTCCGTTGAAAAAGAGCAGAAATGGCAGGAAGGATCCTTCACTCAACCAGCGATTCCTGAAGTTATGTACACCGTTGCAAACTTTGATAGGTACTACAGTAAGTATGAGAAGCAGAGCGAGTTCAAGAAAGTAACGATGAAAGATGGGGACACCGCGTTGTTTAAGAGGCACGATGAAGTGAATGGGGCAAGTCTGCACTGGTTTAAGGATGGGAAGGAGTACAATTTGGATCTATTGTATGAGAGCGAAGATGCAGAAAAGTTGAAAGCGGAGTTACTTAAAATGGCGGGCTCTATATAGGTGTTCAATGTCTGACTCGGTGGATAAAAGGTATGGAAAGGGTGTTTGAAAAATCCTAGAGTTAACTATGGGACAACGGAGTCTTTTAAAAGGTATATGTTTACTTCTCAAGTTGAAAGAAGGGTATATTGCACGAAATGAAAAAATTTAGTCTCTGCCGAAACCGATAACTCAGAATCGCTGGCGCAACTTATTATCAGTCTTTTTCTAACTGAAGCGACTCTTCTTGGTCTGCCCACTGAACCTTAAGGTCTATGACATCCCCGTCATTTACTTCAGATTTAATATTATTTATATTACTTTTGAAAGACTTACTTGAGGGGCCATCACTAAAGCCGAAGGTGTATTCTTGATTAAATCCACCCATTTCAATTGAATAGGAGAGCTCTTTTATAGTTGAAATGTCTTCAAACTCTCCGTCGTAGGTAAGGAGAAGTTGATATTTTCCATGGTCCTTCGCAGACACGTCCACTTTACCTTCCCAGTGTTCACTGTCTCCTGAATATGTATATCTCGGTGCCGATGAGCATCCGACTAACAAAATGATAAATAATATGCCGAGAATCCCTTTTCTCCATTTTTGTTTCAAATCATTTCCCCCTCCATTATACTCAGTTCTCTAGTTCTAATTATTTCAAAAGTCTGACGATTACTCAACCTTTTAGAAATAAAAGGAAGAAGGGAAACTAGTCAATGCCCCCAACCAAACAAGGTGAAGCGGGTTACCTTGAAAGACCCCTCCGAAACACACTCCGCTTTCGCGGGCGGCTGGTGTGGCTCCTTGTGCAAACACTGCAGGGCCACACCTATGCTTTCCTCCCGCAGAAGTCTCCTTGTTTATCCTAATCTAGAAGTATTGGTAGTTATCACTAGATCAGTAGAAATGCTAAGAGAAATGTATTCAACTTATGGCGGTGATCGATATAAGAATTTTAAATAATTTTCTTGAATCTAAATATAAGGGCAGAATTTACGATCATAACAACGGAAAGAAGTAGGAGCAGCCCTTCTTGAAAAGATACCTTTGTTAAACCTAAAGTGATATCAAAGATAAGCAAAATGGCTCCACCTAAAAGGAATAAGCCCAAAGTTGATTGACTCGCTTTCCCCATGATTATTTGTCCTCTTTCGTCTTTTCCTTCTGAGTTCATGAAAGTAGCCCAATGGAAAATGCTGAACGCAAATGGGATGAAAAATAGAATGCATAGAATTTTTAACATCTTATTCCTCCTTGTAAGTAAAAATGTCTTCAATGGATTTGCCAAATACGTTTGAGATCTTAAAAGCAAGAATTAATGAAGGATTATATTTATTTGCTTCTAATGATGCAATTGTTTGTCGGCTTACATCTACCTTAGAAGCCAGCTCACTTTGAGACCACCGTTTTTCAGCGCGTAATAAGTAAATGAAATTTGAAAATTGACCCTTATTTTTCATAATTTTCCTCCTGGGAATAATGTAACATTTTTTTAACAATATGCAAATTATTTTTTACATATTTTGAAAAATAAGCAAATGATTTCTCCTCACAAAGAAAAAGATTATCTTCAGCCTTTATGGGGGCGAAGATAACCTTTTAATACGAATAGATTAATTTTCATTATTTAATTCAATTTTGATTGGGTTCATTTTGATAGGTTCATCGTTCGAGCTAAATATACCGAATGGAACCATTAAGGAGTAGTCCTTTAATTCAAAGTCTTGTCTGTCTTTGATATTAAAGCGTGATTGAAAATGCATCTTTTCTTTATCAATCATTGACCCTTGCCTCCCATAGATTAGGGAATCTTCTTTTAAAGCTTCATATTGATCCTGACCATCTCCTTCTTCAATTACATCTTCGCTTCTAATTAATTTGATCTGATTGGCAAAATTCATAAGCAGACCATTATTGTATTTTTCTGGATCAACATGATGAATGTAATAATCCACAACCAATTGATTATTTTTTTCGTAGGTCTTATTTACATCTATCCTATAATTAAATCTTTCACTCTTTACTTGAAATGGACTAGATTTCAATGGCTCAATCGTATCGAATTCTTCTTTCCTAATTTCAGGAAATATTTTTAAGTAGTTTGTTCCTTTCTTAATTTCGCCGCTGAAAAGTGATTTCTTATGGGTTACTAGAGCCCCATTTTTATGCTGTTCGGACAGAAGGTTTCCGCTTAAATAGGATCCTACTCTGTTCCCCTGGTCATCCACTATATGAAAGGTAAGTTCGTCTTCCATTCCAATTAATGGTTTTTTCGTAATATAGTCAATTTCTGATGTTGCTTTCCCTTTATGGATCGCGTTAATGGTGAGAGAATATTTTCTATCTGGAGTAGTAGAAGACGGGGCATTCACTTGAACATTTTCATTGGAAATTTGATGTATTGGAATATCAAATTTCCAAGTGCCTTTTTTACCTAATATCGAAGTAAATGTAAGCGGCAGAGAAAAGCCATCCTTTAGTTTTAATTTAGGCTGATAAAATTCCATACTACCTATGAAAATATTGTCCATTTTTTTTAATCCACTGGAACCACCCGCTAACTGATTTTGTTCACTGCCGTCATATAAATAATAACCAAATCCACTCACAGGGCGTTGACCTTTATCCATATCTTTAATATTCAGACCATCTCCATCGGCTTTAAAGGTGACTCCAAGCACATTGCCATCATAGTAAGCGCTCGTAATCGTAACGTCTACTCCATTATCAGACGCTTTTTTATCAAGTTCTGTAACTAACTGATCTTTAAAGAGCTCTACTCCAATAGGGGAAACAGTCTCTTCATAGATTAAGTTTAATAATGGAATCTTAGCTAGAACCTGTGTGACGGGTGAAAAAAATAAACCAGAAGCAAGAACTACAGCAGCTGCACTTGATGAAAGCAGGCCAGTTAGCTTTAATTTGGATTTCTTTTTGTTTTGTCTTTTTTCGTTTCTCCCTAACTTCATACCCTCCTCTATGGCATTTTCGATTTCTGCTTTTGGGACTTTAATGTCTTTTAACTGTTGGTCAAACCATTCTTTTTCCATAAACATCGTCCCCTCCCAACAATTGTTTTAATTCTCTCTTCGCCCGATGCAGTAGTGTTTTTACAGTGTTCTCCGGCTTCCCCATAGCTTCAGAAATTCTGCGAATAGGAAGATCATGATAGTAGAATAGAATAATGACCGTTTGATAATTGTAATTGAGCTTAGAGATCGCGGTGATTAAGTCTAGCTTATGTTCAATATTTCCACTGCTATTGCTTGCAACAGGAAAGGTAGTGAAGTCGTCGGTTAATACTATTTTCTTTTTCTTATTGAGTAAGTCATAGCATTTGCGAATTAAAATCGTCGTTAACCAGGAACTGAAATATTCTGGTTTTTTTATTTGATGGATTGTTGTGAATGCTTTATATATGGTTTCTTGAAGAATATCTAAGGCGTCTTCTTTATTTCGGACGTAAAGAAAAGCAGTCTTGTACAACTTATCGCTTTCTTTTCTAATTAATCCTTCAAAGGCATCTTCATCTCCTTTGATCGCCTTTGTTATGGCTTTGATTTCATTCAATTTTAACCCTCCTTACTTATGAGAGCGTTAAGGACTTCAAAAAGTTTCAAATTGTTGTATGGGTAATTAAGTTATTAGTTTGTTTCTATATGTAATATAGATTATTTAAAAGCTGTTTTATGTCTAAGGAAAGATAAGTTTATTCTCGTCGAGCATGCCGTGCTCCACTTTGAAAATGTCGGATATAGAATATACTCTAAAGGAAAGGGATCGTATTTATGACAGTATGTAAGAGCTTTTCATCTGGTTTACTTTTATAGGATCGATAAAATCAAATTTGAGAGGTGGGTAAGGTATGTTCTCATGGCTGACAGAAATCGAGAGGCCTGCTATTAATAAGAATATTCATAGTAACTTGAAGATAGAAAGAATAAGGGAGAAGAAGGATATTTATGAAATTTCGGATATTTTATTATTCATTGCTTCATCAGATATTATATTTGATATCAACTTCCATATAGCCCTGCCTACTCCTACAAAGTTTACGTTAAATATAATCTTAAATGAAATCGCGCCACATTTTAACAAAGTACTATTGATAAAAGAGAAGGATACTATTACAGAAATCAACCTTAAATTTCTAAAAAAACATTCACAAAAACTATTAAATAAAGCACTATTAGAAGAAGCGGCAGACAGCATAATAAATGATATTTACCGAACCAATCACTTGTATAATATTCCCGCGGAGGGATTAAACCTTAGATATTATAAAGTTAATAGTAAATACATCCAACCTGTTACCGTTAAGAACTTTGATAGGGTGATGGAATTCATTGATGGTTCTTTTCTAGCAAGTGGTAAGTCATTTTCCATAAGGACCTCTGGGTGGACCCTAGAGGAAGAGTTAAAGAATTCCATAACGATTAGAGCTTTTTCCTCCATTTCCAAAGAAATTATTTTGGTGGTCAATTCTGCAGACAATACTGTTGTTTTTGTGGATATATATAATTGATCCCACACACGGCTAGAGGCCATCCTATGACTAAGCAGGTCCAGTCTGGTTAGTCAAAAGTTTTTCTTTATAGTATGTCGGTGGGATTTGTAAGGGAAAGAAAGGAATTATACAGTTTCGTTATGTTCCTCGATAAGCGTAGAAACCCTTTCGATATCCGGGGGAAGATTTCCGGAGATCGAAAGGGTTCTAATTTCTAATCAAAGCCATAAGACTACTTAATTCTTTAATAAATGATTTATTCCTCTTTATACTTCTCCTTCACACTTTCAGAACCAATCCACGCCCCAACCATTAAGATCAGCGGACCGAAATTCCAAAAGAACGAACTCCCAAAAGCAAAGTCTACGGCTGTAAATTTATTTAACAGAATAAAGACGATTTTGATGATAAGCATGGCAGCACCAAGCAGGAATAAAGCATCAAACGTAAATTTTAATTTAGGGTGGGCCAGCTGCTTGCTGTCTCTAATTACTTTTTCAGTCAAATCCACATCACTCCTTAATAATTCATCAATCGTTACGCCAAACAGATCGCTGATTTTAATGATGATTTCAATCCCGGGATAGTTCTGACCGTTCTCCCATTTAGATACGGACTGCCGGCTCACATAAAGTTTCTCGGCTAATTCATCTTGAGACCAGTCTTTTTTCTTTCTCTCATTTTTCAATTTCTCACCAAAATACATCGGATCATCACCTCGCTGAGTCTAATATTCATTATGGTTATAACAGAGATGAAAAGTAAAGATACCTCTCGTTGACAGGCCCGTAACCCCAAGTTGCGTTACTGAATTCTTCGTTTATTCCTTCAGAAGTTACCGGTTCGCTCAAAAAAAAGAGCGGCGATCTATGGATAAATAATCGCTGCTCTTCAGTGAAATTATTTGAACGAAATAAACTAAAAGAACAGGGCTTTCACTCCAAGAAATATCCCCACTCCTAATGTGAAACCAGATATTCTAATGATCAACTGTTTCATATACTGCCCCTCCTGAACATGGTTTCATTTTATGTAGCTTGTCTATCACAGTAAGTCTACTTAAGTCATAAGAGATCCGTTAATCATTCAATCCTTTCCCATTTAGAATGGGCTGCACATATTTTTCAATTCTTGAAACCCGGGTTTTTGATTGTTTAGCTTTAGAAAAATAAAGAGAGTAGGCTCGTTGCCGTCCTGGCGTCAGCTCTTCAAAAGCAGTTTTTAGTTCAGGCATTTCATTGAATTTGTCTTGAAGCTCTTCAGGAATCTCGATTTCTTTCTTCATTTCTACTTCCAAACCAGCTTTTTCTACTTCAATGGCTTCATCGACATAGTCTTTTATGATGTTTTCCATATCATTAATTTGCTGAAGATTGGTAAATCGTATCTGCCGTGCGGCCTGAACATTCTCTGTCTGCTGAATCAGAATGCCGTGGGGATCTTTTAACAGTACTCCTTTGTGAAATAGAAGTGCACAGTATTCTTTAAATCCATGCATTAATACGACATTTTTATTCTGAACGGTGTAACAAGGCTTGCCCCACTTAAATTCTTCCGTCACATCACAATCCATAATAATGTCTCGCAGCTTCTTAAATTCTTGCTGCCAGTTCTTCGGTTTACTTAAGAATTGATCCACTTTCGGGTTCATTCTGCTATCGGTCATAGTAGTGACCCCCCTTTTCATTTATCCATACGTGTATGTCCTGTGGGAACTTACTTTATTGCGCTACTATAAGTGTACCATTTTACAGTATTTATAGAGGGGGAAGATTCTATTCATATGGAACTGCCTTCGTCTTGCCTGAAGACGTGTAGAGGGGGAATAGAGAGGACGGCTAGAGTTCATATTGCCTAGTAAATGGGTTACAATGGTAGTAGAAAAATTCTCTAACCATGCAAAGAAGGAACTTAAATCCCAGAATGGGGCGATGAAAATGGAAAGAATTATTTTATTCGATGGCGATTGCAACTTCTGCGATCAAAGTGTGCAATTTATTATCAAACGAGATCCAGAAGGACAGTTTAAATTCGCTTCGCTGCAAAGTGATAGAGGACAGGAGTTATTAAAGAAGCACAATGCCCCAGAAGACATCGATAGTTTTGTTCTCATCGAAGGTCAGCAATGTTATTTCAAATCATCTGCAGCCCTGAGGGTGTGCAGGCATTTGAAAGGATGGTGGAAGCTGACTTATGCTCTCTTACTTGTTCCGCGGCCGATTAGAGATCTCGTCTATGAGATTATTGCCAGGAACCGGTATAAGTGGTTCGGGACGAAGGAAAGCTGCATGTTACCTTCCCAGGAGGAAAGACGCCGTTTCCTATAACTACGGAATCATATGGATAAGCACTACTTTACAAAACGGAGGGGATTGGATTACACATCGGTGGAAGAGCTTTCTGTTTGGGATGTTGGGAGTAGCTGCAGGGATCCAGATTGTGAGTCTATTTAAAACGGGGGATATAAATAGACAAGCCATGGGTTCTTTAATGGTAGTGACTTTCCTGTTTATTCTCTTTAAATTAGGACTCCAGTTGTATAAAAAATAGCTCATTTTGATAGGGGAGTAGTTTTTTGTAATGAAACCCAACTGCTTAAGGAGGCAAAAGCTATGAAAGTTATCGTTACCAGTTTATTTGTGGAAGATCAGGACAAGGCTCTGCAGTTTTATACAGAGAAGCTCAATTTTGTGAAAAAGCAGGACGTACCGATCGGAGAATATAGATGGATCACACTCGTTTCTCCTGAGGAGGAAAATGGAACCGAAGTATTGCTGGAGCCAAATAACCACCATGCTGCGAAAGAGTTTCAACAAAAGATTTTTAAAGAAGGCATTCCGTCAACGATGTTTGGCGTAGAGGATGTGCACAAAGAATTCGAACGATTAAGCGAACTCGGTGTTGAGTTTACCATGGAACCGACCGAAATGGGCGAGGTAACCATGGCAATCTTTGATGATACGTGCGGCAACTTAATTCAAATCGTACAGCAGTAACTTCACAGAGTTAATTATAGGAGGGAATCGGATGGCAATTTTTACGGAATTTTTGGATAAGATCGATCAGCCCGAGCACCGGGCCCGCGTGGAAGAAGTGTTAAACTGGGTAGCTGAGAAATACCCTGAATTAGATAGGGTAGTCAAGTGGAATCAGCCGATGTTTACCGATCACGGAACGTTTATTATTGGCTTCAGCACAGCAAAGACTCACCTGAATGTTGCTCCTGAACGAGCAGGAATTCTTCATTTTTCAGAAGAAATTATCGAGTCTGGCTACGGTCATACCAAGCAGCTGGTTCAATTTCCATGGAACAAACCCATTGATTATTCTCTAATTGAGAAAATGATCGAGTATAATATCTCGGAGAAAGCGGAGTGTTCTACTTTTTGGCGGAAATAAGAAATATACTTTCATTGTCGGCGAGTTGAGTTTTCTTTAACAGAACGATGGGTCCTTGCTTCCCGAAAAACATTGACATATAGGATCCATACAAGTATTATAATTCTAATTTAATAACAAACAGCTGTGACAGAAATAAGTAGTATAGATATCCCTGTTTCCAGAGAGTCGATGGTGCTGCAAATCGATATACATATCTATATGAATTACCTTCTTGAGCTTCTAATACGAACCTTTCTTAGTGAGTAGTTTTAGACGGTAAAACCGATATCTTTTTGAGGGGAAGAAGTGAGTATCGCATTCTTCAACTTGGGTGGTAACGCGTGTTCAAGACACGTCCCATGATAGGGGCGTGTCTTTTTTGCGTTTTGAAAATGGTCTGGGTCTGTCCAGGCGCTTGCGCTTTTGTTTTTTAAAAAAGGGGGATGGGACATGGAATACGTTGATCAATTAACCGGCGAGCAGGCAAAGGAACTTGATAAGCAATATGAACGCTTATCGTATGGAACAGAGAATATTATTCCGAGAGAAGAGTTCAGAGAAAAGCTGGCGAAGTCTATCAAACTGAATCGGCCGCTGAAAGTAAAATTAGGACTCGATCCAACTGCTCCCGATGTTCATATCGGTCATACAGTTGTCCTCAATAAATTGAAACAATTCCAGGAGTGCGGCCACAAGATTCAGCTCATTATCGGAGATTTTACAGGTAAAATCGGAGATCCTACGGGCAAGGCTGCCGCAAGAAAGGCTCTAACCGATGAAGAGGTTCGTCATAATGCGAAAACGTACTTCGAACAATTTGGCAAAATCATTGATATGAACGCCGTCGAACTTCATTACAATTCCCAATGGTTATCAAAAGTCGGTTTCACTGAAGTCCTGCAGCTGGCGAGTCAGGTGACTGTCGCCCGTATGCTGGAAAGAAATGACTTTCATCAAAGGTATCAGACCAACAAACCGATCTACCTTCACGAGTTTTTCTATCCGGTGATGCAAGGGTATGATTCTCACATGCTTGCCTCTGATATTGAACTAGGCGGCACGGACCAGGAATTTAATGTCCTGTTCGGTCGTCAGATTCAAGAGCAATTCGGACAGGAAAAACAAGTGGTCCTGCTCCTTCCCTTAATCGAAGGACTGGATGGAGTGGAAAAGATGTCTAAATCCAAGAACAACTATATTGGGATTGATGAACACCCGAACGACATCTTTGGCAAAACGATGTCGATTCCAGATGAATTGATTATGAAATATTTCAAATTGACTTCGAATTTTTCCATTGACGAAGTCTCCCAAATCGAAACGCAGCTTGAAAATGGCTGCCTTCATCCTAAAGATGCCAAGGTACGGCTCGCTTATTCATTTGTGGAGATGCTCCATGGCAAAGACGAAGCGGAGAAGAGTAAGGTTCACTTTGCAGCTGTATTTCAAAGAAATAAAATGCCTGATGACATGCCGGAAGTTATTTTGGATAAACAAGTCAGCATCGGGATCGTAGAATTAGTGCGGGAGCTTGATTTATTACCTTCGAATAGTGAAGTCAGAAGAATGATAAAAAATGGGGGCATTCGAATCAACCAGGAAAAGATCATAGATCCATTAACAACCATCGATATAATCGACGAGATGGTTGTACAGGTGGGGAAAAGGAAATTTGTGAAGCTGCGTGTAAGGAAAGGATCGGGCAAGGGAATTTAATACTAAGGATCAGCTTAAGCAGCGATCCAGAAGATAAGATAGGTTGATGAACGATCCTTCTGCTATAATCTAACTATAATAAACAGAATTTTTAAAAAACGAATAGAGGAGTGCGTGATTTTGGATAGAATGGACTTAGCAATATTTGTTCTCAATTCAACGTTTGAGAAGGACAATTGGTATCCACCTCTAAAAGATGCTTTAGAGGGAATGACAGCAGCACAAGCCTGCTGGAAACCGAGTGGAGAGGCAGTCAATTCAATCTGGGATAATGTGAACCACCTTATCTATTACAAAGAGCGGCTTGTGGCCAACTTAAAGGGGCAGGAGTGGACGAAGACTCTCTCTAATGATGAGACGTTTAATCTTATGGAACAATCCAGCGACGATGAAGCATGGGATGAGGTAGTTAAACGTGCATTGAACGCTCATTACAGTTTAAGGGAGTTATTGACCAACTCTTCTAAGGAGGAGCTTCATGGTTACTTAACGGAAGCTGAGGTGGCAGATTTCATTACTCACGAGGCTTATCATACGGGGCAAATTATTCAATTAAGGAAACTGCAAGGGTCGTGGCCCTCCCACAGTTGAAACCGAATTTATTTGAAAACAGGTGTGCATAACCCTCGATTCCAATAAAGGTGGGCAATTTATACTATGCGCTCGGCTTATTTATCAAAGCATTCCTATTTTCTTAACTTTTTTTAATGCCTTTTGATTCTATGGAGGAGGAACCGCATATGAGTAAGTTTGGATTATATGGAAAGTTCATCGTAGAAGAAGGCAAACGGGAGGCATTCGTTGATCTCCTTCTGGAGGCTGCAGAATCCATGCAAGACTTGGATGATTGTGAGATTTATCTCGTTAACACCTCTGATGACGAACCGAACTCTGTCTTTGTATACGAAGTGTGGAGCAATGAACAAGCTCATCAGGAGTCCTTATCGCTAGAAGGTGCACAAACTTTAATTAGCCGAGCGAAACCTATGATTACAGGAATGGAGCGGATCAGTTCTGGGAAAGTAAAGGGAGGAAAAGGACTGTAAAGGGACCCGGCAGCTGTTACTTTCTTGAACGTGACTCTTACAAATATTACAAGAAAGAAGATAGAGGGATATGGAGAAAAATGTAGAATATTTACCTATACCACTAATGGATAGGAGAAATGAATATGGAAAATACAGCCTTACTGATTATCGACACACAAAATGAAATGTTTGATGAAAGTAATCCGGTTTATAAAAGTGAACAGTTACTTGAAAATATTCAAGCACTAAGCGAAAAGGCACGGTCCGCTAACGTACCCGTTGTTTACATTCAGCATAATGACGGAGGTCTGGTGGAAGGGACTCACTTCTGGGAGATTCATCCATCGATCAGTCCGAAAGAGGGGGAAACTGTCATTCAGAAATGGACCCCGGATTCCTTCCATGAAACCAGTCTTCATGACGAATTAAAAAACAAGGGGATTCAGAATCTAATACTGACTGGAAATCAAACCGAAATGTGTGTGGACACAACTTGCCGCCGTGCATTTAGCCTCGGCTATGATGTGACGGTTGTTAAAGATGCTCATGGAACCTGGGATTCTGATTCCTTACGAGCAGACCAGATTATTGCCCACCACAATCGCTTGCTGAGAAGTTTCGCTAAGATCAAAGCAGCCAATGAAATAGAGTTCGCCGATTAAATTAGGATAAAATGATTTCATTTAGGAGGAAGATCATTGACTAAAAACGCTCAAACCATTGTCCCTCATTTATGGTATGACAAGGAAGCTAAGGAAGCGGCAGCGTTTTATGCTTCTATTTTTCCAGAATCGAAAGTGAAGAATGAAACGGTTCTTCGCGACACACCTTCCGGGGACTGTGATTTAGTATCTTTTACGTTGTGGGGCCAGGATTTCATGGCGATCAGTGCCGGTCCTTATTTCAAGTTTAATCCGTCGATCTCTTTCATGGTTAATTTTGATCCCTCCCGAGAGGCTGATGCGAGTGAGAAGCTGACCGAGGTTTGGGACAAGTTATCGGAAGGCGGCCAGGCGCTCATGCCTCTTGACAAGTATCCGTTTAGTGAGAAGTATGGTTGGATTCAGGATAAATACGGCGTGTCCTGGCAGTTAATCCTTACGAACCCGGATGGAGAAGAGCGTCCAACGATCATTCCATCCTTTATGTTTGCTGGAGAGAAATGGGGAAAAGCTAAAGCAGCGATTGATTTTTATTTGTCTGTATTTAACGATGCAAGAATGGGGCACAGTGAACCCAATCCTCCAGGAGAGGGTGCTGACAATGAAGATACGATAATGTTCGCTGATTTCATGCTGGAGAATCATTGGTTTGCGGCGATGGATAGTGAGGGAGACCATCCTTTTAGTTTCAATGAATCGATTTCCTTTATGGTCTATTGTGATTCCCAAAAAGAAATCGATGCTTACTGGGAGAACTTGTCTGCTGTACCTGAATCCGAACAATGCGGCTGGCTGAAAGATAAATTTGGATTGTCCTGGCAGATCGTTCCGAGAGACATGGATAAGATGATGAGTACGGGGACACCGGAGCAAATTGCCCGGGTAAATCAGGCCACTCTTCAAATGAAAAAGCTGGATATTGCAGAGCTGAGGAAAGCTTACAAGGGTTAATACTTTAACATAAGATTTCAGGAAGAACACTTCTTATCTGAGAAGTGTTCTTCCTTATTTAGGAAAATAATCAGAATCGCAAGTAGTAATTTTGCAAGCTTTATGGGACATCCACTGGCTCTAAGTGACCTGTACTCATTTTAAATCGTGTAAATTCGATTGATTTGACTGTATAATGGAATATAAACGTTTGACTAAGATTTAAAATCAATAAAATTTAGAGGTGAAGACATTGAAAACGATCGAGCCAAATAACCGGACTCCACTGTACTATCAATTAGAGGAGATTATTAAAGAACAAATCGACTCAGGTAAATGGAAAGCAGGAGAGAAAATTCCTTCAGAAAATGAATTGCTTAGACAGTATGAAGTGAGTAGAAATACAGTGAAGAAAGCTCTGGATAATCTCGTTCAGGCGGGAATGCTGAAGCGGGTTCAAGGCAAAGGAACGTTTGTATCGAAACCGAAGCTGGAACAATCGCTTACCGGGTTTTACAGCTTCAGCAAGGTATTAGAAGAAAAAGGACTGGAACCTAAAGATGTACTGATCGACTTGAATGAAAGAAAAGTCAAAGCAAGTATTGCAAAGCACCTGGGCATTGCTGAGGATGCGAATGTGTATGAGCTTGTACGTTTGCGCTGCACGGTCAATGAACCGATCATTTTGGAAACCTCTTATATTCCGAAAGAAATGATCCCGGAAATGACGAAAGACGAACTGTCCAATCATTCTTTATATGATTTTATGGCAACCAAATATGGCGTAATGGTTACGAAAGCGAAGGAAATTTTTGAACCAGTATTAATCCGGGGATATGAAAGTCAGTATCTAGATGTTGAAGAGGGATCACCTGCGCTATTGCTGGATCGTATTGCCTATAATTCAGAGGACAAGCCTGTGGAATTCTGCCGCTCGATTATTCGTGGCGACCGCTGCCGGTTTTATACGGAGCTTATTTAGCTCTTGATTGTTTTTTAGATTAACTTGACCCAACAACCCCACAATGGTATGATTTAATTGTTAGAAAATTTAAAAACCCTAACGAGGAGGTTGAATATGGGATCAAACTATACCTATTCAGAAATAAATAAACAGCCCGAAACGTGGAAGAAGACCTATCAGCAAGTGCTTGAAAATAGAGAAGAAATCTCTGCGAAAATCGAAGCACTCCAGCCTGATGAAGTTATATTCACCGGTTGTGGAACGTCTTATTACATTTCGATCTCAGCCGCTTATACGTTTGGAGAATTAACAGGCATTTCTTCCAAACCCATCCCTTCATCAGAAATCTTTCTAGCTCCCAAGGCAGTTTTTCCGAAAAACAAAAAAGTACTCGTGATCGCATTTTCCAGATCAGGAAACACATCAGAAGTGGTGAAAGCGGTTGATTACGTACAGGAACATAATCTTGCCGAATGTATCTCCATTACTGCTTATCCTGAAAGCGATTTAGCGAAGCTGTCGAACTACACGATCGTTTTACCTCATGTGCAGGAAAAAAGCGTGGTGATGACCGGGTCGTTTACGAATCTGTTGTTAACCTCTCAAATCATTGCCGGAATTGTTGCGAACAATGAGGCATTTCTCAAAGAATTAAACCAAATCCCTCAGTCGGCGACAGCCATCTGGAAAGAAACAGAAGAACTAGCCAAGAAGGTCGGCGAGAATCCGGCGTATCAGTCGTTTATCTACTTAGGGCTTGGCGGACATTTCGGATTAGCTTCTGAGGGCATGCTAAAAATGAAGGAAATGACCCAGGTATCTTGTGAAGCCTATAACCCGCTTGAATTCAGGCACGGACCCATCTCTGTGGTGACAGAAGAATACATGATTATTCATTTAGCGAACAACACGATCCGCAAATATGAGCAGGATATTGTGAAGGATATCCAGGACGTGAAAGGGAAGGTGCTGACGATCGGTCATGACTTAGACGGTTATCGTTCCGATGAAAAGCTTAATTTAAAGGCATCCCTTTCCGATCACGCAAGCAGTGTACTAATGCTGCCATTCCTTCAACTATGTGCTTACTACCGAAATAAATTACTGAATTTAGATCCTGATAAACCTAGGAATTTAAACCAGGTCGTTGTTCTAGACGGATAGGAGGTTTGTACGTGAACCCAGTAGGAATCATCGGAAATTTTAACTTAGATATTGTTGTTGGAGGATTAGAAGCAAGACCAGCGTGGGATTCAGAAGTGATGGCAGAAGGATACGAGCGGCGTGTTGCAGGGACGGCGGGCTATATGGCAATGGCCCTGCAGGCGCTCGGCCTTCAGCCAGTGATCCTGTCTTCGATTGGACAAGATAGCGAAGGAGCGTATCTGCTGGAAGAGTTACAGCGGATGGATATTCCAGCAGATGGGATTGTAACCTTAGAAAATCATCAGACTCCCACAAGTTTTGTGATCGTTCACAAAGATGGGTCAAGAGCGATTGTTTCTGTCCTCGGTGCTCACCATGAGTTTGGCAATGAGATGTATAAACAGAAACAACATCTGCTGTCTTCTTGTGAGGAAGTGATGATCTGCGGGAACTACTTGCTGCCTAAGTTCACGGTAGTCGATGCGTTAGAAGCCGCTATTGAACAAAAGAAGCAAGGGAAGAAGATTTATTTTGACCCATCGTGGGATCCTCACGGCTGGAAAGAAGCAACGAAGAAAAATACGCTGGAATTGATCAAGCATGTGGACGTCTGCTTATTGAATGAAACAGAAATCTGTCATTTGACGGCAGAGGACGATTGGAAGAAAGCCATTAAGATCCTCGGCAATTATTGTCATGAAGTAGTTGTAAAGCTTGGTGGTAAAGGAGCAGCGGCTTTGGTTGACGGAGAAGTGCATACCGTTGAAGGCTATCAGGTTCCTGTAGTAGATACCACTGGAGCTGGTGATACCTTTGATATGGGATATTTATTCGCTAACCGGAAAGCGTGGCCCGTCGAAAAGAAACTCGATTTCGCCAATAAAATGGCTTCCATCATTATTTCTCAAGAATCCAGAGAAACATACCCAAATTTAATGGTTCATTTATCCGAAAAAATGTAAGGGCTTAAATGAAATAAACTAAAAAATTTAAGGGATGATTATATGAAGATTAATAAAAAACTCACTCTGCTCCTCTCTCTTTTGTTAGTGGTCAGTGTCTTCCTGAGTGCTTGTAACTCTTCTGATTCCAGTGAAAGTGCTGGTAGTAATGGAGATGAAGATATTTCAGGTACCACCATCACTGCACTCTTGCCCCCATGGACAAAAATCCCCGATAGTATGCTGGATCAATTTAAAGAAGAAACTGGCGTAACCGTCGATCTTCAAACAATGGGATGGGACGACATCCACGATAAGATCGTAACGAGCGCCGCGGCAGGTGTTTCTCCTGCTGATGTAACCGAGTTTGACTGGTCATGGGTGGGACAATTTGGTGCTGCTGGCTGGTTTGAACCGCTGGATCAATATTTCGATAGTGAAACGATTGATGATACTTCGACTATGCCCATCTTTAAATATAAAGATAACTATATCGCGATGCCATATAGTAACGACTTCCGCGTTACGTACTTGAATGAAAGCGTATTCAAGGATGCAGGGGTAACTGAAACCCCGTCCACGCCTGAAGAACTTATGAAAGCTGCAGAGAAAATCAAGAATAACGGCGGTATGGATTACCCTATGGGAATTCCGTTGTCCGCTACAGAAGGATCGGCAACTCCGTGGTATTTAATGACGAAAGCCTTTGGCGGAGAACTGTTTGACGAAGACGGCAATCCTCAATTTACCGACAAAAGCTCTGCAGGTTACCAGGCCATGGAGTATCTTATCAGCGGTATGAAAGAGAATAAAGTCATTGATCCATCAGCCGTAGGCATTAAAGATACCGATGTTATTTCAAATTTCCAGAACGGCAAGATTGCCATTGATTTAGCCGGCTGGGTCGGAAACATGTCGCTGTATGAAGATGACTCGAAATCAAGTGTAGCAGGAAACGTAAAAATGAAACCGACGCCAGGTAAGGATGGAGACTCCCGTACTTTTGGACTTGTGGAAGGGTATGGAATTCCGAAAGCGTCCAAACATAAGAAGGCAGCAGCTGAATTTATTAAATTCCTCGTGCAGCCCGAACAAATGGAAAAAATGTACACCGATTTAGGACTTATGCCGAATCGTCAGAGTGTATTAGAAGACTTGAACGACCAAGGTAAATTAGTCGGTGGGGATACCATTCTAGACGTGCTGCCCACTGTTGAACCGCTATTTAAGCAAGGCACACCGTCCTGGTACCCTAAATTCAGTACAGATGTAGCCACAACGATTAACCAGATTGCAAAAGGCTCTATGACTGTCGATGAAGGAATCAGCCATATTGCCGATAACGTAAAAAGTATCCAGGGAGAATAACAAGTCATATCACTATTGAATCAGGGATTTCTGAATAGTTGAGGGGGTTTATTCCTTAGGAGTAGCCCCTTTTTCTAAGAAAGGGGGAACCCAAATGTCCATGAAGAAAGTCATCTTTCCTTATTTACTCGTCCTTCCGCTCATTGTCATCATGTTCGGGCTGGTATTCTATCCAGCGGTATTAACGCTAGTGGATAGTTTTAAACAGTTAAGCCTGATGGAGCCGGATAATATTAAGTTTGCAGGATTTTCGAACTATATCAATTTATTGACGGATTCCACGGTGTTAAGAACATTGAAGAATACGTCTGCCTACTACTTATTAGCGATCGCCGGAGAAGTCGTCGGCGGGATGTATATCGCGATGGTACTAAAGAAAAAATTTCGAGGCAGAGGATTATTGCTCGCGGCCGTTGTGATCCCCTGGGCCCTTCCGCCCGTAGTAAATGCGGTCATTTGGAAATGGATTTATGATCCCAATACCGGCGTGTTGAACGACCTGCTTCTGAAACTTCATATTATTCATGAAAGCCAGGTTTGGCTGGGGAATCCTCACTTTGCATTATTCTGCGTCACGTTAGTTCATGTGTGGAAGATGATTCCGTTGACCGCTGTGATTCTGCTTGCTTCGCTGCAAACGATTCCGGGTGAGTTATATGAAGCAGCAAAGATAGATGGGGCGTCTCCAATGAGAAGCTTCTGGCATATTACGCTGCCGCTTCTCAAACCGGCACTCGCCATTGCGCTTACACAAGCGACATTTGCCGCGATTAACATCTTTGATGAAATTTTCGTGCTGACTGGATCAGCGCTCGATACCCGTTCCGTGCTCATTCAGAACTATTTAATCGCCTTTAGACAATTGAACTTAGGCATGGGAATGGCACTGTCACTCATTATCACCCTCATTACGTTGGGTATCAGTTTGATCTACATTTTATGGCTGAACGAAAGAAAGGAGAAATAAAGGTGATGAAGAAAATAGGATTCCGATTATCAATCGTTCTGATCTTGATTTGGTCCTTAGCACCTGTTTATTGGGCATTACGTACAAGTCTGCTGCCTGCCGGGGAGCTCACCAGTACGCCAATAAAATATTTTCCGTTTTCGTTGAGCGGTGAAAATTATAGTCAGTTATTAGGGTTCAGCGCTCAGCAGAACATTTGGGCACAGTTTAAAGATGCGATGGTGAACAGCTTAATTTCTGCGCTTGGAGCCACGATTATTGTCATTATCATTTCAATCTTTGCCGGCTATGCCTTTGGAAGGTTGGATTTTAAAGGGAAGAACATTATTTTCGGCATGGTATTAGTGACGATGGCTTTACCTGCTTATGCGGTAATGATCCCGTTATACAAGATTCTCATCAGCATGCATTTAATTGATACGCAGGTTGGAATTACGCTCATTTATACCTCTGCGTTTGCTCCGCTGGCTATTTGGTTAATGCGCAGCTTTTTCATGGCGATACCGAAAGAGCTTGAGGAAGCGGCACTTGTGGACGGAGCGTCAAGGTTACGATCACTCTGGACGATTCTTCCGATGGCATTACCCGGATTAATTGCTGTAGCGATCTTAACGTTTCTCAATTCCTGGAGCCAGTTCGTCATTCCGCTCGTCTTTGCGCCGGAACAGTCCAAGCCTTTGCCGGTGCTGATTACCGAGTTCGTAGGGAAGAATGCTGTGAATTATGGACTTATGACCGCAGCCGGCGTCCTCACGATTATTCCGCCGATATTAATTGTTTTATTTTTAAACAAATATTTAATTTCTGGATTGACGGCAGGATCGGTAAAAGGATAGGAATGAGAAACGGCCAATTTATCAGTGTTAGGAGAATGCAGGATGATTCATGTGGTAGCTCTTAATCCAGCTCTTGATCGGACAGTTATACTCAAAGAATTCAATCATGACGGGGTAAGCCGTGCGAAAGAATCGATGGATTTATTAGGCGGCAAAGGATTTAATGTCGTCCGTTCCCTGATGACAGGAGAGGAACGTCCTCCATTTCAAATTCATTCCTTCTTAGGCGGCTATATCGGGGATATTCTGCGAACGTTCATTGATGAAAAAGGCATGGATGCCAGGATTACGAACATTACCGGAACCACCAGAATTTGTTCGGTTATCGTGGACGAGCAAAGAAATGAAGTCCATTTAATTAATGAATCAGGGCCAGCGATTACCCAGGCAGAGAAAGACGAGTTGTATAGCAGCTTACTCGCTCAAACAAAGCCAGGAGATTATGTCATCTTCTCTGGTTCGCTGCCTAAAGGCGTGGAGCCAGAGTTCTACCAGACCGTCATCCGAACGCTTGAAGAAAAAGGGGCTCACTGCGTCCTCGATAGCAGTGGTCTGCCTTTAGAACATGGAGTACAAGCTAATCCCTGGCTGCTTAAAGTAAATGAACATGAATTCAAAGAGTTAGTCAGTCCAGGGGAGAAGCAGATTCAATCGCTTGAGACGATGGTTGCCGAGTTTGACCAGGCTCAGAACGTGATGATCACTCTCGGGAAGAACGGGGCGCTAGCTAAATTTAATCACCAGCTGTATCAAGTGGAACTGCCCGCCATCGAGGCGCGGAATGCCACTGCTTCAGGAGATATTTTTCTCGGAGCTTTCATAAAAACCATGGACCAAGGAGCAGCCGTGGAAGAGGCATTGCAAACCGCCAATGCTTACTCTCTGTCCAACTGTCTCTCCTGGTACCCTCATATCAACATGGAGGAAGTCGAAACATTCAAACCAAACATAAAGGTCACAAGACTAAGGAGTTCATAAAACTATGGAATTAACAGCAGGAAAAAAACGAGGATTACAGCAAATTTCGGATGAAAATAATATCATTATCGCAACCGCCATGGATCAACGAGGTTCGCTCGGCAAAATGATCCGCAGTTATAATGAAAGCATTTCTTACGCAGAAGGACTGCAGCAGTTCAAGGCCGGAGTCAGTGAAGTACTGGGGAATTCATCTTCTTCACTCTTACTGGATCCCGAATATGGGTGGGAAGCGACTGAAAAGCTCAGTAAAGACATCGGGCTCATTATGGCATATGAGAAGACCGGCTATGATGCTAATGAGAAAGGCCGCCTGCCTAATCTGGTGGATGAATGGTCTGTGCAAGACTTAGTCAACGAAGGGGTCAGCGCCCTGAAACTATTAATCTATTATGATCATAACGAGGAAGAAAAGTTTAATCGAATTAAGAAAACGTTGATCAAACGAGTCGGAGATGAATGCAAGCAGAATGATCTCTTATTTATATTAGAGCCTGTCTCCTACAGCGCTAAAGGACTGGATGCGAAGAGTCCTGAATTTGCGAAAGATAAGCCAGCCATTATTGAGTATTTTATGGAAGAGTTTTCGAAAGAAGCCTACAGCATTGATCTGTTGAAAGTGGAGGTGCCTGTCGCAATTTACCATATCGAAGGCTACGATCACCATGAGAAATATTCCCCTGTCTTTACTAAAGAACAGGCAGCAGAACTGTATTTAAAATGTTCAGAGTTAAGCAAGGTGCCGTTTATTTATTTAAGCGGCGGGGTGACAAACGAGCAGTTCATCGAAACCTTGTATTTTGCAAGAGATTCAAATGCCAAGTTTAGCGGCGTACTCTGCGGCAGAGCGACGTGGAAAGACGGCATTCGCATTTTTGCAGAAGAGGGAGCAGAGTCCTTCCATGATTGGCTGAAGTCAGACGGGATGGACAACTTAAAGAAAGTAACAGAGGCTACGAAAGCGGCAGCTACTTCATGGACGTATTTCACGGACAAAGCATAGGATTTCGCTGAGGCTAAGACAAGCGACAGATAACCCGAACCTTTCATATAGTGGTTCGGGTTATCTGTGGTTTCTTTAAATGAAGGGAACGCTGTCTCCAACTTGATCAGTAGGAAATTGCCAAAAGAGATGTTCCGTCTATTCTTTTCCTATGTCCTTGAACATAAGAAGGTAGAAATTATCTGGAAAAAAATATAAAAAAATGAAACTTTTAGCGTGGTCAATCGTCTCAACAGGTAGCAGGAAAGGATGATGAATATGAAGAATCTAGCTACTATTGGAGGAGTCCTCGGAATTCTAATTTCCATTACCGCGCAGTTATTTGCGGTTATAGACGATTCCTATACCTTTGGAAACATCTGGTTCTTAGGGGTGTTGGCGGGAATTCTCAGTATTATTGGAGCGGCCATGCTCAACAAAAATAAACAAATGGGAAGTATCTTATTAATCGTTTCCAGCTTCATCGGCTACTACGGAATTGGTTTTCTTTACTTACTGCCAGGGTTAATAACGTTATTTATCGGGATGTATGTGCAATTTAGAAGAGAATACAGCCACTAGTCATGCGAAGGTATGCCTGTGATATTGGAAAGAGCACTGACCTTAATGGTTTGTGCTTTTTTTGTGTGGGAAGTTGTAAATAAATTCACTAAGGTGTTAAATTACACTATATTAAAAAGGGAAGGTGAAATCTTGTTTAAGTCCAAACAAGTGATTCTATTTATTACGATGATCCCGGTATGGATTCGAAAGGCGATTCGTCAAATGAAATTTGGAAAAGTACCTTGAATCTTGTTAAGTGAAAATAAAGCAGGAGTTTAGTACAATTTATCGAATATACATACTTGAATACATGTAAGCGTTTTATTAAATTCATAATTATGAGGAGGCCGTTATGGGAAGAGTCGTTCATTTTGAAATTCATGTAGAAGATATGGATCGCGCGATGAAGTTTTATGGTGAGGTGTTTGGTTGGAAGTTTGAGGACTGGAGTGAATTTGCAGGCATGCCTTATCAAGGAGCGGTTACCGGCGATGAAGGTGAAATGGGGATTAACGGAGCCTTGATGCAGCGCCAGGGTCCCCCGCCAGAAGTCAACCAGGCTGTGAATGGCTTTGCTTGTACTTTGGGCGTGGAAGACTTCGATGAGACTGCTTCGATGATTGCGGAGCATGGCGGCAGAGTGGCCATGGAGAAATATGCGCTGCCCGGAATGGCCTGGCAGGGATACTTTATTGATACCGAAGGAAATATTTTCGGTATTCACCAGCCGGATGAAAACGCCAAATAACCGTATTATTTAAGAGAAAGACCGTCGAGAAGCGGGACAACCAAACAGAAATGGAAAAACACCTCCGAGTGATGCGATCATTCGGAGGTGTTTAGTATGGAGTCTAAAGCTATTTGGTTTCTTCTAAGAAGTGATCTGACGCAACTGATTTATATTTCATTAGATAAGGGAGTGGTAAAGAAGTCAAAACAAAATAAATAATAGCGAAGGTTACAATAAAAAGCTGTGAAAGTTCTAACTTTGAATTAGCGAAAGGAATAAAGAGAGCAATTGGAATGATAAAAAGACTATTTATTAGTCGAGAATAGAAATATAGTCTGTGTTTTTGTCCGCATTCTTTGCAAAGGATAGGCTTATAGTTCATCCACAAGGATAAATAAATATGAGTCCAACTAAATGATTGGCCGCAGTTTTGGCATTTCTGAATCAAGTTAACTACACCTCCCGCATAATACATGATGCTTTTATTTGGAAATATTTACATTTAAAGTTTAACATAAGCCGTTTCTTCTGAGAATGTCGGGCTGCTCTTGGTTGATCGTCTTCTAATTCTGTCTTTCCAAAAAAATAAAAACCAACAGAACCCTTTTGAATAAGGAAGTTCTGTTGGTTATTTTCACTCTTGAAGGGGAGAACCTTGTAATCTAAGATCTCTATTCCTGCCACTCCGTATGGAATGTGCCTTCTTTGTCTAAGCGCTGATACGTATGCGCTCCAAAGTAGTCACGCTGCGCCTGCAAGAGATTGGCTGGGAGCTTCTCGGTGCGATAGCTGTCGTAATAAGCGAGCGCACTGGATAACGCTGGAACAGGGATGCCGTGCAGAGCCGCAAGAGAGACAACCTTTCTCAAGGATGTATGATAGTGATTGGCAATGTCTTTAAAGTAGGGATCAAGCAAGAGGTTGTTTAAGTCTTGCTTTTTGTCATACGCTTCTTTGATTTTTTGCAGGAACTGGGCACGGATGATGCAGCCGCCGCGGAAGATCATCGCAATATTGCCATAGTCCAGATTCCATTCGTATTCTTTAGAAGCTGCACCCATTTGAGCAAATCCTTGGGCATAAGAACAGATCTTACTGAAGTACAGTGCCTGGCGAAGCTCTTCCACGACCTCATCTTTCGCAAGCTCACTGCCGGCAGCTTCTGGTCCTTCAAGCACCTGGCTTGCTTCGACACGCTCGTTTTTCAATGCGGAGATAAAGCGGGCATATACCGACTCGGTGATGATTGACTGAGGAACACCAAGGTCAAGCGCACTTTGGCTCGCCCATTTACCGGTTCCTTTTTGACCAGCTGTATCCAGGATATTATCTAACAGCAGGGTACCTTGATTCACATCGTCTTCCTTCTTGAAAATCTCCGCTGTGATTTCAATCAGGTAGCTGTCCAATTCCCCTTGATTCCAAGTAGAGAACACGTCATGGAGTTCTGCACCGTCCATCTTCAGGACATTTTTCAAAATGAAATAAATTTCTGAAATAAGCTGCATGTCACCGTATTCGATGCCGTTGTGTACCATTTTCACGTAGTGGCCGGAACCGTCTGGACCTGTATAAGCAGCACATGGCTCACCATCCACCTGAGCCGCAATAGATTTCAGTAAAGGTTCGATATGATCGTAAGCCGTCTTGGAACCTCCTGCCATAATCGATGGACCATTCAAAGCACCTTCTTCACCGCCGGAAACACCAGTACCAATAAAGTTGATCCCGGAATCCTTCATACGCTCATAGCGCTCGATGGAATCTTTGTAGAACGTATTCCCGCCGTCAATGATGATATCCCCTTTGTCTAAGTGAGGAAGAAGAGCATCAATGGTCGCATCCGTTGGCTTACCGGCTTTCACCATTAATAGAATCGTTCTAGGCTTTTCAAGAGATGCTACGAAGTCTTCAATCTTCTCGCTGCCTTTAAAATTCTTTCCCTTAGCTTCATTTTCCAAAAAGCGTTCGGTTCTTTCATAGGTCCGGTTGAAAACGGATACAAAATAGCCTCTGCTTTCGATGTTCAGGGCAAGGTTCTTACCCATTACGGTTAATCCGACAACGCCAACATTCTTTAAATAAGACATTTCGATTCGACTCCTTTGGTATGTATAAATTTTTGAAAAATTATTTCTTCTTAGTTTGTATTATACATAAAAAAATTTTCTTGTAAATGTAAAGTGAAGGGAATTTTTTTTCAGTGATGAGGGAGAAAGACGCCAAACACACTGAGGCATCAGGGTTTTGCAGAGATCAACCTCTAAAATAGGACAAATTTACTTATTTTTGAAACCTGATCGCGTACTTGTTAGTCCTAAGAGAAGAAAGGGAGGGAAGCGCATGGAAAACATATCCGATACTAATCCTGATGATTTTACTAAGGAAGAGCTGAACTCCTGGTTAGATCAAATCATGGACGCCTACTCTAGGAATGTTTATTTGTTAGCTTATTCCTACATAAAAGATAAAAGCATGGCTGAGGATATCTCACAGGATGTATTTATCAAAGTGTATCATCAGTTAAATCAATTTCGCGGTGAGGCAGCTCTTTCCTCTTGGATATACAGAATTACCGTGAATCGATCCAAGGATGTTCTGCGCCGGATAAAACTTGCCCAATTGAAATATCCATTAAAATATTTCGAAAAGGAGCAAGAGACCGAAAGTACGGAAGCCACCTATGAAAAGCAAAATCAGAAGGAGCAGGTATTGGCTGCGGTTCTTTCTCTGCCGGTGAAATATCGGGAAGTTCTAGTTCTGTTCTATTTTCATGATCAATCCATCGAAACGATTAGTACAGCACTGAAAGAAAATGAGAATACAGTCAAAACTAGGCTTTCACGCGGGAGAGAGAAATTAAAGTCCAATCCAATTCTACGAGAGGGGCTGATGTAGATGGGAGATTTATTCAAAAACACTAAACAATACTATCAAGATGAGTATTTCGATAACGAAACTCATGAGAGAATTAAGCGGAAGGTCAAATCTTCCATCCATCAACACCCAAAGAAGAGCAAAAGAATGCCTTATTTCATCGCCGCTGCTGGGCTGTTTCTTACGCTCGTGATGGGGTCCGCCCTTCTCTCTCCATCCGTATCCAAAGTGATGGCGGAGTTCCCTCTGATTGGATATCTATTCGATTCTAAAGACCCTGCACCGCTTGTTTCCGAAATGGAGAACTATCTGAAGTCTGAGGGTTATCCTATTTATTATATTGATGATAACTTCCAGAAAAAGGAATATGAAATTGCAGTCAAAGGGAGCGATCCCTACTTTCTAGGAATGAAAGACAAGATTCATGAAAAAGCGCTGGATTTTTTGGAAGATAAGGGGCTGGATGCTTATTCAGTCAAAGTAGTTCAAGATGTAAAAAAAGAAGGATCTGTACCGGAGAAAAAAAGTGAAACGCTTATAAAGGAAGAAAAGGCGATTAAGGAAGATCTGGAGAAAAGGGGATATTCCATAGGGTTAGCTTTCTATATTCCTCGTTCTAAGACTTTTACCATAGGATTGAAAGAAGACAAACAGGCTTTTTCAAACAATCATTCTGTAGTCAAAGAAGAAGCTTCTAAGCTGCTTGAAAAGTATCATAGAGATGAATATAAAGTAGAGATTTTCAGGTATGTGGAAGGGTCTTTTATCGAAAATGTGACATCCAGTGGCTGGGCCCGAACAGATCCAGGATTTAGAACTGCAGATGTTTTAAGCAGTTATGTCGAAGAAGCTCTCTCAGAGAGAAACCTACCTTACCAAGGCATCCAAGTACAGTTTCCAGACCATTCTATAACCGGGAGTGCCTGGGGATTTCAAACGAATGCAGAGACGTTAAAATCTGCGCTTCCCAAAAAATTTGATACCGTTGATTTCGGGTCTTATCATGTCAAAGTAAAAATATTAAGTAGAGAAAAAATGGCAAGAGGAGAAAAAGCCCGTCAGCTTAGCCGCACATTGGCGATTGCACTGGCTGGTCAGAAGAAATTGCATGTAAAAACAGTAGGATCGTCGCTTGCACATCACACTTTTTCCATTGGTGTCAGCACGACCTTGAGCCCGAATAGTAAGGATAAAGAGCAGGTGATGGAAGATGTGAAAGCCCAGATTAAGGACTTTTTCTCTTCACGGGAAGGAAAAGATTTTCTGCAAGGTAATGATTATGAAATAGAATTCCATGATAAGAACGGGGATCTTATCTCAAATTAGTTAGTACGAACAATAAGGAGAAGGGGATCCAATTCAATCGATCTGTTGAGTTAAGGGTCCCCTGCCATTCTCTTAGATTTGAGCTATTATTAAAGAGTGGGTTTATAGTGTTTGAATTTGTAAACTTTATAAATAATATTGCTGACAAAAACTAACTCAACCACCATATAAAAGAGGGGCATGATCTTCCCGTCGCTGGATTCAGGAAAATAAAAGATGCTGAACAAGCCAAAGAGGGTGAAGATTAAGGTAATGTCTATTATTCTATTTAACTTTTCATTTTTAAACATACGATCTCCTCCAATGTAAACCGGAATTAAGTGCTGACTTGAGGAGGTTGATTAGTTCCGGTTATTTATTGTATTTCTCTTTATTGATTTCTTCTTTTAAACGGAAGCATTGCTCTACATCGATGTCATACCCATTTGCTATCCCTAAAATATAATAAAGGACATCATATAATTCTTCTTCAATGGTTCCTTTGATTGTTCCTTCCTGTTCCAGTCGTTTATCTTTCCTCAGCACTTCTAAAAGCTCTCCAACTTCTTCAATAAGTTTTTGGAAATAGGCGGTTTTTAGTTCGGGTTGGAAATCTTGAGATTTAATATAATGCTGTAATTCTTTAATCGTTATATTGTTATCCATCTTTATCTCCTTTTACATTCAGCCTAAAGTTAACCTATCACTAGAGAAGTTATCTTAATAGAGGTGTTTTGTTCCTTAAATAGTAATACATCAAGTTATAGATTGTAAAATATTACCTTTTAAAGGCTTTGCAGTAGCAAGCGGGCTCATGCAGAAAGATTCAGGATAAAGAAGTCAGCCAGGATCCTGAAGCTATTCGGCAGCAGGACCCTGGCTGGATATTATACAAATATAAACCATAAAATCGATGTGACAATAATAGCGGCAATACCTTGCAGCAGTGTTCCCATAGTCTGAGCTTTATACGCTTGGGTAATGGACATGCCGCTGAATTCTTTCACCACCCAGAAATAACTGTCATTCACGTGAGAAACGACCATCGCTCCTGCACCAACTGACATGACCACAAGTGAAAGCGGTACGGCTCCGTCTATACCGATTTGCGTAAGCAGTGGAGCAATGAGGGTGGAGGTTATGACAATCGCAGCGGTGGAAGAACCTTGAGCACTTTTCAACGCTGCGGCAATGACGAAGGGGATGAAGATAAACAGCGCCCCTGAAGCTAGGTCATTATTGCCGATGCCTTTGATAATTTCTGCCACACTGGTTGCTTTAATGACGGATCCGAACGCTCCGCCAGCTCCGGTAATTAATAGAATCGGAGCAGCTTCTTTTATACCATGTCCTACCCATTGGGTTAACGTTTCCTCGTCGTATTTAGGAAGGAGCGTAAAGGCGAACAGCACACCGACAAGTAAGGCGACAACTGGCGCACCGAGGAATAAGAAGAAGCTGAAAATGCCGCCTTCCCAACCGGCAAAAGTAATCACCGAGCTGAAGGCGATGAGCAGGATTGGAATGAAAATCGGGGCAAAGGCCTTCGGAGTCGAGGGCATATCACCAAATCCGCTCACGACCTCATTGTAATCATACATCGAGGAATCTTCATCGCTTTCAATATGAATCTTTGGACCGGCTTTGATGGCCCAAATGTATCCAACGATAACGGTGGGGATAGCGACGATAAAACCAAAGAGAATCACTGTACCTAAGTAGTTTTCTGCTCCAATGTTACCTGCAGCCGCAATCGGTCCTGGAGTCGGCGGTACCAGGGTATGAGTAGCAAAGAGACCGGTCGATAAGGCAATCGCCATCGACGCCACCGTTACTTTAGCTTTATTTGCAAGCGCTTTCTTTAATGACGATAAAATGACATAGCCAGAATCACAGAAGACAGGAATGCTGACCAGCGATCCGATCACACTCATCGCCAGCTGCGGCCGTTTCTCTCCAACAATCCGCAGCACGACTTCTGCCATTCTTAAGGCGGCGCCTGACTTTTCCAAAATGACTCCGATAATCGTTCCGAAGACTATGACTAGGCCGATACCTCCCATCAAACCGCCAAAACCACCGTTAATCGCTTCAACGACATCACTTAAAGGCAGACCGGCCACTATGCCAATCCCAAAGGCGCCGATTAATAAGGAAAGAAAGGGATGAAGATTAAATTTCGCTGTTGCCACAATTACAAATAATACTCCTACTACAATAACGAGAATAAGTCCGAATCCGTCCATGCTTTCACTCCTTTACTTATTTTGAACGAGAACACGTGCGAGCTGATGAGACGCCTGATACAAATAGTCTTCTGCGTTTGCGAGGCACTCGGCCAAAGACTTCGGTCCGGGCACGATCGAGAAGCAGCCTGTGAAAAAGCGGTTGAGAGGTGCCATATTGCCGTCTAAACTGCCGGACAATAAATAGACAGGCTTATCGTAACGACTGGCCGTCTCAGCTACATAACCGGGCGCTTTGCCATAGAGCGTTTGTTCATCGCTCTGCCCTTCTCCTGTTACCACAATATCCGCTTCCTGGATGGCCGCGTCTAAATGAATGGCTTCAGCGACGAGCTCTGCCCCAGATCTTAATTCTGCTCCTATAGCGAGAAAGGCAAAGCCGAGTCCACCTGCGGCTCCGGCTCCTGGTGTGTGCATGAGATCTTTTCCACAAGCCGCTTCTACCAAATGACCATAAACGGCTAACTGCTGATCGTAGGCTGCAAGCTGCTCTGGATCTGCCCCTTTTTGCGGACCATATACATAGCTCGCGCCACGTGTTCCGGTCAATGGGTTGTCTACATCGGACGCCACCTGAATCGTGCATTCCTGCAGGCGTGAATCGAGAGTAGTGAAATCAATTCGGCTGATTTGAAACAAATCCTTACCGAACATGCCGACTTCTTCATTCTGTTCATTGAACGCTTTCATCCCGAGTGCCTGCAGCATGCCGAACCCTCCGTCGTTAGTCGAGCTGCCGCCAATCGCCATGATAAAATCACGATGCCCTTGATCGAGGGCATGACGAATAGCTTCCCCGATCCCATAAGTGGTCGTCAAATCCGGGTTGCGTTGGTCCTCAGGAACAAGCGGAAGTCCTGAGATCGCAGCTATCTCAATTACGGTGCAGTCAGCTTCCAAGTGAATGTACTCGCTTTCCCTTCTTTCACCTAGCGGGCCTGTACAAGTAATGGATACTTTCGTATGTGGAGCGGCTTTGGATAGAGCCTCGAGGGTATTTTCTCCGCCGTCGGCCATGGGCATTAACAGCGCTTCAACCTGTGGATCTGCCGATTGAAAGGCGCGTGCCATTGTTTCTGCTACTTGGCCGGAGGATAAACTCCCTTTATAGGAATCCGGTGCGAATAAAACTTTCATATAAGGTCCCCCCTAGAAAAAATAGCTTACCTTTATTGAAACGAATCTTGCAGTAAGAAACAATTGATGAAATGAACAAAAATTCAGAAAATAAAAAGTGGATTCTTGTGCACTTGCACAAGTCACTGGTTGATTAAAATACTTTGCAGCAGGATTGCTTCTCGAAAGGTCCTGGGATCCAAGCCCACCTTCTTCGTAATTTGATCCAGCCGGTAAATCAGCGTATTTCGGTGGATGTGTAAGTGGTCGGCCGTTTGGTTCATTTTCAGGTTGCAAGTGAAATAACTTTCCAGCGTCAGCAAATATGAACGCTCCAGCTGAAACAAGCGGTCGCGGTAAACTTCAGTGATCTCCTTATAAACCTGACAGTTTTTACGATAAAGCATCCTCTCCATTTTCAATGAAGCACTGTCTACAATCTTTCCCTGTGTGCCGGCGATTTCCAGCGCCGCTTGCGCCTGATGAAAGGAACGGCGGATGCCTTCAACTGAATAGCCCGGTTCCCCTGCACCGATTTTTACGTTAAATCGTTCAGGCAGCTCCAGATGAGGAAGATGATGCTGAGGAATGGAAACGACTACTCTATCCTCTTGGTAAGGAAGCACAAATAGGGGGTGAAGGAATTCCAGGTCGTGACGCAGCTTTTCTGCGAGGTGAAAGGGCTCATGAGATTGAAATATTACCACTTGGAAGCTTTGATGAATATCCACCCTCAGCGTATAGGTGGCTTCTCTTTCAAGTTCATCCGCATCCAAATTCTCCTGATTCAACAGCCGCTGCAGCCAATGGCTCCACTGCCGCTCTTGGTAAAAGGCCTGCCTCTGAAGGTAGATTTGTTCTAAAGCAATTTCTACTGACCCTTGCGTCATGAGCGCTGCCTGCATCACTTGCTCAGGATCTCCGGTTAGGCCGACGACCCCTGCCAGTTTTCCCTGATGAAAAACAGGCAGGTTCGCTCCTGGCTTGGCGTTTGAGTAACTGTCAAGATCCTCTGAGGATATGTACTGCGGTTCTTCCGTTGCAATAACATTCTTCGCTCCACCGTGAGGCTGATATATTCGGGATGAATCTGTACTGGCCACAATGGTGCCCTTGGCGTTCATCAAATTAATAGGCACGGTGATGTAGGCGGATAAGCGATGGATAATTTCCTGTCCGAGCTGTTCGGTTAGTTCCATGCAGGTGCTCCTTTCTGGTTATGAGAATCCGGTAACTGGTTGAGGTAGATTATGAGATTCCCTCTCTTATTTTAACCTAAGAGAGGGGGTGATTGTGTAAACTAAATGAGAGACTGCCGTATTCCGCCTTCAGGGTGTGATAACGTTTATGCAAGAGCAAAGTCTGGGTATTCATTATAACCAGTAGAAGATTTAATTTTCGCAGAATGATAGAAAGGAGAGTTTAAATGAAACCTAAAGTATTTATAACGAAGCAGATACCAGAAGAGGTGGAGAGATATATCGCTGAGCATTGTGAGTATTCGATCTGGGAGGAGGAAACTCCGATCCCAGAGGCGCAGTTAAAGGAGAAAATAAAAGACGTGGATGGCCTTATCTGCCCTAAAGCAAATGTTACAGAATCCCTATTAAGTCACGCGCCGAATTTAAAGGTAATCAGTAACATTGCGGTGGGGTACGATTCTTTTGATACAGAGCTCATGGAATCTCACGGCGTCCTTGGAACTCATACACCGTATGTGTTGGATGAGACCGTTGCTGATCTTATCTTCGGGCTGATCCTTTCCGCTGCTAGAAGAATACCGGAAATGGACAAGTTTGTCAGAAGCGGTCAATGGTCTTCGATGGAGGACACCTCGTTATTTGGGAAAGATGTTCACGGAGCCACATTGGGAATCGTTGGTCTTGGCAGAATCGGTGAAAAGGTTGCCAGGCGAGCGAAATTTGGATTCAATATGAATGTCCAGTATTATAATCGCAGTCGTCGTGAAGAGTTAGAGGAGAAATATGGTCTGGAAAAGAAATCAATGGAAGAACTTATGCAATCCTCTGACTTTATTTTAACGATGGTCCCTTTATCGCCGGAAACCACCAAACTTATAGGTGAAAAAGAATTTAGTTTAATGAAACAAGAGGCGGTCTTTATCAATGCTTCCCGTGGGAAAGTAGTAGATGAAAGTGCCTTAATTGAAGCCCTGAAAAGTAATAAAATCAGGGGAGCAGCTTTGGATGTATTCGAGCAGGAACCCGTGGACGCTGCGAATCCGCTCCTCTCCTTGGACAATGTCGTTCTTACTCCTCATCTGGGGTCGGCAACTCAACAAGCGAGAGATGCCATGGCGATGAAAGCTGCCGAAAATTTGGTGGCAGGAGTGACAGGGCAGGCTCCTCCTAATGTGGTAAAAGAATTGCAGCATCTTGTCCCTTAATTTCTTTTGCTGGCCCATATATTTTGTTAGTAAGAGAGAGCGCGCGACCTTTGTGCCGCGCGCTCTTTTGATTTTGTTAAGGGAGTACTCTATTGAGGAACGATCACATTGTCTACTAAGTCGAAGGCGGTAAGTGACATGCCGACCATCGCTCCTGTCGTCGTGAATCCTACTGGGGCATCAGGAGAAACGGTATCGAAATCTCTTCCCCAGGGGGTTGCAACATCAAGTGTGTTACGGATGACTTGGATCTGACCGGTTTCAGGTGCTGTTGTGCCTCCGTCCCGGTAGTCCACGTATACAGCCAAGCGCATGGTGTTGGGATTCGTGATATTATTTTCTTCGATAAGAATCGTGTCTATCCCAGGGAAGTTAAACGGTTCAAATATAATCGAGCTTCCAGCGCGTGTCATATGATTAATGGTATTGCGGCGGACGTATATATTCACATTATTGAAAGAAGCGGTACTGAAAAATACAAATTGGGTGTGACTTTCCATCGTATTGTCATCGATTAGGAACGTTCCGCTGAAGTAAAGATCATTTGGTGTGGCTCCTTGGACGTAAATGGCACCCAAGCTCGTAGCACTGCCTAAAAATGAATTTTCCGTAATCGTAGTTGTCCCAAGGGCGCCGCGAATCTCTAATGCCTTTTCGGTTCCATTATGGTGAATCGTGTTATTAGTTAACGTGAAATCCTCGACATTTACGATTAACGTTCTTTTCCCACCGGTTAAAGTTGAGTTCTGAATGGTGATACCGCTGTAATAGTCACCCACACCTCGAGGAGGAATTCTTACAAGCGTTTCATCTGCAACTCCAAATGTTGTACGAGTGAAACTCAGACCTTCCAACGTAATGTCGTCTGCCTGAAGAGATATCGCAGTTTCAGCAGTGAAAGTGTTAGGGAAAACCACTTCTGTTAGTGCTGCAGAAAATCCGCGGATGGTTAACGTCTTATCTATGATAAGCTCTGCATCCTGTGTATATTGACCTGGAGTGAGGATTAAAGTATCTCCTGAGTTCGCTTCTTCGATAGCTAAGCTGAGTACATCATAGAAGGTTAGCTGGTTTACGTTGAAGATCCTTCCTCCGATAAGGCTGCAAGTGAGACCCGCCGGGAATGGAACGGCATCCGGCGGACAAGCGATACATTCTGCTGAAGTGCTTTGCAGGATGAGACTGCATCCCTCACTTACACAGATCAATGTTTCCCCGCATGGTCCATCTCCACAAGGCAAACAGACGATATCTTCAACTTCAAGGCCTCCACATTCGCCTTCCACGGCAGTCACCGTATACACACACATTGGAACAAAGCAAGAAAAACCATCCGGAAGTGGGACGGCATCCTGCGGACAAACCACACACGAATCCTCCGATAAGCTTAAAGTCAGCGTGCAAACGTCATTTGAACATTCCAGGGTTTCGCTGCACGGTGTCTCACAAGGCAGGCAGATGAGGTCCCCGACAACAATATCCGTACATTCTCCCTCTACTGCTGTTACTTCATATAAACAGGAAAGAACTAATACTTCACAAGCGAATCCTTGAGGAAGAGAAACGGCATCTGGGGGGCAGAATACGCAGGCATCATCTGTTAAAGTTAAAATCACTGTACAAACTCCGTTGGAACATTCCAAAGCTTCGTCGCATGTTTCCTCACAAGGAAGACAGATAAGGTCCCCTACCGCAAGATCACTGCACTCTCCATCGACTGAAGTCACTTCATATAAGCAGGAAAGGACGGGTACTTCACAAGCAAATCCTTGAGGAAGAGTAACAGCATCGGGCGGACAATCCACACAGGCATTGTCCGTTAAGCTTAAGACCAGCGTACAAACGCCGTTTGAGCATTGCAGGATCTCATCACATGGTAACTCACAAGGAAAACAAACCACATCACCTAATGCAAGCCCTGTGCACTCTCCATCCAACTCAGTAATTTCATAAACACAGAAAAGGGGCAGGGGAGGAGGCAGTGTCAGGGTAACGGTGGTATCTATACGAGTTTGGACCCAGTCATAGACGTTATGTGTACGGATGCAAAGGTTTTCTTCCTGCTGGGGAGAAAGATGAGATGGGATTGAACACAGAACAGGGCATTCTTCGTTGAGAAAATCATTTTCCTGATTGAATCGAACTGGACATTGTGGGGGCCGAGTCGGTGTTGGACAAGAACGCTCCACTTGATCCCTTGGATTGCAGAAAGACGCTTCAATGTCTAAAACCACGGATGCTGTGGATTGGACATCTTGACAAAAGTCAATATCCACACTGACTTCGGTCCCTTCTTCACTTGATACAGAGCTGCAAATATGGCAAGAAGCCTGAGTGATCTGTACCAAGATCTCTGTTCCCAAAGGTGCACAAAGGTAATAACTTTCACAAACGGAGAAATCAGCTGACCCTGTAGAGTCATCTTCGAGTGTGATCGTAATGGTTCCGGTAGTGCGGATATTCACACGCTGAAGTATGACCTGTGCTCCATTTGGAAGCATAAACACCCTTTCTTCACGGCCGCCCTGCTGCGGGACTTCCTCGCTGATTAAGTTTGAAATTTCACAGGAGGGATCATCTTCAGTCTGGGCGAGGGCTGGCCGGATTTGGTTTCCATCAAATATCATATCGAACCTCCTTTTTATTCGAATTATTTTATAAGGTTATCGATGTAGTATTTATATGCGGAAGCCAAATAATGGGAGAGGGCAAAATGGGGAATTAGGCAGGCTGGTGGAGGAAGAGAATGAATGCGAAAGATCTAAAGCGAAGAAGAATCACTTAATGAGGAATGGTCAAGGGATTGGGTTTGAGAAGAAGGCTGGAGTGTGGAGGGGGAAAGGGCAGGGATTAATACAGACCAATATTATTTTAGTACGGCCTCCTTTCACTATGAGGGTGTCCAAAATGAAAAGGAAGTTTCAGACACTAACTATTACGTCCTGTAAAAGAGTTTTTCACAGAAAAATAGTAAGAACTGAAACTTTCCTATGATTCCGGCATATGAAGTATAATTTCTTTTCGATCTTTCTTTTGTTGGTCAATGATCCAGTATTCTCGGTCAGGCTCTCGTCCGCCGAAGTTCTTATCCAGTGTGATAATTAACCGGGCACTATTATGGAAGAATACAGGAGAGCTTACATACTTCTGAAAGTTTGTGAGCTGCTCGATGTTTTGTCCATCGCTGTCCATCATAAACAGGTCGTATTGATAGGTTCCATTCTTGGTGGTAGAGGCAACATCAGAAAAAACGATCTTCTCGCCGTTTGGTGAAGGAGTCGCGCCTGCCAATGAAGGTCCGTGATCAGTTTCCGATTCATAGGAGGAGTCGAGATTCACAGGCGTTTGTTCGTCTGTTTCTAGGTTTACGAACTTCAATTGATCGTCATATTTAAAAGGTTCAGATGAGGCATGGTAGAAGATTTTATGTTTATTCACCACATGGAGAGAAGTAAAGCCGAATTCTTCCCGAGGGTCCAGAGTGGTTGTTTTTCCCGTTTTCAGGTTAATACGGTAGAAACCGAATTGGTTTCGGTTTTTATCAGAGATGTAATACATGCTTTCTCCATCAGGTGCAAATGCTGCATCAAGAACGACCTCTTTTTTATCTGTTAAGGAACGGACTTTTCCTTCGCCTTTATACATGAGCTGCTGATAGGTTGTATCCTCTTCTTCCCATTTTTTGAAAAAAGCAAGGGAGTGGCTGTGAGGAGCAAAAATAGGGCGGATATAGGAAAATCCTTCTTCCGGTTTAACGAATAGCTTTGCCTCACCGTCGTCCAGGTTTGCTGTGTAAAGGGAAGCGTCTCCGTTCTGATAGTAAGGAAATACGATGGTTTGATCATCACTGGATAAATCCGTGGAATCACCAAGCCCTGTGTAGCCGCTTGGTCCGGCCGCCATTTTCCCCGTGGCGAACAGAACTAAATACAGGCAGGTCACCCCGAGAATCAACCAGAGATTTTTTCGTTTTTTGAGTTTCATAGATTCACCTGCTTTGAATGAGATCTTTTGTAGTCAAATGGAGGACGACTCCCAGCAATAGAATAATTACTCCAAATATCCCTAGGGAGAAATAGAATAGCAGACCCATAATTAAAGCACATGTACCATATCCTATCATTAGATTTGAAGTAAGGAACGCTGCTTTTTCTTTTTTGCAAAGAAGCAGACCAACCTGCAACGTCAATAAAGCCAAGAGTAAAAACCAGTGGATAAGCGAAATAGGCGCAGACATTTCTTTTCCTCCTCACGTCATAGAGATAGAACAAATGGGACAGCAACAACGAGTGTAACAAATAGCAAACCAGTAAAAATGGCAGTTACGGGCTTATCACGGATTAAATTCATTTGATATTTATAAAAAACCAGCCAGATGAAAACGACGAAGATGGGTATTGCCATAATCCAGCTTGTTCCTGCGAAAATAAGAAATCCATAGAGGAAAAAAAGCGCTGCTCCGCTGATGAGCACACCGTACAGAATGTTAATCACCTGACTAACGATTTTCCACGTTCGATCTTTTTTCCTGTTATTGAAGTCAATTGAATAGTAGTAGGAATGTCGAATTACAAAAATGAGACACAGTAAAATAAGAATGGTGATATAGACAAGGAATAACCACAGCTGAACCGGCTCAAATTGGACAATGATAAAATAATCAAAGCCGTTCAATGCAGCTGTGAGGAATAGAAGGACGTTTACAGACCAATAAAATTTTCCTAAGTAAGAAATATTCATAGCGACTAGGGTGACCATCGTACCAAATGTTAACTGAATGAACAGCCATATGGGGGAAGGTTCATGGAAGAAATCCAATAAGGCAAAGTGCAGGAGAATACCAAGGATAATGGTCGCGATTCCAATCACGTATAAGAGACTTCGCTGGTAAGGATATAAGCTCTCCTGGAGTCCATTTCCAATCATTCCTGCGCCTCCGAACTCGCTGAGTGCCATCTTTTCTGCCTGTTTCCTGGATTCTCCCTTATCTTCATACTCCATTCGCATTTCGTACAAATGGGCAAGCATCTCCTCCTTGATCTCCGCACGTTCTTCCTTGCTGCTTTGCATCTCATTAAGGATTCTTTCAACATGTTTCTCCAGCCGGTTCATGATAAGTCCTCCGCAGTTCTCAGGATGAGATCATTGACGTTTTTCCACTCCTTAAGTTTTTCGTTGAGAATGCCTCTACCTGCATCGGTTATTTGGTAATATTTGCGGCGGCCGCTTAGACTTTCTGACCAATATGAAGTCAGCCAGCCTTTCTTTTCCAACCGCTTAAGTGCAGGGTACAAGGTGCCTTCGCTCATATTGTATAAATTATTACTTTGGGATTTTAAACGTTTAACCATTTCATAGCCGTACATCTCTCGTTTGGAAAGCAATCCAAGCATCAGAATGTCGATACTGCCCTTCATTATTTCACGATCCATTTGAAGCATCCTCTCTATAAATGGATGTTAAGGAATCTTTTTCCAGTAATATTGTATAACGAGGTACATCGTATTGCAAGGATAATATGGAAGGAATTCCCTTCAGGAGTATGGAGAAAAGCAGGTCAGTTGGCTAAAAGAATTCTAAGCCATGCTCTGGATAATCCTCTATGAAGTTTGCCTCTCTTTTTTAAGAAAGATGCTTTAACAAACTCTTCCCGTCGCTGTCCGTCCCGTCAGGAAGAGAATAGGGCAATAGCACACTGATTATCAGGGTTGCAGTAAAACCTATGTAATATCCTTTTATAAAATTGCCGGGGGCATAATGGTTGAATAAAGAAATAACGAGAATTAGTATGACGATATTCGCGAGAATTCCTCCAGCATCAATCAGCAGTCTCACCGCACGGTTGTTTATGGCAAGCGAGTCTTCTTTAAAAGTCATCGATCCATACATGAAAAAATATTGCCTGACTTTCCATTTCCGAAACCGAAGCCAAACGTTTCCATAGCCAATGTCTATGGAGGTGATTTTTCCTCCAAAGAGTTTTACAAAGAATATGTGACCAAGTTCATGTACAATCGAGTTGAAAGGGCAGAAAAACAGCAGTCCTATGGCGTATCCGGCGATTTCGTTCAGCATCGTTCCCCTCCTAATTATAGAAAAGTGAGCGTCCAGTGATCTTTTTGTAGAAGTATGACGAGTTGGGTTAGTCATACCGTTCGTATTATCTCATAGTTTATGGGAAATTTTAACTTTAATAATATTCGCGAACGAAGTGAAACTTAGAGGGAAAATCTCCAAATATCTTACATATCGACTCCACAAAACAGGAGATCGTAGTGATTTTGAAAATTTCAAAGAAAGAATTTGATATTTTTAATAAGACCCGTACTCTGAGCCGCTTAAGAAGAGATATTGACCCTATCATGATATAATTAAATTTCGATAATAAAAATGATAATCAATACAAATAAGGAAGTGCTAATCAAGTGAATGACAGTTTAGACCCCTCTGCTCTCCAGAAACTTGCCCACAGGAAACTAAGCTTCACAGAAATAATCAGAAGAACCATCTTCATAGCGATCGGTATTGCTCTCGAAGCCGTCGCATTAGAAATGTTTCTCGTACCGAACGGCATTATCGATGGCGGGATCGTCGGGATCTCCATTATGCTTCATCACATCACAGGCTTTGCCCTTGGTGCATTCCTCTTCCTATTAAATCTGCCTTTCTGTTATTTAGGCTATAAACAAATGGGGAAGACCTTCTCCGTGACTTCGATTCTTGCGATTACAGGATTAGCGATCTTTACAACCCTGCTTATCCCCGTGCCGAAGTTCACTGAAGATCCATTGCTTGCGGCCGTCTTTGGCGGTATTTTCTTAGGTATTGGCGTGGGACTGGTCGTAAGAAATGGCGGTTCTTCAGATGGCAGTGAAATCCTCGCGATCTTTATTAACAAAATTTCTCCCTTCTCTGTCGGAGAAATCGTTATGTTCGTGAACATCTTTATTCTCGGCAGTGCAGGCTTTGTGTTCGGCTGGAACAACGCGATGTATTCGCTGATTGCGTACTTTATCGCTTTTAAAATGATTGATGTGACCACAGAAGGGCTGGAGTCTTCGAAATTCGCCTGGGTAATTACCGATAAACACCAGGTTGTCGGCGACGCTCTCAACGACCGACTGGGACGAGGCGTGACCTACTTAACCGGAGAAGGTGCCTACTCTGGTGACGATAAGAAAGTGATCCTGATTATTATCACCCGTCTGGAAGAAGCCAAACTGAAAAGCATCATTAATGAAATCGATCCCTCGTCGTTTTTAGCGATTGGAGATATCCACGACGTCAAAGGCGGCGGTTTTAAAAAGAAGAATATTCATTAAAGAAGTACCGTTCTGGTGCTTCTTTTTTTGTTCTGCAAATCTTGCTGATGAAAAGTATGAATAGCTCAAAGGTTTGTGCAGATAGAATTATGATAAGATAGGGGTACGCTTCATACTGTTCGTAGGAGATTTAGGGGGAGTGAACACGATGACCATTGTCAGCTTTCTAATTATTGGCTGGATTTTAACCTGGTTTAAATTTGACCAGACCTTTATTCAGGCTTTTCAGGAGCTTTTTAATAAAACGATTACGAGAGCGAGTTATTATTTCATCTTTTTTTGTTTCGGAGCGGTTGGAGACATTGTCTTATTGGTAACGGGCAGATTTACCGAGTATTTGTTTTAACCATGAGCGGACGAGAAAATCTCACAGGAGCCATATTTCTATTAGACTAAACCAACAGGATATCCTGTTGGTTATTTTTTTGAAGAAACCATTCATTTATAGTAAAGATTTCCTCTGATTCTTTGAACCACTTAATAATAGGCATCCTTTGCCAAGCATATACTACCTTGATCGCTTTTACTTTGTACATAAGGAAGGATGAACCTCTGAAATGCTGACGAAGGACAAGGTATATGCCCTGTTATTTGTGTTCGCTTCTTTGTTTTGTATGGAAATGGTTTTAAAGATTTTAACGGCAGCTAAGGATATTACCCCTGGGAACGTGATGATCTCATTATTGTTTTCCTTTTCCATCGCCTTGGTTATTTACTTGCTGTGCAGTTTATTTGAAAGCAGAACCAATTCTATTTTAATGAGAGTCATCCTTGGATCCACAGCCCTGTTCTTTGCTAGCCAGTTGGTTTATTTCAAGATCTTTAAAACCTATTACAGCCTCTATTCAGCTGGGAATGCGGGACAGGTCCTCGAATTTTGGAAGGATGCTGCGCTTATTACACTTCGCAGTCTGCCGTGGCTGCTAGTATTTTTCATCCCGGTTCTGTTTCTAATAACCTATGGGAAAAAATATCTCTCCTTTGAAAGGCTGCATGCCCAGCAGAGAATTATCTTAGGATGCTGTATTGCACTCGCGCATGCGGCGGCACTTTCGGTCGTCTCTATCAATGGCAAACAAACGTTTTCCGCTTATGATTTGTACTTTAACAGCAATGAACCCGTGCATTCGGCTGTCCAGTTAGGACTGCTCACTACGATGAGAATCGATTTCCAACGCCTGGTTTTTCATTGGTCGCCTGAATTGAACACCCATCTGCCTTCCGCCCATTCCCAAGAAGCAGAAGGGCACAATCAGCCGGCAGCCAAGGCCTACCAGACAATGGACATTGACTTCACAAAGCTCGCTCAGACAGAGAAAGATCCGAACATCAAGCAAATGGATCAATACTTCGCAAATGTGGAGCCGACTTCAAAAAATGCTTATACAGGAAAATATAAAGGTTACAATTTAATTTTTATTACGGCGGAATCGTTTTCGCCTTATGCCGTTCGTGAGGATCTGACGCCGACCTTGTATAAACTTGTCCATGAAGGATATAACTTCAAGAATTTCTACAATCCTTTATGGGGAGTCAGTACCTCTGACGGTGAATATGTGGCAACCACCAGTTTAATTCCGAAAAGCGGGGTATGGAGTTATTATCAGTCAGGGAAGAACGCGATGCCATTTGCGATGGGGAATCAGTTGAAGCAGCTTGGCTATAAAACGGCTGCCTATCACGACCATACCTACACTTACTATCACAGAGAAGTGTCTCATCCGAATATGGGATATGAATACAAAGGTATAGGAAATGGGCTGAATATGAAGAAAACCTGGCCATCATCGGATTTGGAAATGATGCAAGTGACGGTACCAGAGTATATTCAAAAGCAGCCGTTCCACACTTACTACATGACGGTCAGCGGACATATGCAATATAACTTTATGGGCAACCAAATGGCCATGAAAAACAAAAAATATGTCGACCATCTCCCGTACTCAGAACAAGCCAAGGCGTATATCGCTACTCAAATTGAACTGGATCACGCCTTAGAATATTTGCTTGCCAAATTGGAAGATGCGGGAGTAGCGGATAAAACGCTGATTGCTTTAAGTGCTGATCATTATCCTTACGGGTTGGATAAGAAAACGATTGATGAACTCGCCGGCCATAAAGTCGAAGAGAATTTCGAGCTGTACAAAAGCCCGTTTATTCTTTATACCAAAGGCATGAAACCCGTCACTATTGACAAGCCAGCTTCGAGTCTGGACATCATACCGACGCTTTCCAACCTGATGGGTCTTCCCTACGATTCCAGGCTGTTAATGGGCCGAGACATTTTCTCTGAAGAAGATCCGCTGGTAGTATTTCTGAACAAAAGCTTTATCACGAATAAAGGCCGTTACAATTCGGTAACCAACGAGTTCACACCGGCCCCAGGCGTCACTGTGGACCCAGGCTACGCAGACGAAGTATCCGCTGAGGTATCGAACAAATTTAATATCTCAAGAAAAATTTTGGAAACCGATTATTACCGGAAAGTGATTAAATAATACTGCTTCCTGATTCATGAAGATTGTATATCTAACTAAGAAAACCTCTTCCATCTATTTTAGACGGAAGAGGTTTTCGTTATCTAAAGCTATCAAAATATTGATCGGACCAATTCATAATTTTGAGTACTTTTTCTTTTTCTTTCGGAAACGCATCATTTGGATCGTCAAAGCTGGACTCTACCCGTTTGTTCTTCTCAATATCTACGATTCGAGCGTCAAAGCGGCTGTTTTTCGCGACATAGAAGAGGTTGTCATTGAAAAACGAACTGGTCGCAACGTAATACCGCATGCCGAGCAAGTTCGACTTATAATGCATAAGGTCGTGACCGAAATAGATGGTGTCCGGTTCCACACCAAGCAGGTTAAGAAGTGTTGGCATCATATCGATTTGGCCGCCAAGAGTATCGACCTGTTTCGGAAGTTTTTGCTCAAGGCCTGGAGCTCCAACGATGAAAGGAATATTAAATCGGGACAAAAAGCTGTAGCGCTGACCCGTAAATTCTTTCAGAAGCTTCTTATCTACATCCTCTAAAAGTTTGCCGTGAACTCCCGAGTGGTCGCCGTAAAGGGCAATAACGGATTTATCCCACAGACCATCTTCTTTTAATTGTTCAAAGAATTTACCAATGGCCATATCTGTATAGTGGGCAGCCTGCATGTAATTTCCTGTCAGTGTGCCCTGATACTTATCAGGCAGCGTTAATCCTCGTTTATCCTCCGGCATTTTAAACGGAGTATGGCTGGTCAGAGTGATGACATGAGAATAAAACTTTCCATGCTTCTGATTCAGATCTTCTAAAGCTTCCAGCGAATGGTTGAGGAATAGTTCATCTGATTGACCGAAGCCAACGGTATCTTTTTCTCCGTAGTAGTCTTTCGAATAGTGATCATTGAACCCTAAAGCAGGATAGAGAGCATCCCGGTTCCAGTATTCAATATCATCCGCATGCATCGTAACCGTATAATATCCTTTGTCCTTCAGCATCCTCGGCAGAGAAGGAACCTTCATTCCTTCTATTTCTTCCGAAATCGCTTTGTTCCCAAGCGGGTAAATGGATGTATTCATTAGAAATTCCGCATCGGACGTATTTCCAGAACCAATTTGCTGGTACACATTGCCGAAATAAGTGCTGTCTTTAAGCCACTTATTTATATTCGGAGTAATCTCCTGGCCGTTAATCGATTTGCCAATAACGAAATCCTGCAGCGATTCCACCTGAAGAATAATTAAATTCCGATCCTTCGCAGCTCCGAAGAATTGATGATCCTTCATGGGGACAAATTCGTTCCCTTTTAGGTCTTCAATTTTTTCCTGCGTTACATTTTGATTTTTCCCTTCGAAGGCATAAATCGTATTCTTCTCTTCTTCGTCATGGAAATATTGAACGAATTGCGCATTAAAAAAGCCATTTTCTTTGGCGAATAAAGCATTGTCATAAATCATATCATTCTTGCTCATTTGAAAATTAATGAACGAGATGACAAGACCTACACCAAGTAAAGCGAACATAAAAGGCTTGAAATTGAATCGCGCCGGATACGACCATTTTTTCCGGGCGAAAAGCCAGATCACTATAAATAGAAGCAAATCAGCAAAAAGAAGGACATCCATCGGCTTCAGTAACATCATAGCGCTTTCGTTGACGCTTCCCACCTGATTAAGCTGAGAAAGGTCATAATAAGTAGGGATCGTGCCAAAATATCTTTCATATACGAGCATGCTCATAAATAGCAGGGACAGAATGAGATCCAATGCTATGTAAAAGATGATTTTCCCCTTTTTAATAATAAGCTCGGCAGCTGCTATAAAGATGATCAGGAAACTCATCTCAAACCACAGGCTGTGGAGCGGGTTATGATCCGTTAGTAAAATCGAGCGAACAAGGATGATTTTTAGTGTAATCATCAATGTAAAGTATAAAAAGGAACTTCTTAATAGTTTTTTTCCGAATTCTTTCATATTTATCACACCTCATTCACAATTATACTAGTTTGTAAATTTAATGTAAACATAGCGTAATAGTTTGTTAACGAATATCAGTTTGCGCAAGATTCTCCTCATGCAGAAAAAGATAGACTACATCATCTAACAAGATTCCTCATACATTTCAATGGCTTTGCGGTAAGGGAGTTCGCAAGGCATTTTTTCATGGAAGAAATCACAGGAAGGATGCCTTATTTCAACATAATTGGTAGAATTTAATAATCTGCGAAAAAATTAGAAACGTAGGTTGGATTAAAATGTAAATCAAAATGATGTACAACAACTGTTCGTACATTTGTGATGAAAGCGGATTCAGAACGTGAACACCCGGTGCTACAATGAATTTGTGAAGGGGGGCGAACCCGTGTCTCTTGATGATAGAAGTAAGAATATCCTGGATGAGCTAGTCAGTCATCCCAGTGTAACGAGTACAACTTTAGAAAATAAATATGAATTAACCCGCAGACAGCTGGGTTACAGTTTTAACAAAATTAATGACTGGCTGCAGGCGAAAAATCTCCCGGTCATTGAGCGGACTAGAAAAGGTCACTTTATTATTGATCAGGCCGTGTTTACTACGCTGAATGGTGAAGAGGAGAGTGAGCTTGTCGATCCGGCCATCCTGAATGAAGACCAGCGAGTGTATTTAATTACGATGATGCTGTTGAGCAGTCAGGAAGAACTGTCATTAAATCACTTTACGGCAGAATTAGAGGTTAGTAAGAATACGATTCTTAGCGATTTAAAGCAGGTTCAGGCATTCCTCAATGATTATGAGCTGACGATTCGCTATTCGCGAAGAGCCGGTTATGTATTAGAAGGGAAAGAATTTCAAATTCGGAAGCTGCTCATTAACGTGACCTACCAATTAGTGCAAATGAATATTGGTAAAGACAGAGTCAGAAAGCTTGCGAATATCGAACCAGCCGAGATTGAGGAATTTAAGCGTCGGATTGAAAAGGTGGAGAATAAGCTGAGCTTAAAATTTACCGATGAGAAATTAGCTACTATGCCGCTGATTTTAATTTTAATTTTCCGGCGGATTGAACAGGGGCACAAGATTCAATACTTTTCCATTAAATATGAAGAGTTGTCCGGGACGAAAGAGTACCAGGCGGCACAGGCTATTTTCCACAATTATGAAGAGGTTCCGGTTCAGGAGCGGTTGTTCTTTACTCTCCACCTGCTGACGACGAATGTTTATTGGTCCGACTATATTACGGATAATGATTCATCGCCGGAGCTGCTTCCTGTCATTGACAACATGCTGCGCTTGTTTGAAAAGAGTGCCTGTATTTATCTGCAGGATCGTGAGCAGCTGATGGAAAAGCTGCAGCAGCACATTAAGCCTGCCTACTACCGGATTAAGTATCAGTTGACCGATACGATTGATTCGCAGAGTGTGATGAATAAAGAGATGAATGAATTGCATCATCTCGTGAAACGGTCAACCGGTCCGCTTGCCGATTTTATTGGCAAAGAGATTCCGGAAAGTGAAACGACTTATATTACGATGCTGATCGGTGGCTGGATGCGCAGGCAGGGCGAGAGCATTGAACGAAAAGTGAAAGCGATTGTGGTTTGCCCACAAGGCGTCTCGGTCTCAAAGCTGATGTTCAATGAGTTAAGAGAATTGTTTCCCGGCTTCGTGTTTCTCGATTCTTTATCAGTCCGGGAGTTTATGGACTATCGGTTAGATTACGATCTTGTCTTTTCACCGATGTCGCTGGAAACCGAGAAGAAGTTGTTTATCTCGAAGCCCTTCTTGAGTGAAGAGGAGAAATACCGGCTTCGGAAGCAGGTCATGCTTGAACTTCACGGCTATATTCCCAATGACATTAACGTTCATCACTTGATCGACATCATAAAGAATCATGCCGTTATTGAAGATGAGCAGGCATTAACGAACGATCTGCAAAGCTACTTTGAACGGGATGAAGAAGCATCGGTCAAGCAGACGTTGAAAAGTCGTGATCTTCACTTGAATGAATTAATCACACCGGATCATATTAAGATCCGCCAGTCGGTCTCCTCCTGGGAGGAAGCCATCCGCATCAGCGCCATGCCGCTGGTGAAGAACGGGGAGGTGGATCCTGAGTATGTGGATGCCATGATTCACCGCACCGGGGAAGATCCTTACATTATTATCGGACCGAACATTGCCATACCTCATGCCGCCCCGGATGAAGGGGTGAATGAAGTCGGCATGAGTCTGCTTCGGCTGAAGCAGGGGGTCCATTTCACCGACGATTACAAGATCAATCTTGTCTTTGTCATTGCGGCTGTTGATAAACAGCAGCACATCCATGCGCTAATGCAGCTGATGCAGCTAGCCGGTTCAGAAGCCGACCGTAAGCGGATGATTGAGGCAGACACCGTAGAAGAGATCCATAAGATTTTAGATCAATATTCTATTGAAAAAGAAACAGAGATTACTAAGTAGATCGTGAGGTTTTGCAGATGACAGATATTTATTTTGATGAATCCATCATCCTCCTTGATGTGGAGGGCACAACGAAAGAAGAAATATTAACGAGGATGGGACAAAACCTCGTCGAGAAAGAACTCGTGAAAGAAAGCTTCATTCCGGCGATTATTGACCGGGAAACAGAGTTTGCCACAGGTCTTCCAACGGCCGGCTTGTCCGTGGCTATTCCCCACACAGACGTGGAGCATGTAAAACGGAAAACGATTAGTATTGCCGTGCTCAAGAATGAAGTTGATTTCGGCATTATGGGGGATGAGAGTGAAACCACTCCGGTCAAGCTTGTGTTCATGCTTGCAATGGATGAAGCCCATTCCCAGTTATCACTTCTGCAGAAGCTGATGGAAGTCTTCCAAAATGAAGAAACACTCCATTACTTAGTGAAGCAGACCGATAAATCAGCCATCAAACAGCTGCTAGAAGAAAAATTAAACTTTACTCAATTTGAAGGAGGACAATCATCATGAAGAAAAAACAAGTATTAGTCGCATGTGGAGCAGGAATTGCAACGTCAACCGTAGTAAATGGAGCCATTGAAGATATGGCAAAAGAAAACAATCTGCAGGTCGATCTAGTTCAGATTAAGATCGCCGAAGTTGGTGGTTATGTGGATACCGCAGATCTTCTCGTTACAACAGCAATGACGAAGAAAGAATACCCATTCCCGGTCATCAACGCACGATCCTTTTTAACAGGTATCGGCAAAGAAGATACGAAGCAGGAAATTCTGGAAGAACTGAAAAAATAAACCCTAGATAAGGAGAGGATTCATGATGAAAAAGAAACAAGTATTAGTCGCTTGCGGTGCTGGAATTGCAACGTCAACCGTAGTAAATGGAGCCATTGAAGATATGGCAAAAGAAAACAATCTGCAGGTCGATCTGGTTCAGATCAAAATTGCCGAAGTCGGTGGCTATGTGGATACAGCTGACCTGCTTGTGACAACAGCGATGACAAAGAAAGAATATCCATTCCCAGTCATCAATGCTCGTTCCTTCTTAACAGGCATTGGCAAGGAAGACACGAAGCAAGAAATATTAGAAGAATTGAAGAAGTAAGCAGATGAAATCTCGGTTTCTCTGAATCAGGGAAACCGGGAGGATCCTGTACATTACGTAGGGAGGACGAATAGAATGCAAGGTTTTGTTGATGCTATACAAGCTTTCTTAGACTTAGGAGCAACCGTAATTCTGCCTGTTGCTATCTTCTTATTAGGTTTATTATTCGGACAGAAACCGGGCAAAGCGTTTCGTTCAGGTTTAACGATCGGGGTTGCCTTTGTCGGGATCTTCTTAGTCGTAGATTTACTAGTTAATAACTTAGGACCTGCCGCTCAGGGTATGGTGGACCGGTTAGGCGTTGAGCTTAACGTCATTGATGTAGGCTGGCCAGCTTCTTCCTCGATTGCCTGGGCTTCGGTTGTTGCCGCATTTATCATTCCACTTGGTTTAATCGTGAACATCATTATGCTTGTTACGAAAACAACGAAAACGATGAACGTTGATATTTGGAACTTCTGGCACTACACCTTCATGGCAGCGATGATTTATGCCATTTCTGGAAGTATCGTTCAAGCCTTAATTGGAGCTGTTATCTTCCAGGTGATCTGCTTGAAAGTAGCCGACTGGACGGCACCGATGGTCAGCGAATTCTATGAACTGCCGGGTGTTTCGATCGCAACCGGAAGTACCATTTCGTACGCACCAGGAATCTTCCTCGTGCGATTGCTGCAGAAAATTCCTGGCGTCAGAAACTGGAATGCCGACCCGGATACGATTCAGAAACGTTTCGGGGTGTTCGGTGAATCGATCTTTATCGGTTTGTTCTTAGGAGCTGCGATCGGAATTCTTGCCGGATACAGCGTTGGTGACGTCATTGATATCGGGATGTCTATGGCGGCCGTTATGGTTTTAATGCCGCGCATGGTAAAGATTTTGATGGAAGGTCTTATGCCTGTATCAGAATCTGCTCGTGAATGGTTATCCAAACGCTTTGGCGAACGCGAAATCCATATTGGTCTTGATGCCGCTGTTCTGCTTGGTCATCCATCCGTAATTTCTACGGCGCTGATCCTTGTACCTGTAACGGTCGTACTAGCAGTTATTCTTCCAGGTAACTCGTTGCTGCCGTTTGGTGACTTGGCAACGATTCCATTTGTGGTTGCCTTTATTGTTGGAGCGGCACGCGGGAATATTGTGCACTCGGTGATAGTGGGAACCGTCATGATTGCGATCTCCTTATACGTCGCCACCGATGTTGCCCCAATGTTTACACAAATGGCAACCAACGCGAACTTCGATATGCCTGAAGGATCTGCGCAAATCTCAAGTATTGACCAGGGCGGGAACATTATTAACTGGATCATTTATCGTATCTTCAGCTTGTTTAACTAATAGAGGAGGATTTTAAATGAAAGCACTTGTGAAAACGGAACTCGGATTCGGAAATCTGGAAATTCAAGATAAAGAAATACCGCAGCCTGGAGCAGGCGAAGTGAAAATTGAAGTCAAGTATGCGGGCATCTGTGGTTCTGATATTCACACGTATGAAGGCCACTATAAAGTCGGTGTTCCGGTTACGCTCGGTCATGAGTTCTCCGGCGAGGTTGTCGAAGTTGGAGAAGATGTGACTGAATTTAAACCAGGCGACCGTGTCACTTCAGAAACGACGTTCTACATTTGCGGCGAATGCGAATATTGCCAGAATGGCGACTACAATCTCTGTAACTATCGCAAAGGATTAGGCACCCAGCAGGACGGTGGCTTTGCCAAGTATTTAGTGGCGAGAAAAGACAGTGTCCATCATCTTCCGGATAATGTGGACTTCAAATCTGCGGCGATGACTGAACCGCTCGCCTGTACACACCATGCCGTAGCAAAAACGGAAATAAATGAAGGCGATGTCGTCGTCGTGATTGGTCCAGGACCCATCGGATTATTTACCGCTCAGGTCGCTAAAAGCCGAGGAGCAACCGTGATTATAACCGGCCTGACCAATGACCGTGTCCGCTTAAATAAAGCGGAAGAAATCGGCATCGATTATGCGGTTGATACGCAGAAACAGGATTTGAAAGAGCTGGTGAATGGACTTACGGACGGCTATGGCGCGGACATTGTATTTGAATGCTCCGGTGCTGCACCGGCAGCGAAGCAGGGTCTTGATCTATTGCGGAAAAAAGGCCAGTACGGCCAGGTGGGAATTTTTGCCCGGCCGGAAATTGAATTTGATCTGGAAAAGGTGATTCAAAAGGAAATCCGTCTAGTAGGAAGCCGCAGTCAAAAACCGGCTGATTGGGAACCGTCACTGGAATTAATGAATAATGGCCGAGTAAACGCGAAAGCGATGGTGACCCACGAATTTGATATTACCGAATGGGATAAAGCGTATGAGGCGATTAAAAGCGGCGAAGCGATTAAAGTGCTGCTCACACCGATCGATTAATCAGTCATCACGACTGAAAAGTGAACAGATGGATCTCGAGACTTTAATCGTGGAGCGCGTTAATTTTCTATAGAAATGAGGGTGAACGATGGTAGAGACATTGCTAGATTTCATGCTGGGACCGATGAGAGGCATTGGAGATTTCTACTTTGAGCACCAGACGATCTTTAATTCAGTTGTGGTGGGTCTTGCTGCTGTGAAGCTTGTCTTCAGCAGAAAGAAACCGCAACGGGCAGAATCCAGCTAGAAAGGAAGGAGCACGATGAAAGCTCTGAATTTATATAATGAACAGGATATCCGATTTGAGCAGTCACCGGCACCCGTTATTGAAAATGAAGATGATGTGATTATCAAAGTGAAAGCGGTGGGAATCTGCGGATCAGATATTTCCCGTTACAAGAAGCTTGGACCTTACGTCGAAGGCATGACATTCGGTCATGAGTTTGCAGGCGAGGTTACAGAAGTAGGTGCCGCGGTTACGAACATGGCTGTTGGTGACCGGGTGGCCGGCTGTCCAACTTTTTACTGCGGCAAGTGTGTTCCCTGTCAAAAAGGGGAACTCTCCCGCTGTGAGCGCCTGACTGTGATCGGCGCGCGTCATCCAGGAGCTTACGCCGAATACGTCCGGCTGCCTGCGACTCACCTCCTGCCGCTTCCGGACAATGTTGATTATGATACAGCTGCTTTAGTTGAACCTTCTTCCGTTGTAGCGCATGGATTTTACCGGACGAGCATTCGTCCAGGGGCAGAAGTTGCTGTCATGGGCTGCGGCAGCATCGGACTGTTAGCTGTCCAATGGGCGAAGATCTTTGGAGCGAAAAAAGTGTACGCCATCGATATTGATGATTCCAAACTTGAGGTTGCGAAGCAGGTGGGAGCGGACATTTGCATCAATTCACTTCATACACCTGCGCACGTGCAAATCGCAGAACTCACGGACGGTCTCGGGGTTGATCTAGCGGTCGAGTCCGCTGGTTCGCCCGTCACCTCGGCCCAAGTCTTCGCGCTCCCTAGAAAAGGCGGGGAAGTCGTATTCATGGGTATTCCCTATGCTGATATTTCTATTGAACGGTTTTATTTTGAAAAGATAGTTCGCAATGAACTGAGGGTGCTAGGGTCGTGGAATGCGATTTCTCCGCCGTTTCCTGGTGAGGAATGGCATTCTTCGCTCCACTACATGAGCACCGGACAGATTAATGTACAGCCGATGATTTCCCATCACTTGAGTCTGGAAGCCGGTCCGCAGACATTTGATGATTTAATTCATCGGCGCGGGGATTACGTGAAAGTATTGTTTTATCCGGAACAGGAATGGGCCTGAAGAACAAAGAGTTCAGCTACTGCTGAGCTCTTTGTTTGTTCCTATAACTCGGGTACGATGGACGATCTCTAGTTCTTCCCGCTTATTCTCCTCGATTTGTGTTTATTACAAGCAGGCTTGGGAAATTGGTAAAAAATAGCTTGTTAAAGAGGAGGTATACGATGGGAGAGCGTTCAGAGGCGTTGAACTATGCATCTAGAAATATATGGGCGGGCATTTTGTTTGGCATTGGAGTGGCTGCTTTTTTAGATGAAACCATTTTTCACCAGCTGCTGGCTTGGCACCACTTCTATGATCAGTCCACAAAAAGTGTGGGTTTGATTTCAGATGGACTCTTCCATGCGTTCAGTTGGTTTGCCACGATCGGTGGCTTGTTTATTGTGGCCGATTTACGCAGAAGGCATGCCTTTCATTTCAAACGCTGGTGGGGAGGGGAGCTGTTAGGTTCTGGATGCTTCCAGCTTTATGATGGAACCATTCAGCATAAGCTCATGAAGATCCACCAGATTCGCTATGTGGATCATATTCTTCCCTATGATTTAATTTGGAATGGTATAGCGATTATTCTCATCATTGCAGGGATTCTATTAACCTACCAGACTCGTGACAGCAGGAAACACATGGGGGGAACGGCCTAAATGGAGCATGGACTTCAGAGAATAATGGACAACGGTATTTATCAAGGATTGATGGCTCTGCCATTCGTTCTTCTGCTAGCTTTATATTTCACTGCCGGGCTTTGGTCGAATAGAAAATCCCATCTGAGAGAATGGCCGGTTTATCGGTATGTCCTGTTCAGTCTGGGAATCGTGATTTCTGCATCAGCGGTTACCGGTCCGTTAGCAAGCAGGGCGATGGTGGATTTCCAAGCCCATATGACCGGCCATCTCTTTCTAGGGATGCTTGGACCGCTTCTGTTAGCTCTCTCTGCCCCGATGACTCTATTGCTGAGAGCTTTACCTCAACCCTTAGCTATAAAGGTAACCGGCGTGTTGAAAAGTCCTCCTGTACGGACGATCAGTCATCCGGTAACAGCATCAATACTTAATGTCGGCGGACTCTGGGTCCTGTACACAACAGAAATCTATTCCGCCATGCATCATTACCTATGGCTTCACCTTCTCGTTCACTTTCACGTCTTTGCTGCCGGATACCTGTTTACCGTTGCCTTTGTTTATATGGATCCCGTTCCGCACCGTTACAGCTATGTGTACCGGACGGTGGTCTTCATTATTGCGCTAGCGGGTCACGGTGTTCTTTCCAAGTACATTTACTTTCAGCCCCCTCCTGGCGTAATAAAAGGGGAGGCTGAAGCGGGAGGAATGCTTATGTATTACGGGGGAGATGTGATTGATGCCATCATTATTTTCCTGCTTTGCTATCAATGGTATAAAGCGGCACGGCCCCGAAGCAGTATGGCTCTGGACCCTGTTAAATAAGTCTATTTCGAATAAGAGGTTGGGACAAAATCTTTTAGCTATTGTTTAATCCGAACGATGATGAAATCTTCCATCGTTCGGATTTTTTGGCTGTATGGCGGAGGACTTCGAAATTTTTCACAGGTCGTGGATCTTCTTTCCCCCCTTTTATTCCTAAGTCTTGCTGTAAAGTATAAACAAGGAAAATGGAAGTGAAAATATGAACCATTTCCGGAGCGGCCAGTCAGGGTCAACCTCTTCCACTTTTCCCTTCTTTTCATTGTTCTTCTATCGAGTAGAGGTGTCCCTCGCCTCTTTTTTTGCGTAAGGTCCTTTTCATAGATACAATGAGAGAGTGGGAACCTATCCGTGCTTCTTGCTTGTCGATTTAAGATAAGAAGATTTGTTCGAGCACGGCAACGGATTAATTGTATGACAGACGGTGTCTAATCTACAGGAGGGACTGCGAGTGAACAGACCCATTCTTTTCATCCTTTGCTTACTAAGTGTATTATCTCTTATGGCATGTCAGAGCAATAATTTTAAGTTAGATAAAGAGAATGTAACGAGTATTGAAGTCCGGGGCTGGGATACGAGTGAAGAGTTCCAGACCATCAAAGATCAACAAGTGATCGCAGATGTTGTCAATGGACTTAACAAATCGGGAACCGTAGACACTTCCAATAAGGATTTCATGATGCCAGAATATAGACTGCAATTTAAACACGATGAAGAAACGCTTTATGAGATGGGCTATTATACAGATCCTATGAAAATGGGGAGTAAGCCCGGGAATTTTTGGGACAAGAAGAACGGGGAATTCTATGAGTTCGAATATAAGTTGACGGTGAAAGAGCAGCAGGACCAATAGTCAAGTTCTGTTGTTTTTTTGTTTCCTTAGAAGAAGCTTTCCTAATCTATGGATTTCCTTCGTAAGCAAGAGTTCAAACAGCGATCCTTAGTGTTTCAGGGGAATTTCTAATCCCTTGAAAGCACAAGTAAAACAAGAAAGAAGGTGCCTTACAGTGGAGAAAATCGGAAGAAATGAACCATGTCCTTGCGGCAGTGGAAAAAAATATAAAAAGTGCTGCGGAAAGTCGAATGTTATACAGTTCCCTGCTAAGCAGATTGACGATGAACTGATCAATTTGCTGCATCAATTTCAAGAGGTGATGATGGACCAGTATTCCTATCTGCTTCCTTATCAAGCTCCTGAAACGGATGAAGAACAAATGATTTATTTGGTTGGCCTGATTTACAAGGGAGTCTTTGACGTTCAGGAAAATGGCGAATCTCCGTTCGAATACTTTTTAAAGAAAAAACGGAAAACCATCGTTCGTCCTGCGACGAAGCAGGCGTTCGAAGACTGGGTCAATGCGGTCCCAAGTTTTTTCAAATTGGAAAAGATGGAATCGGAAACTACACTGCTCGTAAAGGACCAATTAGACGGACAACTTTATCAAGTGAAAAGAGAAAGCATTCCTTTAGACACGGACGAGCTGGAAGATACTCCGTACTATATGGGCTTTCTAATGAACTGGGGAAATATGCATAATTTCTTCCCATTGGCCCTTCCTGGCGGGAAGAAATGGGGGGAGTCCTACTTGAAGAAGCTGAAGGAACGAGCGGCTGAAAGTGATGAATCTTCCATCACTGCGTATTTCCATAACCAATTTCTAACGGAAGTGAATACCTGGTTCTTTGATGTACCGGACCGAGCAGAAGAAATGTATTCAGCAGAACCAGCAGAGTTAGAAGTACTTGCACTTTTGGATCAGCACGTCGAGCCTTCTGTTAAGTCTGCAGAAGGTTATCAAAGCGCGAGAAATTTTTGGCTGAGGTTCTGTGAGGAGACGAATCCACAAATCCGCAAGCCAGAGGTTCTATCCGCTTCTCTTGAATATTTTATCCGGTTCACCCCTTTCTTTGAATTGCTCGATGAAGGAGTCACTCAAAAAGAGATCGCTCAAAAGTATGGGGTAAGTCCAGCAAGCATTGCCAGGAGATTTGATGAATTTGAAGGGTTTTTATTCGATTTATTTGATGAAGAAAAGGTAGAAATGCCTGTACCACAATAAACTGCGGATAGTTAAACAAAAAGTAAATCTTGAATCTATGTAAGCAAAGACCGGTTAACGAATCTGGTCTTTGCTTATTTATCATTGCTGAGCATTATAATGATAGTAAGGATAGTAGGCATAAGGAGAGTAAGCTCGGGTTTGTGAGTCAGCAGGCTGGTTTTTTGAGCAGTTATTAGGAGGTCCGATATAGGTGGAAGGCTGGACAGGAGCTGTGGTCTTCTTCCACTGATTTTCATCCATACAGTACGTGTGGGCCATCACGTTGTCAGGCGTAAAAGCAAGAATATCTGACCCCAATATTACTTCCGGTGTAGGGGCATCAAATATGGCCAGCAAGTGGGTTTGATCTTGGGTGGCGGTTTCATAGTGCCACCAGCCTTGTGGGATATTGGCAACTTGGCCAGGCTTAATCGCATAGTTAAGTATTTCCTTATTGAAGGGGTTGAATATGGACACGATAGCGGCTCCGGATATGCAGTACACCAATTCGGAAGCATTTTGATGATAATGAGGCTCTACGACATTACCTTTGCTCATGAAAATGTCTAACAACGAGGAGTTTTCCAGCGTATTCATCTGCTGGACGCCTAAAATGTTGATGAAGTTCTGGTTATCTTTTTTAAACAAGGGACTCGTATTCATATCAAACGCAAATTGAGCTTTAGGTGAGCTGTAATCCATATATTTGGTCAACTTGATTCTCATCTCTTTTCCGTGTTATCTATTTTTTTAATAGTCGATGGTGCGATGATTAATTTTAACCGAAATCCCTTTCTGTGCCTCTTCATCCTCAAACGAGGACTCCACCCTTGGTTCTGCACCTGCCCTCATTGCATGCTGAGATTGCGGGGGGCCGATGACCACGGATTCTTTAATGGGTGCCAGTGCCTCGGCAATCAATTCCGGATTGGCTCCATAAGCCATTTTAAAGACTTCCGGAGGGGTTAACCTTAGAGTGTCTGAGCCTTCAGCCGTTTCAAATTGATCATTATTGAAGAAGAGATGGAGATGTAATTTATCTGAAGCAGGTCTGATCCAGTGCCACCAGGCCATGGGTATGAAAACCACTTGACCAGCTTTGGCACTATAGTTATGAAGTTGTTTCGTATCTGGATCTACGATAGAAACAATGGCTTCACCGGAAACCACGACATCCAGCTCCCATGCATTAGGGTGCCAGTGCGGTTCCCGAATATGTCCCTTAGTTAGAAACAAGTCGACAAAAGCCCCGCCGATCATGGCAGGAAGCTGGGTAGAAGTAACTTCATACGCAATATTTTCAGGGTTGCGTTGAAAGAAAATGTTCTCTCTCGTATTAAAAAATAAATTTGGCGTGCCGCTGGTTTTTTTAATATTGGTGTTATTCGGGACGAATCCAGATTGAGACATAGGCATTCCTCCTGCGGATATCGCTTGCAGACATGGGCGATGGCGTTGGTATTGTATATGGAAGTGGAGGGATTTTTGTGAATGACTGATTGGCGGGAATGAATGTCCAGACTCTATTTTTGACCTGTAGTCAAAGCAAAAGGGTGAACCAAAGTATTTTTTATTTGCCAGAAAACCCGAACCATTGATTTTACCTTGGTTCGGGTTTTCTATGGTTTTACAGATTTTGCTGATTCCATCTGTTTTTCTTAAGAGCTCTACTGTTCAACGGTTCGGCTGTGACTTTCCTTTTGAATGCCAAAAGAAAAAGAAACCTTGCGGGAGTCCGATAATGTCGCTGTTACTCTAACGACTTGTGCCTTTAAAGAATTAGGAAGAGTAACATGCCCTCCGTCTACCTTCATTTCCTGTACCGTTCCTTTGTTTAAGAAAAAAACTTGCATATCGAAGGGTTCTTCCACAGGTGATAGGTCGACTTGAATCTGAGGAGCAGCCTTCACAGGGAATACATGAGCGCTGACAGGATCCTGATGGATTAAGTATGGAGTATCTGGAATCGCACATCCATTGCTGTCATCGTTATCCCAGCATGTGGTCGGATGTTTAATCGTTGTGTTATGTTCCCCGACTGTCAGATGTACCACTGGCTGCTCTTTTTTCTTAATGGATTCAAATTCCATGTAATTGAGGACATTTGGAATGAACAATCCAATAGCCACAGTAAGAGGAAGTAAAATAAGTAGGATTTTCACCGGCTTTCCGATCGGCCGCTTCTGAAGCCAGATATCTGCTGCAAAGACAAATATGCCGACCAACGAAGTATTAAACCCCATGGAAACGGATTGAAAGAACAATAATCCTGCGGAAAAAGCAGTGACCGTGTGAATGAGAAAGTGAATCAATGAAGAAGATTTTGTAATTCTATAAGTAATGTAGTGACTAAGAAGGTTAACTGGGACTGCAATGATCAGGATAAAAGGAAGAACATACATACCATATACGGAGACCATGCCTATGTATTCAATGAAAAATTATCGTTTATTTTCATTCCCAGAACAAAAGGGAAGAGTAAAATCGTCATGAAATATGAAATCAAATAGACGAAAAATTTATGTTTTGCGTTTATTTTGGTATTCAAATTTTCCCTCCTTTGTTAATTGCCCTATTCAGATTATCATAGATGAAAATTCCAGTAAATTTCGGTATCGTAATGTCGAACTCTAATATTCGTAGTAAAATTTTAAGGGAGAACTATACTTAATGAATAGTCGATTGCATTACTTTTGCAAAAAAATGGGAGGGACAACGATGGTCGTCTTTCTATACATGGGGATTAGTATAGGCATTGCCTTTTGCCTTGGGATTATTCCAGAAGGACTTGGAGATACTCTGCTGTTAGGTGCCATTTTAGGTGTATTACTAGCTATATTTCATCAATTAACTAAAATCAATCATCGTTTATCGAAGGAAAATACAGGTACACGACCTTCTTCATTACGAAGAAAAATTCCCATACGCAAGTGACCGGCATCTATATTTAGAAAGAACTTTGATTCAATAATCATAAGCATCATACACCAGAGACATAAGATTCAACTTGTAAATTTATTGCACAAAGTGTTACGATGTTAGTTACTTACAGACGAAAGGAATGATGGGTGGCCGATGAAGTACTAATCCGTTTTTTTATATTTGAAATTCTATATTTCAGATAGCAAAAAATTTAGGATTAGTCTGCCCATTTTTCTATATACTGTTTAGCCGTATGGCTGAAGAGCTTATTAGAATACAGAAAAAATGTGATTTGACTAATCCTTCCAAAACTATTTGGGAGGATTTTTTTATTCTCCCTGAAATTGAAGGGATGATGGTTTATGTTAGAACTTATACAGCTGCAAAAGATAAAGATTGAGATTCACCAGCAGACTATCTTGGAAGATATCGATGCGAATGTGCACCAGGGAGATATTATTGGCATTATAGGCAAGAATGGAGCAGGTAAATCAACCCTGCTGCAAGTATTAAACGAGGATCTTCACCCGTCAGAAGGACAAATCAAACATCTGCAGGATCACTTAAGAATCACGATGGTGGAACAGGAAACAGAGTCTTACCATTTTGACGAGGTCAGTTCATTAGAGGCGTCGTTACTAAAGAATTGGCAAGTACCCAGCCGGAAGTACTCCGAGTTAAGCGGCGGGGAAAAGCTGAAAGCACGACTGGCAAGAGGGCTTGCTCAGGATACCGATCTGCTGTTGCTGGATGAGCCGACTAACCATCTGGATGAATCGAGTCTGCGCTTTCTAATTAAACAGCTCCAAAGCTTTAAAGGCACGATTATATTAGTCTCTCACGACCGTTATTTCCTGGATGAAGTGGTCACTAAGATCTGGTCGCTGGAAAACAAAACGCTTCTGAGTCATAGTGGCAGCTATACGAGCTACATTGAATTTCGTGAAGCTAAGCGGCTTGCCCAGCAGCGTGAATACGAAAAGCAGCAGAAGATGAAAGAGCGGGTGGAGGATCAAATGAATCAGTTAACCTCCTGGTCAAAGTCTGCCCATGCCCAATCGACTAAACAGGATGGGGCAAAGGAATATTACCGAAAAAAAGCTAAACGAATGGATACCCAGGTAAAGTCCAAGCAAAAACGTTTGGAAAAAGAACTGGAAAAAATAAACGCGGATGCCCCTGCACCTGAACACGAGGTGAATTTTTCCTTAAAAGCGAACGCTAAAAAAGGAAAACGATTCCTTGAAGTAAAGGATGTAGAAAAGTCCTTTCAAGGCGGGACATTATTTAAAAGCACTGGTTTCACGATTCAGCATGGGGAAAATGTTGCGATTACAGGGGCGAACGGCAGTGGCAAGACGACCTTTTTGAAAATGATTAAAGGGATAGAACCCGTTTCAAAAGGAGAGATATGGGTCTCACCTTCTGCAAATATCGGTTATTTAACGCAGGAAGTCTTTGACCTGCCTCTTGGCCAGACACCAGAACAGTTATTTGATAAGGACTCTTTTCAGGAAAGAGGGCACGTGCGTAATCTGCTGAAGCATCTAGGTTTCACAAGTGAACAGTGGACAGAGCCTATCGCAAGCATGAGCATGGGGGAACGAGTCAAATGTAAGCTGATGAAATATATTTTAGAAGAAAAAGACGTGCTCCTCTTAGATGAACCGACGAACCATCTGGATTTGCCGTCAAGAGAACAGCTGGAAACAACGTTAACCCAATACCAGGGCACGCTTTTAATCGTTTCCCATGACCGTTATTTGTTGGATAAGATAGCCACTACAAAGCTGATGATTTCCAACCAGACATTGAAAAAGCAATGGAAGGAGGAAGAATCATTTAAGAAGCCGGATGAACAGGAGGAATTGCGGCTCACCCTGGAAACCGAACGGCAGGAAGTATTAGGCAGGCTGAGCTTAATCACTCCCGGCAGTAAAGGGTATGAAGAGCTTGATCATAAATTTAAAGAGCTTACTCAATCAATAAATGAGATTAAAAATGGGTGATGACAGAGAATGGAAGAGTTTATGGGGATTACAGTTAACGAAGGTAGATGAAGCCTTGATACACAGAAAGAGCCTGAGACAATAGAAAATACCTGCCTTTAAAGACGATCAAACAAGGGAAGTGCAGGGGTAAGAAAGACCGCTCCGGAAATACACTCCGCTTTTCGCGGGCGGCAGGTTTGCCTCCTCGTGCTGCGCACTCCGGGGTCAAACCTATGCCTTCCTCCCGCAGAAGTCTCCATGTATTTCCTACGCTAGAATGGTTTTTATTTTTTATTTCCTTTTTCCTGTTCATCAGAGAAACCTGACCAAAGAAACGGAAACAAACCATACGTTCTGTGTAACCGTCAATAAATCCCGCGTCATGCTGGGCAGAACAAAACCCGTAAGATGAAGGCGTGTTAGCCTCTTTATCTTACGGGTTTAATAATGGCTAACAGACTATATCATCAAGTAATTATATGTTATTGGAAATTTTAAAAAGTGTCAGAATCCCAATTTTCTAATGAAAAAATTATTCTGTCTTAGATCTTTGTCATTGGAAAGAGCGGAAATAAGAAAGGGAACAAGGAGATGAAGTGAAGAAATCGAATAAGTAAATAGAACACCTGATTCAAATGAAGACTTCAGGACATTCTTGATTTCAGACGAAATCTCATCAAATCTTAAGGAGTTGTTTTAAATGGAAGTGAAAATAGAACCGTTAAAAGGGTTCACAACGCAAATCGGGCATCTCGTATCGCAAATGAATTATGCGAGAAGAACCGCCTTAAAAGCTGTAGAAGGACTAACTGCTACAGAATTAGATTACCTGCCAAGTAAGGATGGAAATAGCATAGGAGCACTCTTATTACATATGGCTGCTGTAGAAAAAGGATTTCAAATCGAAACTTTTGAAGGACGCAGCCCAAATGAAGAGGAGATGAAGGAATGGGGAGCGGCTTACAGCCTGGGAGAACAGGGAAGAAAGAAGATAAATGGTCAGCCGTTAGATTATTATTTAACTAAACTTGAAGAAATCAGGCACAGAACACTTAAAGAATTCGAAAGAAAGACAGATGATTGGTTATACGAAAATACACCATGGGCCCATCATTCGTCCAATCATTATTTCATTTGGTTTCACGTATTTGAAGATGAAATCAATCACCGAGGACAGATAAGGGTGATTAGAAAAATGCTCACAAATGAATAGACCAGTACCGCTTATGTTACTGGGGTAACATGGTGGAAGAACTAGGGAGTGGAGCGGAAGGGGGGAATTTGAAAGGTGAAAATGAAGACAATCAACCATTCAATGATGCCATGGACCACATGCAGAAGCATGAAGGTACGCCAGCACCCGGCGAAGGGAAATTGCCCTTGGGAATAAGGATCTATGGGTACGTGATAGTTGGAGGCATAGTATTGATGATCCTTCTGGGTTTAATCGGAAACTTTATGTTTAACTAAAAAAGGAGGTGGAGATGTGGATAAAGAGGAATGGTTAACAGGGGGAAACGTCAATAACGTCTTTCGTTCCGGGCATACCGTCCGGCGAGAACAACACCCCAATAGTCACCGAATTCATCGCTTGCTGAAGCACTTGGAAAACAAAAAGTTTTCCTATGCGCCTAAATATTATGGCATCGATGAAAAAGGGAGGGAGATCTTATCCTACATTGAAGGTGAAGCCGGAAATTATCCATTGCAACCGTATATGTGGTCAGATGATGCGTTGACTGGTATAGCAAAAATGCTGCGTCACTACCATAATGCTGTAAGTGACTTTACCTTTGATGAGGACTGGCAGCCTTTAGATCTCACCCCTGAACCTAAAGAAGTAATCTGCCACAATGATTTTGCGATCTACAACATCATATTTAAAGATAATAAACCCGCAGGAATTATAGATTTTGATGTGGCTGCCCCAGGACCCAGGGGGTGGGACGCCGCTTATACGCTGTATACCAGCTGTCCTTTAAGCAGGTTTTATGTAACTCCAACAGGTGATAAAGTTTATTATCGATCCAATCATCACGCAGACAGAATCAAACGCAGGGTTCAACTTTTTAAAAGTGCTTACGGTGAACCGTTTGATGATTCCTTAGAAATTGTCGTCCTTCGATTAGAAGGACTGTGTAAAACGATGAGAAGGAAAGCAGATGAAGGAGTTCCCGCTTTTCAGAAGATGATCAAAGAAGGACACCTGGAACACTATCAACAAGATATTCAGTTTGTTAGGGAGCATAAAGATGAATGGATTTGAGGGACAAGGAGCCGAATTGACAAGATCAGTTCCTTCGTCCATACTATTGTTAAAATAATTTTACCGAGTAAATGGAGTTGACAGCAATGAAAGATATAAAGCTATTGACGACTCACAAACAGTTAAAGGCTTTAGCCGATCCTTTTCGCTCAGAATTACTGCTTCGCTTAATGGAGAAACCAAAGACCGGGCAGCAATTATCAGAGTTGTTCAACCTTTCCAGAGCGCGAATTCACTACCACTTAAAAGAATTAGAAAAAAATGAACTGATCGCCATCGTCCACAAGGAAGAAAAGAATGGGATCATGCAAAAGTTTTATCAAGCAGTTGCTGGTGGATTCGTACCTGATCAATCTTTACTTCCTTATTCGGATATGACAGAAACAGTCAGAGTGATGATGATCAGTATGCTGGACCAGTCGAAACGAAGAATCCTAGCCGCTCCGGAAGATTCTTTAAAGGAGGAGTCTGGCTCTAAGGACCCTGCCGAGTGGAAATATCGATCCAGCGCTTATGAAATTCACGCGAAAGAAGAAGACTTCTTAGTCTGGCAGCAGAAGTTTTCCGATTTAATGGAAGAGCTTGCTGCCCTGCAAAGACCCGATCCATCACCAGACGCTAAGCTATATTATTTTCACATGCTTGGATTACAAGTGGAGGAACCGCTGATTCAAAAGAAAAAAGGAGAATCTTAAGTCATTCTCTTTTTTTTGGTTTAACAGTAAATTTTTTTTAACCGTGTAGAAAAATTTATTTAAGGAGAGGTTGTATGAACAATACCAAACGCTTGGAAAGTGAAGTTGTCCTGCCTTTAACAAAATCCAGATCGTTTATTTTATTATTGATGACTACAGTGGTTTCCAGCTTAAGTCTCTCTATGTTTATGTTTATCCAGTCCTGGTATGTGGTGGAAAGTCTTGATAAGGAAGCGTTACTTGGGATTGTCTTAGTTTGTCTAACGTCTATGCGGATGATTTCCATGGTCATTGGCGGGGTGGTTGCGGACAGGGGCAGGCAAACGAGGATTATGGGCTTTGCAGATTTATCGTTAGCCTTTTTGATGTTGCTGCTTTCCGTCCTTTTTCATTACTTATCTGAAGTTCCTATCTGGATACTGGCCGTAAATGCAGGGTTGTTTGGAGCTAGCGGAGGAATGTTCGAACCTTCCAGAGACGCTCTTCTACCGAAAGTGGTATCAGTCGCTCAGCTTACGAGGGCAAATTCTCTTCTTCAAGGGGCCATCAAAATTGCTATGTTCTCTGGACCTTTCCTTGCAGGAATTTTAATTCACATAGCGAGTTACAGCTTGGTTCTCGTTCTGATAGGTCTTTGCTTATGTATTTCTGGGTGCAGTGTTTTCCTTATAAAAGTGAGGGAAGATAACCTGAACAACGAGGGGAAAGGCCGGGACACTTTTAAAGTTCAATTGGCAGAAGGATTCTCTTACACTTGGAAATCTCCGTTATTAAGGGCATTGTTTATCATTACAATTATAGTGAACTTCTTCATATCGGGACCTTTAATGATGGGACTGCCGATATTTGTTGAGGGGGTGCTCCAAGGAACTTCGGTAGACTTTAGTTATGTGCAGGGGAGTTTTACATTGGGAATGATCCTGGGTTCTGTACTTCTGGGACTTTTGAACATACAGCGAAAGCGAGGGTCTTATGCCTTATATTTCATAGCTCTGCAGGGAGCAGGCATGTTTATTTTTAGTCAAGTTCATTCGATCTTAACAGCAGTGGTGATCATCGTTTTTATCGGCATGCTGACTACGGGAGTCAACATCCCGCTGATCTCCCTCGTCCAATCCTCTGCAAATCAAGCGAAGGTCGGTAGGGTGATGAGTTTGATTCGTACAGGTTCCCTAGGATTAATTCCCCTTTCGTACGCTGTGACTTCTATGCTTTTAGGTATGGGGATTAAGATTCAGCATTTGATGGCGTGGAGTTCTCTGCCTCTTTTGGTCAGCGTAGGGGTGCTGTACTTTTTATATCCAATCTTGAGGACAGCGGACTAAAGGGAATGTTAAGAGCAGGGTACGATCATTTATTTGCGCTTTTTTAGATATAATTGCATAAAATCCGATTTATTTGCGGTTTCTTCATTATATTTGCTGAAAAGCTGATATATTTGCGACTTATCCATTTTATTTGCGTACCGTTATATTATTCAAATGAACCCGCAGTCTTAATTAGCTCTTCCTTTGAAATGCTTTTGCCAGAGTCTTTATGAGCTGCAGTTAGTTTATAAACGATGCCATCCTGCTTCCAAGTTAAATACTTTATCGTTTCTCCAGATTGTTCGGTTTTCTTTTCAGCATATTTTCCTTCAAGATTTCCTATATCCACTTTTTTCATTTCCATGTTCATATGAATAGCCTTGCCATTAAAGGTCATTAATTCTATAGATTTTCCTTCTCCAGAGAATATAAAGTTATAAACGGCCTCGGTATCTCCAGTTGTAGGAGTAGGTTCAAAGTTGGTATTTTCAGCTTGAAATGGTAATTGAGCAGGCAGGTTTGGCTGATAAGCTTCATTCTTTAATTCATTTTGAAGACTTGTACTATCGTAAGCGTTTAAATCGCTAGCTTTTCCTAAAGAACATCCACTTAATAACAGGAAGGTTACAAGAATAAATGATAATATTGACTTCATATACTGTCTCCCTTTTTACTATTTACCAACGAAATGGTATCCAATAGTTATAAGCTTAGCAATTAGTAACAATTTCGTCTAATAAGTCGGCATTTTGTTACGATGGTGATATCTAGTTCGTAACCTTTCCGTGGGAGAAGGTCAGGAGGGATCATAAAAGTGAAAAGAGTGATCAAGTTGTTTGGAGAAGGTGTCTTGATTGTAAGCATGATCTTGTTGGCCATTGATTTGATAAGCGGCCAGTGGAGCGCTCATACAAATTACTGGGTTCTGGGTACAGTGATATATTGGTTCACCGTCGGATATATTTATTTCTTTGAAGAGAATAAACGAGTTTGGGGTGCCATCTTCATGGTGATAACTGGAGGCGGGATAGTGGCTGCGCTGTTTGCAGCATGGACATGAAAAGTTGGGAAACGTATTAAATCATAGCGTCTGTAGAATCATCAACAAATTTCATACATAGAGAGGACGAATACCATGAACATTCATTTCACAAGATTGCTCACTCCAACCCCGAGCATTGTTAAGGCAATGAACCGGTGGGAGAATGACTCAACTTTAATTCCGCTCGTGCGCCCAAATCAAGATCAAACAGGACTAGATCGACGGACCGAACTCAATCAGCAGGATCTGATTAAACGCCTTCAAGACCATCACATCTATTTAATTTATCTGGATAAACAGTTAGTCGGTGAAATGAATTTCATGGTGGACCCGCCTCATTTGTACAAATATGAACCTGGAACGGCATGGATTGGGATCACCATTGGAGAGCAGGAAGGAAGAGGAAAGGGCATTGGCTACAAAGCCATTTCCTATTTGGAGGAGCAGATCAAGAACGAAGGACTGAAACGCATTGAGCTCGGAGTATTTGAATTTAATAAACAGGCCATCAGTCTTTATAAAAGGATGGGTTATTCAGAGATTGTTTCCATAAGAGATTTCACATTTTGGCAGGGGCGAATGTGGTCGGATATCCGTATGGAGAAATATGTGAACGGTTAATTAAATGGCATGAATAGAAGCTTTGTTCATACAATATTTCTGAGGTGAAAAAATGCCAAGAGTACCCTATCGAAATTCAGACGTAGCCTTGATGGCTAGGATGATGCGGGCAGAAGCTGAAGGTGAAGGAAAACAAGGCATGCTGTATGTAGGAAATGTAATCGTTAACCGTGCCAAAGCAGCCTGCCTGGATTTTGCAGATGTAAGAACCATTAGACAGGTCATTTACCAGGTTCAGGGCGGAAATTATTCTTTTGAGGCTGTACAAAAAGGAAATCTATTTTATAACCCGGCGCGATCTGTAGAAAAGCGATTGGCAAGAAAGAACTTAAATTATTGGAGCCAGCTGCCGGCTAAGTATTCGCTTTGGTATTTTAATCCGTATGGTCCATGTCCCGACACCTGGTATGGCCAGCCCTTTGCCGGCCAGTTTAAGAATCATTGTTACTATGAGCCAGCGGCAGGAACATGTGCGAGTGTCTACACCGGTGCTTAACCTTGCTTCGTTTATCTTCCGCAGTTGGATATGCCATTTTCTCTCTTAATAAAAAGGGGGACGTTGAAAGTTGAGGTTCCCTTTTTATTAAGGAAGTTAAGGAGTCATCCACCTCCCTGCATTTGCAACAGCCCCTCAATCATTCATCAATAAATCAGACAGGCGGACTTCCGTCTTTTTTTAATGGAAAAATTTATTGCGAGGAAGTGGAAAATCAGATTCCAAGCAATTAAGAAGCGAGGGAGTTCTTTTCAAGGATCGCTTGAAAGACCGAACTGCGAATGTTATGTTATATATGATCACTTATTCATATAAAAAATCCAATGTGTTTGCTTAAAATAAATAAGGGTATAAATTAAATATGAACACATGATCATATAGGAGGATTTGGAAATGGCACACCAACATGAACATGACCATGATCATCATGATCACGATCATAGTGATTTATTTCATTCACATGCACCCGCAGGGAAAATGAAACAGGCGTTTTTCCTTGCTATGATTATCTTGGCAGCAGAATTAGTCTTCGGGATTCTTTCTCATAGTCTTGCTCTGCTTGCAGACGCCTGGCATATGGCTACCGATGTACTGGCGATTGGACTGGCCTGGTTTGCCTTGCACATTTCTAAGAAGTCAGCGGACAAAACAATGACCTTTGGATATGAGCGGGCAGGAATTCTAGCTGCTGCGCTCAATGGTCTCACCTTAATCGGCATTACGATCTGGATACTCTATTCAGCAATCGAACGGATCATTAATCCCGTAGATGTTGGAGGCTGGGGGATGTTTGCCGGCGCTGGGATTGGACTGGTCGTTAACTTAATTATTATTTTTGTGCTTAATGGTGACGAAGATAATTTAAATGTAAAAGCAGCACTGCTGCACGTCATTGGTGACGTTGGAGCATCGGCCGGAGTCATTATCGCGGGAATTATTATTCACTTTACAGGATGGTATATCATTGACCCGATCATCAGCTTGATTATTGCCGTAATTATCGCATTCAGTGCTTGGAATATTTGCAAGCAGTCTTTCCGTATTTTAATGGAATCCAAACCGAAAAATGTGGAAATTGATCAAGTTATTCAGACGATGAAAAAGCAGGATGCCGTCGCGGATCTTCATGATCTGCATGTGTGGAGTATTACCAGCGGCAAGAATGCCCTAGCCTGTCACCTCGTTCTAAAAGAAGATGTTCCGTTTTCCGAGCATCAGCAAATCTTACGGACGATTGAACATGATCTAGCTCATATTGGCATTGGTCATGTGACCATCCAAATCGAGGATCACAACCATCCGCACGAAGAAGATACGTTTTGTGCAATGAAAGATGATGGAGATGCTCATGCTCACTAATACTAAAATGGACCCTTCGGCATTGTCCGCTGGGTTCTTTTTTTTTTTCAGTAAATTAGGGAGTTTTGGTAAAATGAGGATAGGAACTTTCTGGTAATTTCCCCTTTCTAAGGAGATGGTTCGATGATGGATCTATTGGCAGAAATGAAGAGAGGAAATAACAAGCAAAAAGCTGCTTATCTCATGCTTGCTGAATTAGAAATCTTCTCTCAAATGAGAAGCTATCATCCAGTACTTTGTGGAACAATTCCTCTGGGGATTGATGTCGAGAATTCGGATCTAGACATCATCATGGAAGTAACAGACCTGAAGGAGTTTGAGCAGCAGCTTCGAAGGCATTACGGGGATCAAGCGGGCTTTACGATGAAGAACAAAATGATCCGAGGGCGCGAAGTTGTCAAAGCTAATTTTATTTTTCAAAACTTTGAAGTTGAGATCTTTGGACAGCATCAGCCTGTTCACAAGCAGAATGCCTATTTACATATGATAATTGAATTCGAACTATTAAAGGAAACACCTGCCCTTAAAAATAAGGTTAAAGATCTAAAAAAACGAGGGTATAACACTGAGTCAGCGTTTTGTGAATTATTGGGTCTACCAGGAGATCCTTTTGTAAATCTGATAGCGTTTGGAAGAAGAAAAGGAATTATATGATACTGAAGATAACGAAGAAATAGAGCATTCAGACTATACCATCCATAACTTTCAACAAATGTACGCTATTCTATGAACGGGGAGAATTTAGATGAAACACATTTTTGCTTTCGAAAATAAATCAGATTATGAACAATTCGATGGAATCATCGTAAATTTCCGAAAGAAGCTCAGCAATTACCAAAAAATATTAGAAGAACAATACGCCCTTAAAGAAGCGCCGAAAGCTATCGTATGGACTTCAGAAGAATTGGCGACGAATATCTTTTCAAATCTGCCCATCCCTGCGTTTACAAATGAAAATATTATCTATTTTTCACCGGATTTATCAGCTTGGAGAAGACTTTTTATTCAGCAGCTAGAGGGCAGAAAGGCACCTGAGATTCGGAGATATTACGAGCATTTATCTGAAAACCAATTGGTCACGATTCTAGGTCACGAATTAACCCACCATTCAGATTTATTCGTAGATGAATTTGATGAGGAAAGAGTGGATAGCATTTGGTTTGAAGAAGGAATGTGTGATTACTTAGCAAGAAAATACATATTAAGTGAAACAGAATTTATGGAAATAGTGAATGCTGAGGCTCAAATGATTGTTTTGTTTAAAGATAAGTACGGTCATCATTCCTTAGACGAGTTTGGTGGTGAAAGTTACCAGGGCAGTCTGACCAGTATTATGTATAATTATTGGAGAAGTTTTCAAGCAGTGAAATATTTAGTGGAAGATAAGGCAGATCATGATATAGATCACATTTTTAAGGAGTACCAATCATGGAATCACAATGGGAGGAAGGTGCCTCTAACCGACTACTTTAATCTGCCGGATCATTTTAGTTAAAGGATGAGGTTGGATTGGAGAAATAGAAGTTGATCCTTCTTTGAATTAACAAGGGAAATAAAAAAGAGAGAGGGAAAAGAGCCCTCTCTCCATGTAATAAAAAGATATAGGATAGTACTTGATCTTACTTAACGGTTGATTTTTTACGGTAAACCATTGCACCGCCGCCAAGTGCTAGAATGATAAAGGCCATCCATGCCCAGGCAGTGTTACTGGCTGTTCCGCCCATGCCGGTATCAGGCATTTCAGAAGGCATTGTCTCTGCACTGAATTTATCTGGCATTTGAGTTGCAATCGCTCCTGATAGAGCTGTACCGATCGTAGACATGCGTTTCAGTCCTTGATCATAAGTTTGATAAGCATTTTGATAATCTTCATTCATATAAGCCGTTACGACATCAATAACATCTTGTTCATGAGCCATTAGAACTTTAGTCGCTGTGTCAGCAGGAAGGTTATTTTCTGTGGCAGCAGCTAAGAAAGAACCCAGCTCTTTCGGGAAGTCTTGAAGAAGAGATTGTTTCACTTGGTTCACTTTATCCATATCTTCATTCATCATGGCAGTTCCTAGTCCAGCGCTATCCTCATATTGAGAAGAAAGGATTTTAGCAAACTGGTCGGCACCTTCTTGTCCATAGATGGATTTTACAGCAGCTGTCATTTCATCTGCATTTTGTTCTAGTTTTTCATTTACAACATCAGCATCGTCTGAACCTTGAAGGTTTTTCAAGCTATTTAACGTTTGGTAGGTAAAGTGAATCCCTAGCAATTCGTTAAATGTCACGCGCAGATCAGAAGCTGGTGTTACGGCTTTAGTGTTATTAAACTTCTCAGGCATTTGTTTTACGATAGCTTGAGATAAGGCTGTACCAATGGTGTACATACGTTTGTAACCCTCGTCCAAAGCATCATAAGCTTTTTTATAATCACCATTAATATAAGCGGTAAATACATTCATCACGTCTTGTTCGTGAGCGGTAAGTACTTTTTCAGCAGTTGCAGCTGGAAGATTTCCACCAGTAGCTGTATCTAAGAAAGCACCTAATTCTTTAGGAAAGTCTTGCTGCAAGGCTTGCTTGACTTGCATTTTCTGATCGGAATCATCATTTTTGAAGGCTGTCCCAAGATTGGCACTGTCTTCATATTGAGAAGAGAAGATCTTCGCAAATTGATCGGCACCTTCTTGTCCGTAAATAGATTTGAAAGCGGCTTTCATTTCTCCCGCATTCTTTTCAAGCATTTCCTGAGCGACATCCGCATCAGCAGCTCCCTGGTACTGTTTTAAAGTAGTAAGGACCTGGTATTCAAAGTGTGTGGCTAATAATTGACCTAAATTCGCTCTTAGGTCAGCGGCAGGACTCTGTACAGGTGTGGAGTCTTTTTCTCCATCAGCGGCAAACGCTAAAGAAGGAATCAATAACATAACTGCCATAAGAACTGCAAAAATTCGTTTGATCTTCATGTGTTTCTCATCTCCTTTTCAGATAGTGAACCCCCGAGTAATTATTGGTGATTCACTAAGCAATCGATTTCATTTACGGATTGGATCACTTTATTTGATAGAAATTTTAAAAAAGATGCAAAAATCGACTTTTTTACCATTGAAAAATGATTATGAGAATTATTTAATCGCCGGGATGGAGGATGGATATGGATATCAAAACAAACAGGTTAATGATCAGGAGATTTGAATACAAGGATTGGGAAGCGGTCTATGAATATACAAGAGATCGCAACGTTATGAAGTATATCCCAGAGGGGGCATTATCTGAAGAAAAAGCAAAAGAGCTGGTAAATAACAATATTGGTCCCGAAGCAGAAAAGTTCCCTGTTCTCCTGAAAAATGAAAATCAACTTATTGGGCACATAGTTTTTCATAAGTATTTTGGAAGTCATACCTATGAAATCGGCTGGGTATTCCACCCTGGTTATCAGCAAAATGGGTATGCCACTGAAGCAGCTAAAGCAATTATGGAATGCGGGTTTAGTGAAATGGGGTTACACAGAATAATCGCTACCTGCCAGCCTGAGAATATTCCTTCTTATCGTGTTATGGAAAAGATAGGGATGAGAAGAGAAGGCTATTTTAAAAAATGTATACCGCATGGAGATCAATGGTGGGATGAGTATTATTACTCGATCTTAGAGGAAGAGTGGGAATGAACCACTGATGAAGAAATTCTGCTGGACTTCTTAAGGAGAGGAGCCGAATGAGAATGCTGTTTCAAAATGAAAAGCTTACCGTACGCCAATTAGAGGAAAAAGATTCTTCCTTATTAGCCAAATGGCTGTCTGATCCAGAGGTTCTTGAGTTTTATGAAGGAAGGGATAACCCATTTGATTTAGAGAAAGTTCAAAACAAATTCTTTGCTTCAGCGGGTCAAACCAGCATGTGTATGGTCGAATATGTGGGAAAAGAAATCGGTTATATTCAATTCTATGAATTAGATGCAGATACAAAAAAGAAATATGGAATTTACACGGAGAACACTTATGGCACTGATCAATTTATTGGAGAGACGGATTATTGGAACAAAGGCATTGGAACCCTGCTGATTTCTAGTATGGTTAGTTACTTAATTGAACATAAAAAAGCAAGTCGCATAGTGATGGATCCTCAAACACAAAATACTCGAGCCATAACATGCTACGAGAAATGCGGCTTTAAGAAAGTGAAACTCCTTCCCAATCATGAATTTCATGAGGGAAAATATCAAGATTGCTGGCTGATGGAGTTTTCGAGACTATCCATCAGTTCTAAACGGAAGGAAGGTGAAAGCTCATGAATTTAGGGACACCAATTGCGACAGGAAACACAGCTGAAGTTTATCGCTGCGAAAACAGAGCCATCAAAGTATTTCACGATCATTTGCCCGATACAGAAGCTGAAAAGGAAGCACGGAAACAGCATGTAGCCTTTGTGAACGGTCTTCCAGTTCCTGAAGTACTGGAAGTGACGGAGATAGCAGGAAGACCAGCGATCATTATGGAATATATAGAAGGAACAACGCTTGGGGAGTTGCTATGTAACAACAAGAGAGATGCCGAATTTTATATGAATCTATCCGTTGAAATGCAGCGCACTGTTCATCAGATAAAAGCTGATTCCATCGAATCCATGTCTGGAAAGTTAGTACGCCAAATCGAATCTGCCCCGCTCGTGGAAGATAGACAGAAGAATGCCTTAATAAAGGCGGTACATGCCATCTCATACGAGCCAAAGTTATGTCATGGAGATTTTCACTTATTTAACTTAATGAAGCTCAAGGATTAACTCACCATTATCGATTGGGTAGATGCCAGTGCCGGAGATATCCGAGCCGACGTTTATCGTACGTACCTTCTCTACTCTCAGTTTTCAGAGGATTGGGCAGACCTTTATCTGCGACTTTACTGTGAGCAAAGCGGATTTCAGAAAGAAGCAATTTTTCAATGGGGACCGATCATCGCAGCGGCAAGATTATCAGAGAACGTGGCCACAGAGCATCCCCAACGTCTGTTAAAGATTATCCAATCATTTCAGTAAAGTCATTGTCCCCTTAGAGTTCCTTGGTCAATTTTTTTAGAAAATGAAAATAAATATCGGCTAGAATTAGGCCAAGTAAATAGGCGATAAATGTATAGAAGATATTCCAGTGATCATCGTACTTTACTTTATTGAATATCACAGCCAATTTCTCTGAGCCAGTTAGAAATATGAGAAATCCTAAGTAAACGATCCAGCGCTTCCACTGCTTAATATAGATTATAAACGTAAATAGAACTGCCATAGCAGGATTAAAGCCAAAATCAATATTAATGGAATTAAAGATGAGATAATTGGTTTCAGGGTAAAGCGTCCAGAACTTCAATGCCATGCCGATTTGATTTAATGTGATCGATAGTAAAGCCACAAAAGGAGCCACCGTTAAAAATAATAAAGGAGTTCTGCGGCAGAAGATAATTGCAATTATCCAAGGAATGAGTAATCCTACAGTTAAATTAAAAAGAATGGGAATCACCACTTTTTGTGCATTTATTGTTATTACTTATTATCATCTGATATAGTAATTTAATGATAAGTAAAAAATGTAAATAAAATAAAGGTTTAAAAAATTTTTCCTTTTCTATAGGTTGATGTATATTTTACTTTCATCGGGCGAATACTTTTAGCAATTCTATTTTTTCAGGAAGAAAGGAGCCTTCCTATGACGGATAAATATCTGATCTATTATCAGACCAAATCAGGCGTTGTTAAAAGAGAGCCGGTATTCGCTACTCACAAGGAAAAAGCGCGGGAAACCTATTTGAAAACGAATCCCAAAGCGAAAATCACTCATATTCTGCTTCATTAGTTATAACAAATCTTTATACGTATGCCGTAACGCAATCCCAGTTTCACAGGAATTGCGTTTTTTGTTGAGAAAAATGAAGCAAGTGAAGATGTGGAAAAAGTGGAAAAATTATGGTTATTTATATAAAATGATAAGGTGAACGGAATCTTCTTAAGCTAAGAGTGGGATAAGAAATAGGAGGGAGAAAAGTATTGAATCTATTTAGAAAAATAAATAAATTCCTTGCTATCGGGATTTTATGCGCTGTTTTTTATCACTTTTTTATCCATCCAATCGATTTATCGATAAATTATCTTTTAGCATGTATATTTTTATTATTTGGGGTAGAAATGGTCATAGAAAAAGAAAGAGATAAAAAATTAGGATATGCCTATCTGTTCACTTCCCTGATTCTTATTTCAGTTATCCTTGTGGATATCTTTAAAAATGTTTATTAACTGAGGTTCAATTAGAATAGCGAGGGTTTTTGTTTTTTTTGCCCATTGCTGTACTTTTCATTATTAATAAAAGTTATTTCTTAGCTAATTTATTGAAATAATTCGCAGCATACTGCTTGTTCCTCCTATGATCATTATCATTATTCAGACATCCTGTACAACTATGAACTTATACTGGAGGAGATAACTTGTTCCTTATAACAGTGGCTCAAGGTGGATTTAATACTGCAGATGCTATTATTCAGGTGGTCATGTTTCTAGTCATGCTCTTGATTCCTGCAGTTTTTGTATTCTTATTCTTGATGTTTAAGAAGCAGCGAGAAAAGACGAAACGATTGGAAGCGAAAGTAGATCAGCTGCTAAACCAGAAAAGTAAAAATACATAAATTTTGTAATGAAATAATGAATCGGAAGTTGGAAGCGACACTTAGGGGGTATCTTAAATGTAAAAAACGAGGACCATGGAAGGATGCCGCATAAGCGACCGACTATCCAATAGGCTATACTATTAAAGAACGCTACTATTAGGAGGGAATTGGATGATAAGTAAAGTGGGACAAGTCATGTTATATGTGAACAACCAGGATGAATCTTTAAGGTTTTGGAAAGAGCATTTAGGGTTTCATGTGATTTCGGATGAGAGTAACGCCGAAGGAATGAGATGGATAGAATTAGCCCCTACAGCGTCTTCAGAAACAAGTATTGTGCTTCATAACAAGGAATTAATTGCTCAAATGCAGCCTGAGTTAAATCTTGGGACCCCATCTTTAATGTTTTATGCAGCCGATCTCGATGCTTTGTATAATGACTTATCAAGTAAGGATGTAACGGTCGGGGAACTAGTGAATATGCCTGGAGGAAGAGTATTTAACTTTGCAGATCATGAAAATAACTACTTTGCAGTGATGGAAAAGAAATAAGCAGCGGCGGCAAGGAAGGAAATCCACATCATGCTGAATTAGTAAAAAATCGAACGGGTAGAATGATCCGCCCGCCATGGCACAAATTGAGGGCCGCAATTGCTCTTGATTTGTGTTTTTTTTTAGTTTATTGCTGTTTAATAATAAGGGGCCGGTTGTCGTCATAGTAGGATGTAACCTGCTTTTTTAGCAATTGGCGAGTAGGAGTTATGATATAAAGATGTTATACATACCAAAGGGGGATTTGCCGTGAAAGCCATTATTCAAAACGAATTTGGAAATGAAAATGTACTGATCTATACCGATATTGAACGACCGAAGCTTGAATCTGAGGAGATTTTAATTAAATTCGCTTACACTAGCGTAAATTATGCCGACATTAAGAAAAGAAAAGGGAACAAAGGAAAGGGAAAGTTCCCCTTCGTTCCAGGGTTAGATGCAGCAGGAATCGTGGAGGAAGTTTTTCCTGGTTCAAAATTTTCAATTGGCGAACGAGTCATTGCATTTCCAACTTCCGGATCTTACGCAGAATATGGTGCAGCACATGAATCGCTTGTGTACCGGATCCCTGACAGCCTCTCATTTGAGCAGGCGGCAGCCATGCCTACTGTATCGATCTTATCTTCTATGTTATTACATGAAATAGGGCAAGTGAAGGAAGCAGATACCATCGTGATCCATAGTGCAGCTGGCGGAGTTGGTTCCATGTTAGTTCAGCTTGCTAAATTGTTTGGTATTCATCAAATCATCGGGACTGTAGGCAGTCTTGAAAAGGAAGATTATGTGAAGTCTTTAGGTGCTGATATCGTATGCACTTATAATCAATTTTCCGAGGAAGTATTGGCTAAGACGAATCAACAGGGAGCCACGGTTATTTTTGACTCGGTAGCGGGAAATATCACGAGGAAGAGCCTGGACTGTTTAAGATTGTATGGAACGCTGGTCCAATTCGGAAATAGCAGCGGCGAGGCAGGATCATTTACTACAAGCGATGTTCACAGCAGCTGCCGAAATATTAAAGGTTTCAGTCTCGGAACAACCAGGAAACATCAGCCAGAGCGATTAGCACCTGTGGCTGCGAGAGTCATTGATTTATTTGCCTCAAATAAGGTAAAGCTGCCAATTGCTAAACAATTCGATTTAAGCAATGCATCTCATGCCCACAAATTAATGGAGAGCCGCAATTATACGGGAAAAATTCTGCTGAAATGTTCGTACGAATAGCGGCACGATAGGGTTGCTTTTTTTAGAGGGGGGAACACCTTAGAGAAAGTTAACTAAAAACTAGATCAAAGCGGGTGAGCCATGAGATTTCCTGAGAGAATTAAGAATTATATTGATCGCCAATATCGAAGCCCTAAAGGAATCATAGGATCGTATATCGGTGAAAAAATGGTCCGTCAGCATCAACCTGAAACTCTGTGGACGATCGAATTATTACAAATTCAAGCAGAGGATAAAGTGTTAGAACTGGGCTGCGGATCTGGTTCAGCTATGAAACGGATTCTGCAGAATACTGAGGCAGGTTATGCATCAGGAGTAGACCTGTCCAAAACGGTTATTCGCTCGGCGAAATTTAGAAATCGAAGAGCGTGGAACGAAGGGAAAGCGGATTTTACACTAGGGGATCTCAAAAACCTGCCTTACCCCGATAGACATTTTCACAAAGTGTACAGCATCCACACATTGTATTTTTGGGAAGATTTACTGAAGTCTTTAACAGAAATATACAGGGTGCTAAAGCCCGGAGCAATCTTCATCATCACACTTAGTGATGGAGCAGACGGAGAGGTATGGGAGGGCGTGAAGGAATTATTAGACGAATTTATTCCGATGGCGAAATCAACAGGATTTCTAGAAGTATCGTTAATTAGAGGATCCAATTCAAGACAGTACCATACCGTTGCTGTCACCGGGAAGAAACCTTCATGATTCCATTACTTTTCAAACCAAGGGGGGATAAGAATGAAAAAGAAACCGATCTATATAACGGCTGCTTTGATCCTTCTATTCATTTCATCGATCCCTCTCATCAATAATGTAACTCCGGAAGATAGCAGAAATTTTGTAGGTGTTCATTGGACTTCTCTTATCCCAGCGGCATTTCTAATGGCTTCAGTACCGGGAGCTAATCAAATTCTCTCTTTGCGTAACGGATTAAGAAAAGGAGCTAAAACAGCAATCATCGCAGTGAGCGGACGATTTACCGCTTTTGCATTGATGATCCTTGCCGTTTCTTTAGGACTGAACGCTATTCTACAAACCTCCACCCTCGTGTTTATGATCATTAAATGGGTTGGAGTCATCTATTTAGCCTGGCTCGGAATTAAGACGATTTTGTCCAGTCAAAAAGAATATGAAGATGAACGAATAGAAAGCAGTGGTTCAGAAGCCACTGAGGATCCACCAAAGGCATGGCAATATGTTAAACAAGAATTTATGGTTGCCGCTGCCAATCCTAAAGCACTACTGTTGTTCACCGTCTTTCTGCCCCAATTTATCTCTTCCGATTCTGGCGGATTCGGCAGGCAGATTTTAGTGGTAGGTGCCGTTTATATTTTGATTGAATTTATTTGTGCCACGGCTTATGCCATGATAGGCGGCCGGCTTAAAAGTATTGGTTTAAGCAGCAAAGTGAAAAAGAATTTAGATCGTATGACTGGCGGAATCATGTTGGGGCTTGCGGTCTGGTTAGCTACGGAAAAAAGCGAGTAATCGATGTGGACATTGAAAAAAAGGAGATAGTGCAGCAGAGACAGAACTGAATAAACAGTCTGTCTTTTTCTTTGACTACTGTGATTCGAATGTATGGAGTGATGTTGCTTTTGTTCTACCATTTATATCCTTAAGATTTTAGTCTATATTTTAGAAATTGGTTGTTACCCTTAATATTAACCGCGAAGGGGAGGCGGAGACATGATTGATTACCGGATAAAAGCGAAACGAGGAAGTTCAGAGAAAATTGGCGAACTGATGTCAATGCTAGAGCATACCCGAGCAGTTACGTTAGAAGAACTTAAAGGATTAAGACAAGAGGATTTAGATTATCTAGCAGATGAAGGAGCGAATACAATTGGTGCGCTATTATTGCATATCGCTTCCATTGAATTTGTTCACCAAGTGATATCTTTTGAAAATCGTGACTTAAATAAAGCAGAATTTCAGAAGTGGAAAACGGCGCTTGAACTTGGAGAACCCGCCAGAAGTACGATTAGAGATTATCCGCTTGAGTACTATTTAAATGAACTCGCTCAGGTCAGACAACAAACCATCATCCAGTTAGAAAAGTATGACGACGATTGGTTAATGGAAGAGGAACAGTGGGAAAACGGGGTTCCTAATAATAATTATTACCTTTGGTTTCACGTCTTGGAAGACGAGATCAATCACCGTGGGCAGATAAGATCCATCAAACGTCTTCTTTCCAAAAGGTAAAAATCCATGATGAATGGGAGATGTAATGACATGGAAATGCGAGAAGAGATTAAATTTATTCCTATGACCAGAGACCACATAAAAGATGTAAATGCCACGAACGATTCGTTTCCTATCTTCGGAAAAATCGTACCCAGTTTCCAGGATGGAAAGTGGTACATTGAGGAGTTACTGTTCAAAGAGACCCGTGAAACCCGCTTTCCTGATGACCAGCTAGATTGGGAGAATTACATGAATAGTGAAGATAAAGTCATTTTATTAGCCTTCCTCGATGATCAATGCATCGGTCAAATTAGAATCATTAGAGATTTCACTCGGTTCGGCTACATCGAGAACATTGCCGTTAAGAAAAATTTCAGAAAGCAGGGTCTTGGGCAGCAGTTACTAGCAGAAGCAGAAGATTGGGCCAAGCAGAAACAGCTGATCGGTCTGTCATTAGAAACGCAGGACGATAATTTAGGGGCATGCAGGTTTTATATCAAGCATGGATTCAAGCTGGGCGGCGTCGATATTTACAGGCATTTATTCAATGACAATATTGATAAGGCATTATTTTGGTACAAACCTTTTGATGGTCCATGGTCTAAATGAGAGGAAGTCGAATATGAAGCAAATCATAGCTTTAGGAGGCGGAGGATTCTCGGAAGAACCGGAGAACCCATTATTAGATGCTTATATTCTAAAGCAATCAGGAAAATCGAATCCAAAAATTTGTTATATTCCAACTGCCAGCGGAGACTCAGATGAATGTATCTCCTGGTTTTATCATTTTTTTGAACAGCAGCTTTGCCAGCCATCTCACTTATCCTTATTTAAACCCCCATCAAGAGATCTTGAAAACTTTCTATTAGAAAAGGATATTCTTTATGTTGGCGGAGGAAACACAAGGAATTTATTAATTTTATGGAAGGAATGGGGATTGGATACGATCATCAGGAAGGCATGGGAGCAAGGGATTATTTTAGCCGGAATTAGTGCAGGCTCCATTTGCTGGTTTGAACAAGGAGTAACGGATTCTTATGGCGGGGAATTAGAGCCATTAAGCTGCTTAGGATTTTTGAAGGGAAGCAACTGTCCCCACTATGACGGAGAAGAAGCCAGAAGACCCACTTACCATCAATTATTAACAGCCTGCCAAATTAATCCCGGAATCGCCGTCGATGATGGAGCTGCTGTCCACTTCATCGATCAGCAAATAATTAACGTAGTGAGCTCACGACCTAAGGCAAAGGCTTATAGGGTTTACTTTGATAGGCAAGTGAAGGAAGTGGAGCTGGAAACGTTGTACCTTGGAGCCAAGTAAACAATAGACCAACCAATACATTAGTACCTGGTTTTATTTGGAAAAAGAAAGTACAATTGAATTACCAAAAAATTGGGAGGGTTGTCTTTGAGTACCTTCGCAGCTTTAATCGTCATCGTTTTAGCGGTAATCGTGGACTTCTTTTGGCTGGATGCAGATCGAAAACGATGGGGATGGATGAAGCATTGGACGAAATTTCAGAAAGGACTATTCTTTTCTGGATTTATCGTCGTTACAATTTTAATTTACGCAGGTTTCAGTCTGGAATTTTTATGAAGATCCAATTCCCTACTAAGGGGCTTACCTTTTAAAAAGGTGAGCTTCTTTTTTTTAGATTTATCCAGTAAGTTGATTACTTTTCTCGATAGGAGAGGCGAAATGTCAGAGGAAATACGAATGTTATAATGAATCAAATGCCAGGTAAAGTGAGGTTGGAAGGTTGAAGAATCAAGTTGTACACACCACAGTATTTTCTTTAGAAAACGGCGGGGGAAATCCGTGTCCGGTTGTTTTAAACGCGGATCTATTAACCACGAATACTATGCAAAGCATGACAAAGGAATTTGGCCACGAATCAGCTTTTGTCCTACAGTCCTCTCGTTCAGATTGTGATATAAAGCTTCGTTTCTTTGTTCCTTTACATGAGATGGAAATGTGTATCCATGCGACCATTGGCAGCATCACAGTTCTTGTTAATCAAGAGATTATTAAATACTCCCCGATTATGGTAGAGACGTTGATAGGACCTGTGAAGGTTGAGTGGGAAGTAAAAGGAACAAACCTGGATATTAGTGTTGAACAATTCTCCCCGCAATTTATGAATGAAACTCCGGATAAAAATGATTTATGTAAAGCATTAAATATCGAGATCGATGAAATTCTTGAATTCCCTATCCAATCCGTTTCCACTTCACGATACAAATTGATGATCCCCTTGAAAAGCGTTGAAACGCTTAATAACCTTAATCCTAATTTTGAATATCTTTGGGAGTTGTGTGATCAATTCCGAACGACTGGGTTCTATCCGTTTGCAATAGAGCCAAACAGTAAGAATTGTGTTCAGGCACGGCAATTTCCGAAAAGAGCGGGATATGACGAAGATCCGGCAACGGGTGTAGCAGCATCTGCATTAGGAGCATATTTAGCAGAAAATAAATATTTTTCCCAGTTAATGGAAGGCTGGAATCGCTATAGGATTATTCAAGGTGTGGCTATGGGGCGGCCAAGTATCATTCAATCCGAAATATTTATACAAAATAACCAGATTATTAAAACCCTTGTGAAAGGCAATGCAAAAGTAGTCTGATCTAACCTAAGAAAGATGGTATGGAAAATCGTGAGTATAACTACTTGGTTTACCACATGTTGGATAGGAGAATCATTGAAGGTGGTTATTTAATGTATGGACTGATTGCTGCATTTGATCAAACAACGGAAAGCTTTATCAAGAACGTATGGAAAGAACTCAAAGAAAAGTCGATTTCATCGTACGCGTATGAAGTAGAAGACAGAATACCTCACATTACATTGGCAAGCTATAACCAATTAAATCGAAGAGACTTTTTCGATCAAATGGACGAGACCTATCGATATCAATCTGTGATTGATGTTAACTTTAAATCAATTGGTTCTTTTCTTAAATCCGGAGCATTGTATTATAGCCCAACGGTTACCAAAGGTTTGTATGAACTTCATTCAAACCATCACAAGGACTTTGAACGTTTTCAAGACGATCCAAATTCTCTTTACTTACCTGATCATTGGATCCCACACTGCACCATAGCCAATAGATTATCTCAGGAAAAATTACAAGAAGCTTTTCATTATTGTTCAAAAAGACATTCCGCCCTATTTGGAAAGATCGTGAAGGTGGCTTTAATCGAGGTTACGGAAAAACACACCGCACCTATCATTTATTCCAAAAAATTAATAGAGTAAGTCTTCTGTATTCTCAATAAGGGGGGAGAATTTCCATGAACATAAAAGGTATTAACCATTTTCTTTTTTCTGTATCCAACTTGGAGAATTCCATTCATTTTTATGAGCAGGTGTTAAATGCCAAATTACTAGTTAAAGGCAATACCACAGCCTATTTCGATGTTAATGGTCTTTGGCTTGCGCTGAATGAAGAAACAGAGGTTCCCCGGAATGAAATATCACAATCCTATACTCATATTGCTTTTTCAATAGACGAAAGTGATTTTGACCAAGCATATCAGGAGTTAAAAGACTTGAAGGTAAATATTTTATCAGGGCGGAACAGAGACAGCCGGGATAAGAAATCGATTTATTTTACTGATCCTGACGGCCATAAGTTTGAGTTTCACACGGGTACCTTGCAAGATCGTATGAATTACTACAAAGAAGCGAAACCTTATATGGATTTTTATGATTAGACAGAAGGGTGTGAATTGAGAAAGTGAGAGTAGTATTTGAACTCCTTCGTATTATTGTAATCGTCGGGTTTCTTGGCGCCTTAGGTTCAACAATACTGGCAAAGATTTATGCTGTTAATGGAGCTGCTGAAACCTATTCGTGGTTGGGAGCCATAGGAATAGTGATCTTACTCTTTGTGTTATATAGAAACAAGCTTCAATTTACAGGCTGGTATAAAGGGAAGAGGGGACATAAATTGAAGAAAAAGCTTACTTTCATCCTTACATTGACCTCTATTCTATTTATTATGTCCCCTTTTTTATTGGGATTAATAAATTGAGATACTTCCCAATATGACGAGCTAATTCATTTCAAAGTGGAGGAGGAAGAAGAGCGAGAAAAGTGAAATTTAAAGAGGGGAGTTTGTTATGGAAGAATCCATTCATTATAAATTCTGGACGATTTGTATGATCCAGGACCAAGAAGAAGTGTTATTGCTTAATAGGCAGCACGATCATCTAAAGGGTTATATTCCTCCGGGAGGAAAAGTGGAATTTCCTGAAAGCTTTGTAGATGCGGCGATTCGAGAGGTGAAAGAGGAGACGGGATTAGAGGTGAGCAACCTTGTATACAAAGGGCTATATGAATTTGTGAATCTCGAAAAAGGGGATCGATATATGATCTTTAATTACATAACTAAAGACTACCGTGGTGAGCTGCTTCAAAACCCGCCTGAAGGAAATCCAGTTTGGGTGAATGTAGAGGAAGCAGAGCAGCTGCCGATGCAAGCCTCCACTCAAATCAGCTTCCCTTATTTTTTTGAAGAAGGTACCTTTGAAATACAGATTATATGGGATAACGAAAAGAATCAAGAAGGAGAAGTTTTCATAAAAAGAACGTAGCTTTACATAAGAAGGAGTGTTAGAAAATGCAAGTGAAATTAGTGGAAATGACTTCAGAGGAATTCCAGAACTTTATAAGTTTTGAGATGGAACATTATGCGGACGAACATATAAAATCGGGGAATTGGAAACCGGAAGAGGCAATGGACAAGGCCAAAGCAGAATTTGAAACACTCCTGCCCGATGGAAAAGACACAGAAAATAATCATCTATATACCATACGAAATGGAGACAAGGAAGTTGGCGTGATTTGGCTCGCGCAAACATCTGCGGAGAAAGGTTTCATCTACAGTATTACCATCTGGGAGGAGAACCAGGGCAAAGGATTTGGCAGAAAGGCGATGGAGGAACTTGAAACCTTAGCCAGGGAATTGGGAATAAAACATCTTGGTCTTCATGTGTTTGCTCATAACACCATTGCCCGCGATTTATATGAAAAGTTAGGGTATAAAGAGAAGAATATAAAAATGGAAAAAACGTTGTAAATGATAGTTAGATTGCATAGCAAGGGTGTAACATACTTTAATATCACAAAATAATATAAATGCCTGTTCAATCATAAATAAGAGACGGGATATAAGAAAATGCCCCAATCTAAAGACGAATCATAGAGAGAAGGGGCGAGGTATACCCTGAATGGCCGCTCCAGAAATACACTCCGCTTTTCGCGGGCGGCTGGTTTGCCTCCTCGTGCTTTCGCACTTCGGGGTCAAACCTATGTCTTCCTCCCGCAAAATCTCCGTGTATTTCCTTCGCTTGAGCGGCTAATTCTCCCTTTTATTCTGCTTTGTTCATCTGTGGAAATGACTAATAAAACGGGAGTCATACTATTTGTGGAAACGCCTAGAAACCTTTAATAATACAGGACGAAAAATAATCCGAACGATGGTCCACCATCGTTCGGATTTTATTATGGAGGGAAACTTCTCCCAGGCTTTTTTGCTAGGATTTCATTAGTAAATAAATAAAATAACTCCCGCCGACCACCGATACGACCAGTCCAACAGGGATTTCTGATGGAGACAGGATATTTCTTCCGATTGTATCGGCAAGGAGCAGCAGCAGCGCTCCCATCATTGCTGTGATGGGAATAAGAGCTCCGTGCATCGGACCGACGATTCTCCTTGCCAAATGGGGCACCACTAGACCAACAAAGGCAATTCCTCCACCCACTGATACGCTGGCTCCGGCAAGAGCAACAGCAATGAAAAGAAGAATTCTCCGTTCTTTTTCTACGTGTGCTCCCAACCCTGCGGCGATATCATCGCCGAGATGGAGGGAGTTGAGGGTGCCTGCTTTCATAATCGCCATCGGAATGAGAATAAGAATCCAGGGGAGCAGAGCGAGTACATACGTCCAGTCCGTACCGGAGATATTTCCTGACAGCCAAACGGTTGCCCGCAGAAAATCTTTTGGATCCATTTTCAGTTGGAAAATAATGATTAACGCGGCAAACGCACTATTAATACCGATCCCTACAAGTACAAGACGCATCGGCGAAATGCCGTTCCGCCATGATATGGCATAAATTAAGATCGCAGCCACCGAGGAGCCTAATAAGGAGGCAATCGGCAAGAGAAAGACAGAGAAGTCTGATACGGCACTAACGGCTCCCTGAAAAAAGAAAATGTAAAGAACGACTGAAAATCCTGCACCTGCGTTAATTCCAATGATTCCTGGATCAGCCAGACCGTTCTGGGTGACACTTTGAAGGATAGCGCCAGATACAGCCATCCCTGCTCCGATAAGTAAGGCAATAAACATTCGCGGCAGTCTGAAAGAGAACAGGACCATATGACTTTGGCTGCTGCCGTTTCCAGTCATGGTTTGAAATACTTCAGAAGGAGAAATGTGCATGACTCCTAAATTTAAGCTTACAAGCATCGTTACGATAATAGCGATGATTAGGCCAATAACCATTGTCCAATTTTTCTTGTAACTGGTCATGCGGCATTCCTCCCATCATTACGGGCTAAATAAAGGAAAAAGGGGACACCGATGAGAGCTGTCACCGTACCTACTGGCGTTTCAAACGGAGGATTAATCATACGAGAAACGGTGTCCGCGATGATCAGCAGAATTCCACCCAGAATACCTGAGCAAGGAATGATAACCCGGTAATCGGAACCTACGAGAAATCGGGTGATATGGGGAATGACGAGGCCGATGAATCCAATGGTTCCGGAGACAGACACGGCCGCACCGGTTAACAGGAGTACCACGATTGTCCCTGTCAGTTTAGTTACCCAGGTTTTTTGACCAAGACTTCTCGCTACATCTTCTCCTAAGCTGAGAGCGGATATGGACTTGGATAGCAACAGAGCAATCAAGGTTCCCAAAATAGCCACCGGTGCAAGTAATTTAATGTGAACCCATTGAATACTTGATAAGCCCCCGGCATACCAAAAGCTAAGGTCTTTGGCGATATTGAAATGAATTGTAATGGCAGTGGAAATAGAAGTGAACAAAGCGGTCACAGCTGTTCCCGCAAGAGCAAGCTTCACCGGTGTAAGGCCGGACTTTGAAATCGATCCGACAAGAAAAACGATGCCTGTACCTAAACCAGCCCCTCCAAAGGCCCACATCATCATCGTGAAGCTGGAAGCGGATGGCATGATCGCAAGCGCTATGGCCATAGTGAACATCGCTCCCGCCGTGACTCCCATAATAGAAGGAGAGGCAAGCGCATTGCGAGTCATTCCCTGCATAATGGCTCCAGACATAGCGAGCGCGGAACCGATTAAAGCAGCTGCCAGCGCTCTAGGGATCCGGAGGTTAACGATAATCTGATGAGAAGAAGAAGAGGGATTATATGCCGTTAAGCTTTTCCAAATCGTCTCCAGATGGATGTCAGCCGCGCCATACATGATGGAAATCGCCATGAATAGCGCCAAGACAAAGAGACCTGTGGTAAGGATCACTGTGGCCAAAATGGTTTGTTTGTTTTTTGACGTTTTATTTGCTGACCGGCGCGGCATCGGCTGCACTCCTCTGTTGAAAAAATAGATGTATAGATAAATAGTTTACGTTTAATTGAAAAACATTATCATTGTATTATACATCCGCAGATTAGGCAATCACCGGCGCACATGACGAAGCTGTAATGAAAATGAAAAGTGCTTGTAATTGAAAATGATAATTGTTATCATCTAGTAAGTTAGTAAGTTACACAACGATTTTTTAGGAGGAGACTAAATGAAATCATTCAAGTTGTTTTACATAGCAGTTGCTTTGCTAACACTATTATTTATGGCTGCTTGTGGTAACGATGAAGGAAGCAAAAGTAAAGATAACGAAAGCCAAGATACTGAAGAAACTGGAAGCAGTGAGAACGGGGAACGGACGGTTACGGATGCTATGGGACATGAAGTGACGATCCCGGAAGAGCCGAAGCGAGTGATTGCATCTTACTTAGAGGACTATCTGGTGGCTCTCGATATTACTCCTGTTGCCCAGTGGTCGGTTTCCGATGGATCTTCTGTCCAAGGGTATCTGCAGGATTCACTTAAGGATGTTCCAACTTTGCCGCATGATCTTCCACTAGAAACGGTTGCTAGCTTTGAACCTGATCTTTTATTGATAGATTCAGCTGGTATGGTTGAAGGAAACAAATACGATCAATACTCTAAGATCGCACCGACGTATGTGGTGGGTGAAGCGGAGAACAACGACTGGAGAGATGAACTGAAGCGTGTAGGCGAAGTCTTCGGTAAGGAAGAGGAAGCAGACCAGGTTCTAAAGGATTACGAGCAGAAAGCGGAAGAAACGAAGCAGCAAGTCCAAGAATCTATCGGCGATGAATCAGTTGCAGCGATCTGGCTTGTCGGAGATACCTTTTATGTAGTAAATGATCAATTATCTGCCGGGGACGTATTGTACAATGACCTTGGGCTGACTAAACCGAACGTCGTGAAAGAAATTGCCGATAAATCAACTGCCAATTGGTCTGAAATCTCTCTAGAGAAATTAGCGGAGCTCGATGCCGATCATATCTTCCTGATTAACAGTGATGGCGATGGCGCTAAGAAGCTGCAGGATAATATTTGGCAAAACATCCCGGCTGTGAAAAACGGAAATATATACGAATATTCTGCTGATAAAACCAGCTGGCTCTACACAGGCCCTGTGGCTAATACAAAGATGCTTGAAGATATCCAAGAAAAGTTAGTGAAATAAATAGGACAAGAATGGTTACCCTGTTAAGCAAAAAACCTCCAATTACCGGTGATTGACATCCGGAAATTGGAGGTTTTTTTTATCCTATATTATGGGTCCAAGCTTTGGTTTCCTTGTTATTAAAGCCTTTGGTCAGAAGGAGTCACTCATCTGCCTGCCCGTACCATTAGGAGATCGTATAGCGACATATTTTTGCAATAATTAGATAAAAGGAAACCTTTGTCTATTTCATTCGTACTATGAATAAGGGAAATATTAGAAGGTCGAGTCGATCGGCCATGAAACTTGTTAGAAAGGCGGATCTATAAATGAAAGTAACGGTTTTGTTTTCGACAATAAGCGGCATTATTATTTGGCTGTTGGTGTGGACAAGCAGTTTGATTTTTAATTTTTCCTTTGAGGATTGGGCATTTTTTATCGGGATTGGCCTATCTGCTCTGTTATTATTCTTCAACAGCTCAGGGGGGCTGCATACGAGAATGACGAATTTCGGCACAGACATCCAACATGGACGGCAGCAGGAAGTCGTTTGGAAGCTGGATGTTGGTGTGATATTCTACGGTTCATTACTATTTACCGCGGTATCCCTGGTCATTATGGTCATCAGTTATCGTAGTTATTTCTAAGGACATTGTATTCTGGATCAAGCTGAGTTGATGACTGTTTAGAAAAATTTTAATCTTTTGGAAGCGGGTGGTTATTTTGGAACAAGTATTACGGGAATATGGATCTTCCTCAAATAATTGGATCTTTTTGATTCTGGGAGGGTTCATTTTACTAGGCGGGATTATCTTCCTGATTGTAATATCCAAGCGGAAAGACGGATGGCGCAAGAATCAAACCGATCTCTTTCGATACACTTCTTGGGGGTGTCTGTTGTTAGGCGCTATGATTGGGGTCTATGGCTTATTAAATGGAGAAATGACGAACTCTCAGGAGGACAGCATGATGAGAAATTGGTCTAGTGAAAGAGGGTATACGGTAGACAATTTCGGTAAGGTAGAAAATCGTCCGGAAGAAAATATTATTAAAGTCCGGTCAGGTGCATCAGTAGAAGAAAAAGAAGTCGACCACGTTATCAAAGGCTGTGACGAAGTAGTCTATGCTGAATTTACCAACGAAGAAGTATGGTTATGTGAGAAAAAGTAATTCTCCCAAAATGAATGGCCCCTTAGATGAAACTTCTTGTTTACCAAGACGCGCTCTTCTGTACAGAGGAGAACAGAGCTCTCCAATGATTGCCTCATTCTATGATAAAATGAAGCCATACTAACCAACCGATATGGATGCACGTCCTTTCATAATGGAAAAAAGGATCGAGAGTACATGGAAATCAAAGTAAATCAAAAAATCATACAAGAATTGTGCGGAATTGTTTCCTTTAAAAAAGGTACTACATATTATCGCTCAAATAAAGTTACCTTCAGTCAATATCGTCCTCATTTCAGCGAAGCCACGGTTCATGGGGCAGAAGACTTTCACGTGACGATTTCAAAGAATACTGCCGGGGAGATCGATCGGAGATGCAGCTGCCCATCATTAGGAAATTTCCAAAAAGACTGCCAGCATATAGCGGCAGTCCTCATAGCGATTCGGGAGTTCCAAAAGCAAAAGATTTCACCTTTTGGCCAGCCTCAGCAACAATCAGAGGAAGGGGAGCTTACGGATCGTTTCATGACACTGTTCGGTGAAAAAAACGTTCAAACCAGCGGCCAGCAGCACTATTTTGAAAATAGAGAGGTGCTTGATCTCCAGTTCACCTGCAGATCGGCGGCGGTGGAGACTGGGCAGGACCTGCTGGAGATGGAGATTAAGCTGAATGGGAGAAACCTGCCGCACATTCGAGACTTTTTAAATGATGTAAAGCGCGGATTGCCTCATTTATTATCCGACCATTTCACTTATGATCCGGTGCTTCATTGTTTTTCCAACGAAGCGGATGAAATCATTCACCAACTCATTCAAGTGATGGATGATGAGAGAATCTTCTTAGAATCCAGCAGTTCCTCCTACACTACATCCCGTCACTCTTTATTGATTCCTCCCTCCTCCTGGATGAGGCTGGTTCCGTTATTGACGAAGCATCCACTCATCAAGCTTGAGCAGGGCGGCCGTTCTTATGAAAGTGTGCGAGTCGTGAAAGGCACGCCGCCGCTTCGATTTAAATTAGAGGAGAACGGCGAGAGCGATGCCCGTCTAACCATCAAAGGCTTCGATCAAATGCTTGTACTGCACGCCTATCGTTCTGTGTGGTGTGATGGGAAGGTGTTTCAGTTAGAAGGAGAAGATAGTGAGCGGTTATTCGCTTTGCAGCAGATGCTGCCAGCGGATGAGATGAACCATGTTCCCATTCCTCATGACCGTATCCAAGATTTTCTTGAAAAGATTGTCCCCGGACTAAAGAAAATCGGGCACGTCCAATTATCGAATGCCTTTTATCAGAAGTACTTAAAAACTCCTCTTAAGGCGAAGCTTTATTTAGATCGGCTGAAAAACCGGCTGCTGGCGGGACTCGAATTTCACTATGGGAACGTAGTGATTCAGCCTTTGGAGAACCGAGAGCTTCCCGCTGGCCCGATTGTAATTAGAGATATCGATAAGGAAGAAGAAATTCTACAGCTTATGGAAGACAGCGGGTTCTCAAAGACCGACGGCGGTTATTATATGCAAAATGATGCACTGGAATATGAATTTCTATATCACATTGTTCCCAAGCTGCAGCAAATGGTTCAGCTCTATGCTACAACGGCAGTGCGAAATCGAATCATCAGAAAGAATGCCCATCCCATTATAAAGGTTAAGCTGAATAAAAAAGAACGGACCAATTGGCTTGAGTTTAAGTTTGAAATGGACGGTATCTCTGACCAGCAGATGAAAGATCTTTTAGCAGCCATTGAAGAAAAGCGAAAATATTACCGCCTTCGTAATGGAAATCTCTTATCTCTTGAGACGAGGGAAATCGAAGAAATACAGCGTTTTCTAAATGAAGTTCCGGGACAGGAAGAAGACTTGGAGGCGAGCCTTCATCTCCCCGTTGAAAAGAGCTTTCCACTGCTGGATAAGGCTGATGAGAGCAAGGTTTTCTCGGTGGAAGAGTCCTTTCGCGAGTTTCTCAATCAAGTAAATCATCCGGGCAGCATAGACTTTAAGGTGCCAGAGTCCCTGGAACAGATTTTACGGGAGTATCAAAAGCACGGATATAAATGGATGAAAATGCTTGCCAGCTATGGGTTTGGCGGTGTGCTGGCAGATGACATGGGACTTGGGAAAACACTGCAAAGCATTTCGTTTATTGTTTCAGAGCTGGCAGAGATCCGCGAGCAGAAGCAACCAGTTCTTATCGTCTGCCCTTCCTCATTAACCCATAACTGGTTCCAGGAAATCGCGAAGTTTTCACCAGAAGTGAAAGCTGTGATCCTGGATGGGAACAAGTCAGATAGAACTCGATTACAGAAGAACAGCCAGAAAGAAGATGTGCTGATTACTTCCTATCCCCTGCTGAGAAGAGATATCCGATGGTATCAGAAGCAGACTTTTCACACGGTATTCTTTGATGAGGCTCAGGCATTTAAAAACCCTGTCACTCAAACCGCCCGTGCGGTGAAAAAACTCACTGCCAAGCACCGTTTTGGTCTGACGGGAACGCCGATAGAAAATGCGGTGGAAGAGCTGTGGTCGATTTATCATGTGATCTTTCCGCAGCTGCTTCAAGGACTGCAGGAATACAGCTTTTTGCCAAGAAAAATAATTGCCCGCCGCGTGCGGCCTTTCTTACTTCGCCGCAAAAAAGAAGATGTGCTTAAGGAGCTGCCTAAAAAACGGGAGTCCCTGGAAAGATCGGAGTTGCTTCCTGAACAGAAAGAGCTTTATGGAGCTTATTTGGCCAAGCTCAGAGAGGATACGCTGAAGCATCTTGACCAAGATACCATACGCAAAAACCGAATACGAATTTTAGCAGGGCTGACCCGTCTTCGGCAGATTTGCTGTCACCCGTCTCTATTTGTAGATGGCTACCAAGGAAGTTCAGCTAAATTTCAGCAGCTGCTTCATATTCTTGAAGAATCAAAAAGAGCCGGCAGAAGAGTCCTGATCTTCTCCCAGTTTACTAAAATGCTCAAGCTTATCGGCAGAGAGCTTGCCATGCAAGGGCAAACGTATTTCTATTTAGACGGTGAAACTCCTTCAGAAGAACGAGTGGAACTCTGCCATCGATTTAACCAAGGAGAAAAAGACATCTTTCTTATCTCCTTAAAAGCAGGCGGAACCGGACTTAATCTGACTGGCGCAGATACAGTCATTCTGTACGACCTATGGTGGAACCCTGCCGTAGAACAGCAGGCTGCCGATCGAACCCACCGTATTGGCCAGAATAAGACAGTCCAAGTTATCAAACTTGTTGCGCGCGGCACCATTGAGGAAAAAATGAACGAACTGCAAGCCAAAAAACGGACCTTGATCACAGAGCTTATTGATCCGGAAAAACAAATTTCAACGACCCTAACAGAAGAAGATATTCGGGAAATTTTACTAGATTAGTATGACTTTGTGTAATAATCGATGTGAAAAATCATCTTTGACGAAATTAACCGTCTCTTCTAACCTAAGGGATGTAAGTTGAAAATGTTTCCTGTAAATATGTCACCTTGAATATAAGTACACTCTCTTTTTCAGTTGCATAGGATACTTTTATAAACTGGAAAGGGATGGGTAAAATGTACTGTGTTCCTTATATGTATCCTTATCAAAATTTTAATTATGGAAATACCCCTATGTACACCTATGGAAGAAGATATTATGAATACGGGGCTCCAAATGAGTTAGTGCATGCAAACCAATTTCAATCTTTTCGATTTCCTGACAGCGATGGCCTTACTTTAAAAGATTATGGACCCAACCCTTTGGTTGTTAATATCAACGAAGCCACGAAGCAAAACGATACGTATCGGACAGCTTTATGGACAGGAACTCATATGCAAGTTACTTTAATGAGTATCAATGTAGGCGAAGATATCGGTCTTGAAATCCATCCTGACGTTGATCAATTTTTACGGATTGAACAAGGGCAGGGATTGGTTCAAATGGGTAAGAGTAAAGAAAATTTAAATTTCAGACGAAATGTTTATGATGATTCCGCGATCATGATACCTGCTGGAACGTGGCATAATGTAACCAACACGGGCAATGTTCCGCTTAAACTTTACTCCATCTATGCTCCACCTAACCATCCATTTGGGACGGTTCACAGGACCAAAGCCGATGCAATGGCTGCCGAAGAAGGGCACGACCACGGTAATGATGGAACCCCGCTTGTTGATGGAAAAACTCCAGATGAATGGGTCCAATTCACGGAATTTTTAGTGAAGAAAGGACTAGAAGATGTTAAAAGAGGGATAAATGCGACACACATCCTTCAAGAATTTATTCTTATGGGAGTGCTGACAGGGAAGGGGTATTCTCCAGAAAAAGCCTATGAAACAGTGGAAGAATGGGAACGGACAGGAGAATCCAAACTTCTTCAGCAAAGTAAAAATAGATAGCGAAAGAGTCAGAGGCAGTCCCCTCGAAATACAAAGGGTCTTGATGATTTGAGGATTTCCTTTATTGATAGATAAAGCAAACCCAAACCACTAATGAGAAACATTGGTTCGGGTTTGCTTGTACATAAATTTCTTTTATTACCTGCCTTTTTATAATCAACGATCAACTTAGGTTCTTAACGGTGAGTGCGAGAGGAGTGATGTCTCTCTGATGTTCTTCTGCGTGTTTCCTTCGTTTTATTTAAATGGTTTGGATCTTTACTTTCTGTGTGAATTTCCTCTTTTAGCGGATTTCGATTTTTGTACTCATCGTGGTTTGCATGAGTACTGTAATGTGAACGATGCTCGTTATCATGATGATGATCGCGTTCATGAACGTCATTAGAATTATGATCCTTTTCTTGATAATGGTCAGGATACATAGATTTGTTTTCGGTTTTATGCGACAGGAAGGTGCGATAAACTTTATCTTGTAATTTGTCTGTTGCTTCAACAATTACAATTATTTTTCCTTCTTTTAAATGGTTTTCATACTGTTTGGCGTCTCTCTCAGGCATTCCGACACCTACAAGAGCGCCGACGATCCCACCGCCTCCTGCTCCAACTCCAGCACCAGTAAGTGCAGCGGCAATTGGACCGGCCGCTGCGATTTGTCCGATTCCAGGGATGGCCAGAAGACCTAACCCAGCAATTAAACCGCCGATTCCACCTAAAGCTCCTCCGGATAAAGCTCCTAACCCCGCTCCTTTTCCAGCATTTTTACCGCGGCCTCCTTTGTTGGAAGTGACCGTTGTATCCATTTCTTCTTCTAAGACATGCACTTTACTTTTATCTTTAGCAAAAACAGACATGTCATTCGAACCATAGCCATGATGCTGCAATTCCGTTATGGCTCTCTCTGCATCTCCTACTTTAGAAAAAACGCCGCCAATAATTTGATGATTCATGAATTCATCCTCCTTAAATTATCTCACAATAGTATTCCGTACCCTGAAATCAGGCAGGTAATCTTTCAATTAAATTACAGGCCGCTTAAATCCTTTTGAAAAGCAGATAGGAGGAGAGGAAATATAAACGTAAAAAAAAAACCACACTCAGTTCTATCTGAGTGTGGATGTTTGATTACGCTCGTTTCACCATATCAATATACAATTGCTGATAGGCTTTGTGCTCCTCTTCCATGCCTACTTCGTGATAAAGCTTCGCCAGCCAGTGCACCGGTTTAGGATCTTCTGTACGAAGTTCCATATCCCAGCTCATGCATTCGATCGCGAGCTTTGGCTGATGAAAGTAGTGATATAGTTCCCCAAGACGCTGCTGGTGATTAGGGTCTTCCGAAATCTCGGCCATTTCATCCACCTTTTGCAGAACAGGCGCTGCTTCCGGCAGATGGCGCAGCGGTTCTGACCATGTCTGAATCGCTGCCAGGTTATGGTCATCCATCAGCGAAGTAATCGCTAGATGAAGGATATCGGCAGCTTCCTCATCGTCTGCTTCCAATAAAGTGAGCGTCAATTTCTGTAAACCATCGGGCGAGATCTCTCCTGCAAGTGATTTATTCTCTTTGACGAGATTGGTGAGCTGCTGCGATTGCTCGGGCTTAAGCTTCAGCTTGTGCTTGTTTATTAACGTTAGCGCATTCTTTAATTTCCCAAGCTTTAAATAGGTGTTCAACACTGTTTGCTTCAATGGATTAACCGCAGGAACCCGCTGGTATAGATCCTCGAGAATCACGAGCGTGTCTTCTTCATTAAATTCATCCACAATGAGGGCATGAAGTGTATGATAATCGTCTGCTTTTTTCGTTTGAGTAATCCGGTTGATGTAAAGAGCAATAAGATCTACGACTCGATCTTCTTTACTGTACAATTTCACAAGCTTGTGAAATGCCTGATCATTATCTTTGTATCCGTACATTTTCTTCTCTACATAGATAGGATCTTTGGCCAGAATGGCAGGATCGCCTTCTTTATAACGTTCTGCATATTTGGTGAAATTCATATCGCCTGAGTAGGAGTGCAGTAAACTGTGATCGGGTGCGACATCTTTAAGAATATGGAGAATACGAAAACAAGACAAGAGTTTGCCATCGCGGCGTTCCTGGTAATAAAGAGACTTAATGAGAGCGGCAATTTTTTCTTTTTTAATAAAGGATTCGAAATAACTAGCAATTAAAGCTGTTTCTTGAAGAGTAGATTGTTTCGGGAGCTTGCGAAAGAGATCGTTAAAACTTTGTTTCTTAAAGTGAGGATGGGAGGATAGGACAGTTTCAATGAACGGATGCGGCGGGTGAAAGACGACTCCTTTTTTAAAAGCCATTGCCACATGAGATTGCTTATTGATTTTCTTGGCGGTGACGAAATTTAAATATTTTTCTTTATAGAAAAAGACAAAGTACGTCTGATGGTCTTCATCTTCGGCTTCGACAATTTTCGTTTGTTTGTAAATCGCCATTCGTTTAACTTCAAGCTGGCGAGTTTCTTGTTTTTCTTTGATTATTATAGTGGGAGTTGGCATAGATCAGCCTCCTAAATTGTTACTTTAACCATACCATTAAATGAAGCTTTCAGCAATTTTGTAAAATTCCCCAATTTCAAGGTCGGCAGCTTTGAGACCGGCGCTGCTACTGCCTTTAAGTTAGCTAATTAGAAATAGACTAGCAGCTCGCTTTGTTTAAGAAGATGAGGAAACAGGTAAATTACTAGGATGACTAACATTTTCTAGAAAAAGGAGAGATCATGTGAAGGTTGCAGAAGGAGTCGCTATGCTGGAGTTAGAGATTCAGGATACGGTCCTGAACCCAACGCTCGTTTGGGATGAAAGTGCGGCAGTCTTAATTGATACCGGGATGCCTGGGCAGTCGGAGCAAATTTTGAAAAAGATGGCTGAAAATGGCGTTTCCTTGGATCAATTAAAAGCAGTCATTTTAACTCATCAAGATCTTGATCATATTGGAAGCCTTCCTGAATTATTAAAAATGGCCGACCATCCGATTGAAGTGTATGCTCACGAAGCGGATAAGCCCTATATTGAAGGTACACGGAGATTAATGAAGGCGGATCCGGAGAACATGAATGAAGAAGTATGGAACAAACTGCCGGACCAAGTTAAGGAATTATACAAGAATCCACCGAAAGCTGAGGTTACGACAGGGCTTAAAGATGGTGATGAACTTCCTGACTTTGGCGGAATGAAAGTCATTTCCACACCAGGGCATACACCTGGCCACATCAGCCTGCTCTTACAAAAAGGGAAAACACTGGTCGCGGGGGATGCCATGGTTTGCTCCAATGAATTTCTGCAGCGGCCAGTTGAGCAGGTTACTCCTGAGATGGATACCGCTCTGCAATCCATGCGGAAACTCCTGGATTATGACATAGACCAAGTCATTTGTTATCACGGCGGTTTAGCGAGTGGGAATATTCATAATCAGATTAAGAGACTGACGGAAGAATAAAGAAAGACTCGTGCCTCTGTGGAGATTAAGAGCGGCACGAGTCTTTTATTTATTCATTTGATTGTTATTTTTTTAGCAATGAGTTGATACTTTCTGTCTCTAAGTAATTGGAAAAATTATAACCATCAAACCCTACTTGAACATTATTGGCTTCAGCTGTGAAAACCGTTTCTCCAATTTTGACACGTTGAGAAGAGGACCTTGCTTCATCCAGTCCTTGTTGTATTTCTGCTTTAGTTAAGCTCAATCCCAATAATTTCATGGCTTTAACAGCGATGTCATCATAAGAAGGATCAATGGAGCCGAAGAAGAGGCGATGGCGGGCGTCATAAAAATTTGAAAAATCGCCCTCAAATACTTTAAAGCCGGTCTCCGTTAATGGCAGAACTTTTAAGTCTAGTTCCTGTTTATATAAATCTTTGACTTTCTTCATGTTTTCATTGGTTGGCAAGTTGCTGTCATCCACTTGATTACTGCTGTACGTGACATTACCAGAGTCAGGCTCTGTTCCTTCGATGGATTGGTAGAAATCTGAGAGGTGCTGGGCAATCGCACCTGGCCCGCCTAGAACGTAGGTTTTCGCGTTATGACTCTCCATATAGAAAGTCAATGAATCTTTCTTAACCTGTGGATCGGATAATAGAACCTTAGCTTTCAATCGTTTGGCAAGACCAGAAGCTACAACTGCATCCGGGTAATCTTGCTTATCGTTATTCGCTGAGGTTCCACGCACAATAAGAAAGGTATCTGCTTTATAATCCTGGGCATACAGCACAGATAAATTAGTTAAATAACGGTCAGGGCCGGCAATTCGCTGCACGTAGAAACCGTCAGATTTTAAATTTTGCTCTACCTGTGGGCTCACGACTCCAGGTCCACCATATATGTATACTTTTTTTATCGTATCAGGCAGGGAGACGGGGAGTTTATTTTCTTTGGTTAAGTAAATGGGAACTCCATTGACTGCAGCTTCTCCTGAAGCAGACAGAGCATCGGCCATCGTATTTCCGTTGGCAATAATCGCTCTATTGCTCTTTGACGTTCCAGCTTCCTTGTTAATAGCTGCAGCAGTTTCGAAGCGATCGGTACCGTGAACGCGTTTGGTGGAATAATTATGCTGATTCAGCGTTTTGACAACTTCCTCTTGGATGGCTCCGGTTCCTCCAAGTACATACACTTTTTCAGTGCCAAGGCGATCCATTTCTTCTAAAACAATGTTGCTAATATGTCCTGGAGCCGTCAGTAATATAGGAGCATCCTTCGCGCCAGCCAGGCTTGCTGCAGATAAAGCATCGGCCGGGTTGTCGGAACGGGCAAGAATGACTGATTTGTCCGTGTTGTCCAAACCATTCGGCCAGCCTTTTTTGGAAACTTCAATGGCCGTTTCCAGACGATTTGTTCCAGCAATGCGCTCAAAATCCGGCGCAGCATGGACTTGTGTTAACGGCACAAGGGATAAAAGTAAAATGAGTATAAATGGGAGTAAAGCTAATTTCTTCATTAAATCCTCCTAAAGTATGTAGTGATAAAACACATCCATCAGCTTACCATTTTAAGGGCAAATTTCCTATAATTCTATAAAATTAAAAGGAATTTCCTCGGTGTGAATGATAGAATAGGGGTAGATATGCATAGCATAACATTATTGGAGGGATAGATAGATGAATGTACTAGTTTGTGGAGGAGCCGGTTATATTGGCAGCCACGCAGCAGCTGAACTAATCAAAGCCGATCACCACGTGGTGGTATTTGATAATATTGAAACGGGACATGAAGGAGCTTTAATAGAAGGGGCCATTCTAGTTAAAGGAGACCTCCGAAACATTGAAGAGATTCGCACACTTTTTGAAGAACAATCTATAGATGCCGTCATGCATTTCGCAGCGAATTCACTGGTAGGAGAAAGTGTGGAGAACCCTTTAAAATATTATGAAAATAATGTCTATGGGACGATGAATCTACTCAAGGTAATGGCAGAATACGGGGTACATAAGATTGTTTTTTCTTCAACAGCGGCTGCTTATGGGGAGCCGGATCAAGTTCCGATCCTGGAAGATTCACCTACGATTCCAGCCAACCCTTATGGGGAAACGAAGCTTGCTGTAGAGAAAATGCTGAAATGGGCCGAACAAGCCCATGGGATCAAGCATGTGGTGCTGCGATACTTTAACGTTGCCGGAGCTCATCCTGAATTTGATATTGGAGAAGATCACCAGCCAGAAACACACCTGGTGCCCATTATATTACAAGTGGCACTTGGACAAAGAGAACATATCTCGATCTTCGGAGATGACTATCCAACTCCGGACGGTACGTGTATACGGGACTACATTCATGTGGTCGATTTAGTTCGTGCCCATATGCTCGCGCTGGATCGTCTGAACGCAGAGAAGCCATCCTCTGTTTATAATTTGGGAAATGGCGAAGGATTTTCGGTCAAAGAAATGATCGATGCGGCACGCGAGGTTACCGGTCACGAAATCCCGGCAGAACTTGCGCCGCGCCGGGCAGGTGATCCTGCTCAGCTCGTAGCTTCTTCTGAAAAAGCGAAGCGGGAGCTCGGCTGGGAGCCTGGCTACACGTCAATGAAAGATATTATAGCAACCGCCTGGGCATGGCATCAGAAGCATCCAAAGGGGTATTAAAGTAAAGCTGGCATCTCATTTGTGAGATGCCAGCTTTTTCTTTAAATGAAAATACCGAGCCATACGGCATTGACCATAGCGAGAATCAAGATGATTTTTTCAAAAGAGGATACTTGCTCATGATTCGTTACATCCATTTTTACGATCAGGAACATGGCTGCAATAACCATAACGACCATCCCTAATGCCCCATAAATCCGCTCTGAGCCGAGCCAAATTCCGCACAATGCAGTAATGCCGAAATAGAGCAGAGCAGGCAGCCGACTGTAAGCAAGTCCGAATTTTTCTACAGCCCAGACAACACTCGTGTTTTTTTTCGGGGAGGCTTGCTGATCGGCTTCCAGATCAGGAATGTGATGGACCATTACCCAGGCAATACAAAACAAGGCGTTAATGATTCCGTTTTGTAATACCCATTCAGGAAAGTGGTCTAAGGCGAGCCATGCACCCGCGAGTCCAAGAAATAATACGGAAGGAAAAGTCGACAGCCATTCCCCGATAAATGGTCGATAGCTGAATTGAAAAGGTGGAAGCGAGTACGAAATTGACCCCCATAGTCCAATCGCAAGAAGTATTGCGAGCTTGTAGTAGCCGAAAATAGCGAGGGCAAGAACGACCATGCCGAGCACAAGCATTAGAATTTTAGCAAACTTCCAGAGGGAACTAGAGGAAATGAGTCCAGTCTGGATCACGCGGCTGCCGCCTGATAGAATACCGGGGCTGTGAGCATCGGTTCCTGACAGGTCATCGACATAATCATTTAACGCGTGGGTCAGCACCCCGTGAATAAGAAAGGCCCCAAAAATAAGCATGAAAAATAAACGGACCCATTCGTAAGTAGGTATGGTGAAATACAAGACTAGAGGAAGGACGGTGGATACGATAGTAGCTACACTGGAGGAAATTACAGCAATCGAGCGTAGTAATACCCAGCCTCCTTTGAGTCTGGCGAGTGCGTGATTGGTCATTTATCTTCGCTCCTTTTCTGGATGATATTTACATTATCTCATGCTCAGGTCTATCTAACTATGGTTTTTGGAAAATTTACCAAATTGTTTTTTGTCGACGAGAGAGAAGGAAATAAGCAGAAAGATATCGAAATAGTTGCTGAGTACGAAGAGAGGAGAAATAAGATGAAATATTTAAGATATCGTAAAGACGGTGCCGTTTGTTTTGGAATTCTGGAAGGAAAAACGGTAACGAAACTGGATGGAGATTACATACAAGGGAGCGTGAATAAACTTGAGGAAAGCTTCCCGCTTGGCGAAGTGCAAATTCTGCCTCCAGCGCTGCCTGGCCAGCTGATCGCGATTGGTCTGAATTATGAACTTCATGCAGAAGAAACCGGCAAACCTATACCAGAGGAACCGATGATGTTTATGGCTTCTCCAACGGCCGTTATTGGGGAAGGCGATACGATCCAGCTGCCAAATCGTGATCACCGAATTGATTACGAAGCAGAACTCGTCATCGTAATAGGGAAAGAAGCGAAGAATTTGAGTCGAGAAAACGCTTTGGATCACGTGTTCGGCTACACATGCGGCAACGATGTGTCCGACCGTCATCTCCAAAAGAAAGACGGCCAATTCACCCGTGCTAAGTCTTTCGCCACTTATAAACCGCTCGGCCCTGTCATCGAAACGGACCTTGACCCTAACCACGTATCGATCAAAAGTGTAGTGAACGGAGAAGCCAAGCAAGATTCCAATACCAATGATTTAATCCACGACATCGAGCAGCTGCTCGTGAAAGTAACCGAGGTCATGACACTGAACCCAGGAGACGTTATTTATACCGGCACCCCATCAGGCGTCGGCCCCCTGTCTCCAGGTGATAAGGTGGTTGTCGAAGTAGAAGGAATTGGGAAGCTGACGAACAAGGTGGAAGGATAGAAATATATGATGGTGTCTCGCTCTGATTGAGCGGGGCATTTTTCTTGTTGTTGAGGGGAGGTTTATTTGCGGTAATGTGCATTTATTTGCTGAAATCGAGATTTATTTGCGTAAACAGAAATATATTTGCGGAAATCATCCTTTTATTTGCTAAAACAAGAATTTATTTTGCAAACCTCTTAATCTTCATAAATGAGTTGGTAGCAGCTCCCTTTGTTTTTACCGCTGCGCCGTGCTTTTAAAGAAGTTAATATGCGACTAGCAATGTAAATGGAGTCAATGAGCAAAAAATCTCTTAATTTAGCATTAGTAATTTCCGGTCCAAAAAGAAGGTAGTAATCTCTAATGGCAATTTCATGAGCGATTCTCGAGCGATGGCCACACTTCATGCATTTCCAATAACCTCTTTTCCTGTTCATAGGAAGACGCGAGCATTCTTCGCAAAAGACACCTCGACGTATATCAAGAGGATTTATTTTTAACTGAGAGAGAAAGATGAAGTTTCCTGGAGTATGTTTAGTGAGGAGGGCAGAGGTGAGCAAGTGGATTTGTTCTTCAGTGAGATGCTCTTCGGAAAATTGACTGGTAAGCTCGTTAATTTTCTCAGGAAGATTGTCTGTTCGAACGACGATATCCAGTTCGGGGTCATCAGAAGAGAGGATGGACCTGGGGTTGCTGCTGGCGACCAAGGTAAGAATCGGCAGCGAGGGAAGATGATGATGAGAAAGCCATTTCGCTAGCTGAAGTTTATGCCGTCTAACTTGTATGACGGGATTAGCGAAAGCTTCCTGCGCCTCATTAAGGGTGCGGAGAAGCTGATTGAAATGCTGATCAAAATGAAGTCTGCCTGCGATATTTTTGGCTTCAATAATAAGAATCCACTTTGAGGTTAAGATGAGTGCATCGATTTGAAAAAAGTGGCTGCCGTCAGTTAAGCGAAGATCGTGGAAAATAAGATGATTACTGGGGAGAAAGCTGAGGGGATAAGAGAGGGAAAGTTCTCCCTTATAGCCAGCGAGTCTTCTGGTTAAGTTCTCATTCGCCTCTTCATAACTAGGGTGAGAAGGGTTAAGTCTTCGTACGAGAGCTTGAAGTTGCTGGATCTCCTGCGGGAATTCTAATTTTTTTACAATCATGAAATCACACCTTTCCAGCTATTGAATTAGACATGTTCCTAGCAAAATCCTGCTGAGAAGGCGTGATATTTATATGAGCGGTTAGGCGTTATTTGCGGGATAGATAGATTTACTTGCGGTAAATGAGTTTTATTTGCGAAAAACAGAATATATTTGCGCTAAATCTGAAATATTTGCAAAAATGCTCATTTATTTGCGAATCAACCACACCCACAAAAATCAGTCCCCTGCATCCCCACGCACCCACTTCAAATAAGCAAAGACCTCCTCCTCAACCGGCCGCTCATAATCAAGCGCATCCCCTACTACAGAGCCTAGCTCACAGAACAGTTCAACCATCGCAAACAGACCGTCCCACATCGATTCATAGTCACCGCCAGCATAAGTCGCAGCATACCGAGTCCAAACGTCATCCTCAAGATAATGTTCAAAATATTTCCCTTCACTGCCGACGCTCACGCTGAAATCAGTTCGGACGCCGATATACCAGCTGACCATTCGCTTAAGGGCAGAACGGACGGGACCTTCCATCATCGATTTTGCATAAGGAAGCTCGCGGCGCCACAGTCCTTTGGCGACATAGGTGCTGACCCACCAGAATTCATTGGCATGACCGGAAAACTCTTTCCGAGAAGGTTTTTTTACAAGGTAATCTGCATCACTGGGCTCGGGCAGGTCAGGCAGGCGGTCGTCTTTATCTAATAGAATGCGGCTGAGGCTGTCGAAGGTTTCCGGCAGTTGATCGACCAGCGTGAGGTCAAGTCGGTTCCCGTCGGTAAACTTCATTAAATAAGCGAACCGGTGCGGATTATCCTTATCTTCCGGATACAGCTGCATTTCATCCGGCATCTGCATGATCAGGCGTTCCCCGAAAATGTCCACCCAGGAGTGATCGGCCGTAAATGAGGCCAGGTCCGTGACAAAACAAACTATGTCATAATCCTGAAACTTATCGCGGGGAGCCTTTGAATTGACGCGGGACCCGTTCATCATGACGGCGCGAATCCTTTCATCGTCCCGGGCAGCAGTTAAAATTAATTCCATCATCTCTTGGTCTGAGCGCATTTTATTCACCTCTTAACGAATATATTTTTCAGCCACTTCCATGGACCATTTTGAATCGTAAGCAACATATGTACCGGCAATCAAATCATGAATCGAGCGGCGGTCGTAGCGAATTCCTACCATAAACGCGCTGACAATCAAACCAATGCCAATCGTCACCCCATAAACCAGTCCGCCGACCCCGCAGCGCAGAAGCATCGTCCAAATCGTTACATTGTCTCCGGATGTTTTCACAATACGGATGCCTAACAACTTCTTCCCTATCAAATATCCGTTCCAAAACACTGGAACAAGAAGGACATATAAAAGACTTAGAATGTCTGTGAAATTGTACTCATCCCTATGAAATTCTCCATAAACGGCCAGCGTCATCAAGCCGAATACAGTACCGACAATAATCGCGTCTAATAAATTTGCGACTGCTCTCACCCAGAATCCGGGCCTTTCTTCCATGTGAATCCTCCTCTCCATTTTTAATTAGCTTACTAAAAAATGGTTAAAGTTGTACAATATTATCTTGCTCTTTACGTTAAGGTCAATGATAAACTAGAAGCATAATGAACGAAAAGGGAGGCATCTCGATTGAAGACGATTTCTGAAGCGGCGCGCGAATTTGCTGTTTCCAGCCGCACTATTCGTTACTACGAGGAAATCGGTCTGCTCAAGCCGGTCAGGTCGAGCACGAATCGACGGCTGTATTCGAAGAGTGAGATGGCCAGACTGAAGCTGATTTTTCGCGGGAAAAGGTATGGGTTTTCTTTAGATGAGATCAAAGAAATGGTGCTGTTATTCGAATCCGATCATTCAGGAAAAAAACAGCTGGAGCGGACGGTGGAATATGGGACGAAGCGTATTGCTGAGATCGAAAGCACGATTGCTGAATTTGAAGCGTTAAAGTCAGAAATGGAAGGTTTAATGGAACAATTTCAGGCAAAGCTCCAACAATTTGAGGGGGAATAAGAGTATGAATCGTTCGCAGCTTCTGTCAGGAAACGTCTCGGGAAAAATAATAAACCACTCACGTCGGGAAGGGAGACGAGGGTAATGAAAGTGCTGCAGGAGAAGGAACAACGTGGGAGCCGAAACTTCTTTGAGGAAGATGAAATACTTCAGACGATATTAGAAGAGCAGCTTACCGGTGGTTTTCTTGACTATGCAAAACGAGAACTGATGATTTTCGGTAAACAATGCGCCAATGAGATCGACGAACGTGCGAAGCATACAGACAGAGAGGGTCAGCCGCATCTAATCTCCTATAACAAATTTGGTGAGGAAGTATCCGAGGTCTGGGTAAATGAAGGGTATAAACAAACGGTTAAAGAGACTTATAATACCGGCATTGTCGGTTATATTCATAAAGAAATTCCCGAGCTCGGCCACTCCGGTACCTACACGTACAGCTTTGCCCAGGGGTATTTGCTTTCCCAGACCGAACCCGGATTTTACTGCCCGGTCACACTCACGATGGCGACCGCTTACTTATTGGAACATTATGCGGATCGGGAATTGAAAGACAAATTTTTGCCGCATGTGTGCTCTACTGGTGAAACCCCCCTGTATGAAGGCGCCACTTTTCTAACTGAGCGGCAAGGCGGATCAGATGTGGGGGCGAACGTTGTAAAAGCTGTCCAGAATGGCGATCATTTTCGCTTATATGGAGAGAAATATTTTGCTTCCAACGCCGGCATGTGCGGGGTCGCTATGGTGCTTGCGAGAAAAGAAGGAGCACCTGTGGGTTCAAAAGGGCTCACTCTCTTCGCTGTCCCATGGCGTAAAGAAGAGGATGATACTCTTAACAACCTGCGAATTCGCCGCTTGAAGGATAAGCTCGGTGTCCGTGCAGTTCCTTCGGCGGAGGTGGAATTTGATGGTGCAGAAGCTTATGTTGTTGGTGATCCTGACCGTGGGTTTTACTATATGATGGAAGCTCTCAATCTCTCGAGGATCTGCAATGCGACAGCATCGCTTGGCATTATGCGCCGCGCTTACACAGAGGCGCTAGAGTATGCGGGACGAAGAGATGCATTTGGGAAGCGGCTGACTGAGTATCCCATGATTAAAGATACCCTTGTCAGGTTGAAAGCGAAGCTGCATGCCGAAACGGCTGCCACTTTCGATTTGATTAAGCTTTTTGAAATAGTGACAGACGGCTTTGCCACCGAGGAACAGGTCATTCTCAACCGTTTGTATATTGCCATTATGAAAAAAGAAACAGCTGAGCAGGCGATCAATTTTTCACATGAAGCAATCGAAATGCACGGCGGCAATGGCTACATCGAAGATTTTGTTACACCCCGGCTGCTGCGGGATGCGCAAGTGCTGACCGTCTGGGAAGGAACCGCAAATATTCTCGGACTCGAACTCGTGCGTCTCGTTCATAAATACAACGCTCATCAGCTCTTCGCTAAAGAAATGCATCAGCGCTTGAAACGGCTGCCAGATTTTGATTTAAAGGAAGTTATCAAGGATCAACTGGATTTGCTGGAAGCGGATCTGCAGGCATTTGCGGGATTTGACGAAGCGTTACAAACCTTTGAATCAAAAGCGATGGCGAGAAAGATGGCGCTCGTTTATGAAAGCGTCGTCGCTGTTGAATGGGCAGAGAAGTACGGCGGGAAATTTACACAGCTGGCGGAGATTTTTTTAGAAGATGCCTGGTCGCTGAGACCAGTCGGAGGGAAAATGAAGACGGTTGAATATTTCGATTCAATAGGAATCTAAAAGCCATGCAGCAGGAGCGCTGTATGGCTTTTTTCTAAACAAACAGAAACCGGACCCAATAACCGATCAGTTTCACATATTCTGTGAAAACAGTCCGGTTCTCGTGCTTGTTCAGTCCGTCTTCCGGATGGAAATAAGAGGAGCTGAACGAGTAGGATAAATCAAAATCGTCGCCATATACCTGTTCGAAGGTATATTTACTGCGGCGGGAGTGGTAATCACTGGTTACGATAATGGCAGAATGTAAATCCTGTTCCTGCATAATTTTTTTGGAAAATAAGGCATTTTCATATGTACTGGTGGCATTCGGCTCTTCTAGCAATGCGCTCCTGGGTATGCCGGCCTCCATCGCGGCTTGTGGGGTAGTCGCAGGCTCATTGGAATTGGTGAGAACCACTTGATCAGCCATTCCTTCGTGGTAAAGTTCAGCTGCCTGCTGCAGCCGATCATCAGCTCCACTTAAGAGAATGATGGCATCAGAAGGCTTGGGATTACTATCCGCGATTAGAAATCCGGGACCTAAAATAAACAAGGTCACTACTCCGGAAAGGCCGAGTAGGAACACAGCTGCCAAAATAGATAGAATAATTTTCTTAGTCTTAGAAATGGTCAAAATGATAGATCCTTTCGGTGGAAAATAGGTAAAGGGATGTTGATCGTTACATTTCCTATTTATACCCTTTTCAAACCGGAAAGTAAATCTTCCTATTAACATTAATTGGATATGAGTAGTTTTATAGACATTTCAATCGCGGGCAGCTGGTGTGTTATTCCCCCGTAGAAGTCTCTGTGTATTTCCTGCTTTAGAATGGTGTGTATTTTTCTGTTCATCAGTAGTGAAAGCTTAATAAAATTAAAAGTCTATACCTTATGAGAAGGGAAATGCTGCCTTATGAAGGACAAAAAAATCCGAATGATGTTGGAAAATTCATCATTCGGATTTAATATTGGCTAAAGGACTTCAGTCCCTGTCTCGTTTTTATGTTTTGTAACCTCGTTGCCTAATTCACCGCTCTTTTTGCCCTGTCCGCTTTTCGTTACTTTTTCAACTCGAATATCTGAGATTGAAGGTTTTTACTGTCCGGCCCAGCAAAGACTTCAAATTTTCCTGCATCGCTCTCATAAGTAAGATCTCCATGATAATAGCGCAGCTGTTCCTCGCTAATCGTAAATTCTACCAGAGACGATTTGCCAGGCTGCAGCTTAATTTTAGCAAAATCTTTTAACTCTTTTAATGGGCGTACCACATCTCCAACCAAGTCTCTGATATAGAGTTGTACAATTTCTTCACCTGCTGTATCGCCAGTATTCGTCACCTTAACGGATACCTTCAAGTGATCTTCAGGTGTCAAAGTCGTCTGGGAAAGGGACAGGTCACTGTAGTGGTAGGTCGTATAACTGAGTCCGTAACCAAATGGAAACAGTGCTTCATTCGGCGCATCCAAATACTGAGAAACGAATCGGATTTGAGCATCTGGAGCATCTTTCGGCCGTCCGGTATTATAGTTGTTGTAATAAACCGGTACTTGACCGACAGAGTAAGGGAAAGACATGGAAAGCTTAGCGGAGGGATTCACGTCTCCGAATAAAATGTCTGCCAGTGCGTGTCCGCCTTCGGTCCCTGGGTACCATGCTTCTAAAACGGCGTCCGCATGCTTGATCACATCGGTAAGGTCAAGCGGCCGTCCGTTAAACAGAACTGTGACCACAGGCTTGCCGAGTGATTTGATTTCTTTCAAGAGCTCTAATTGAACCTCTGGCAGCTTAATATTGGAGCGTGATCCAGCTTCCCCGCTCATATCAGAATGCTCGCCAAGGCCTAATACAATCACTTCTGCTTGCTTTGCTTTTTCCAATGCCTCGTTCAACTGCTGTTGAGAACCGCTCTCTATTCCGCAGCCTTCAGAAATAAGGACCTGTTCTTGTTGAATTTTCGTTTTGATCCCTTCCTCGAAAGTGATCGTATCTGCGTCAGACCCTCCCCATGACCAGGGACCCAGGATATCCTTGCTAGCAGCAAATGGGCCAATTAAGGCGATTTTTTCATCTTTTTTCAATGGAAGAACGCTTTCATTTTTTAGCAGCACCATGGATTTTCCTGCGAGTTCGCGAGCTGTACTGCGGTGTTCTGCGGAAAGGATAAATTCATTTTCTTTTTCTTCGCTGGCATGACGGTACGGATTTTCAAATAACCCCAGCTTGTTTTTCAGCTTTAAAATTCTGAGCACGGCTTCATCAAGCATCTCTTCCTTAATGGTTCCTTCTTCAATTAATTCACTTAGGTGATTGGTGTAGCAGGTGGTCATCATTTCAATATCAACACCAGCCTCGATTGTCTTTCTAGCGGCCTCCTTTTCATCTTCGGCGACGCCATGAGGAATGAGTTCCTTCACAGCTCCCCAGTCGGAAATTAATACCCCGTCGAAATTCCACTCCTCTCTGAGCAGATCTCTCATCAGTTTTTTATTACCGGTGGAAGGCAAGCCATTCAAAATGTTAAAGGCGGTCATGACCATTTCGCATCCTTCATCGAGCGCTGCTTTGTAGGCAGGCAGATAAGATTCGCGCAGCATCCACTCGGACATATCTACCGTGTTGTAATCTCTCCCGCCTTCTGCGGCACCATAAGCAGCGAAGTGTTTGACGCAGGATGCTACCTTGTAGGAGTCACTGGCTAATTTTCCTTGAAACCCTCGAACTAGAGATCGAGCGAATTTACTGTTTAAGTAGGTGTCTTCACCAGTGGATTCCATCACTCGTCCCCAGCGCGGGTCTCGTGATAAATCTACCATAGGGGAAAAAGAAACATGAACGCCGGAAACAGCTGCCTCTTTTGCGGCCAAAGCTGCACTTTTCTCAGCAAGCGGCAAATCCCAGGAACAGCCGATTGCTAACGGAACAGGGAAAATGGTTTTAAAGCCATGAACAATATCAGACATGATCAACAGGGGGATGCCGAGCCGGTTTTCTTCCATATGGGTCTTCTGGATATTTATGATTTCGTTCGCTCCAGAAGCACCAAGCACGGAACCAGTATTGCGGATATCTTCCTCTTTAATTCCCATCTCTTGCATTGGCCCTGTAATTTGGCCGCGGTCAGATGCGCCCTTAAAGAAAGGAGTCGCGAGCTGCACAAGCTGGCCGACTTTTTCATTTAGAGTCATTTGGTTTAATAAATTCATTAATTGATCATTCTTCATGTATTTACCTCCGAATATTGATTGTATTGAAACGTTTCGATGTATTGTAGGTAGAAGTATAAGCGTATTTAATTATTCAGTCAACAGTTATTCCTTGATTTAATTAGGTTTTAATTGAAATTAACGAAAAATCAAAAAAGTTCTTGAAAGCGGATTCAATATTAAGTACAATGTGTTTATCGAAACGTTTCAACTAACAAAATTAAGGGGGTATATTGTGAAATCTAAATTATTGGCTTTATTCGCTGTTGTAATTCTATCGAGTGTGCTTGCAGGGTGTTCAGATAGTAAATCTTCCTCTGGTGAAGATGACAATACTATCACTGTATGGGCAATGGGTGAAGAAGGAAAGAAACTTCAGGATTTCAGTAAGAACTTTGAAAAGGAAAACCCTGATTTAAAAGTAGAGGTGCAAGCGATTCCTTGGGATACTGCACATGACAAGCTGCTTACTGCAGTCGCTTCTGGAAATGGTCCTGATGTTTTGCAATTAGGTACGACTTGGGTGCCGGAATTTGCAGAAGCCGGGGCATTATTGGATTTGACGAAGTATATGGACGATCACCCGTCTTTTGCTAAGGATAATTACTTTGATGGTTCTGTTACGACTATGGAATATGGTGATCAAGTCGTTGGGATTCCCTGGTATGTAGATACACGTGTACTTTATTATCGGAAAGATCTGCTCAAAGAAGCAGGATACGACGAGGCTCCGAAAACGTGGGATGAACTTAAGGATGCAGCAAGTAAGCTGGCAGATCGCGGAGAGAAGGATTTTGGACTGGATATTGACCGCAATGATCAGATCACACCCTTTATCTTCGCCTGGGAAAACGGTTATAAAGCAAACTTAGACAAAAATGAATTAAACTTTGATACCCCTGAATTTAAGGAAGCGATCCAATATTATATTAGCTACTTTAAAGAAGGCATCAGCCAGAAGCAGGAGGGTGTAGATATTGTCCAGGCCTTTAAGAATGGAACGAAACCGATGTTCTTCAGTGGTCCTTGGATGATCAATATTATTAATGACCAGGCTCCTGATTTAAAAGGGAAGTGGGCTACGGCTGTTATGCCGAAGAAAAAGTCTAATACTTCAAGCATGGGCGGCGCTAACTTCTCTGTCTTTCACACTTCCGATAATGTGGAGGGTGCCTTGAAATATATTTCGTATATGACGAAAGTGGATACTCAAATGGATTGGTTGAAAGCTTCTAATACGCTGCCTTCCAGAAAAGAAGCATGGGATAAGCCAATAATGAAAGAAGACCCAATGTACGCTACGTTTGGTGAACAGCTGAAGGATACAAATCCAGGACTGCAAACACCACAATTTGAACGTATTGCTCAAGAGTTCTTAAGTTCAATTGAACGTGTAGTCGTAGGAGGAGCAGATCTCGATAAAGAGCTAGAACAATTTAATGAGAAAGCACAAAGTCTCCTCAATAAATAAAGTTGATCATACAAGGCGGTGGTGTGAAATGAATGACGTATTTCATGCCATCTTCCTTGTTTTATAAGGATTTATTTTCTTTATACCATGTAACGATTCAGATAGGTGGGTTTTCATGAACAAATTTAAATTTAAAAATCGACACCCTTATATGTTCATAGCACCAGCAGTCATCCTGTTAACGATTTTCAGCATCATTCCGATCCTTATTGCCTTTGTGATCAGTTTCACGGATTTAAATTTAAAAGGACTCGCTGACTGGTCCGCCATCTCCTTTATTGGTGTTGAGAACTATGCCTCGCTCCTTTCCGATCCAACATTTTTAAAGTCCATCTTTAATACAGGGTTTTATGTCGTTATCGGGGTTCCGCTTGTAATCATTTGTTCGCTTTCGATTGCTCTTTTGCTAAACTATGGAACGAGCTGGATTTTCAATACATTCCGGGCGGTTTACTACATGCCGTCGATTACCAACATCATCGCTGTGGCCGTCATTTGGGGATACCTTTATAACACTCAGTATGGTTTATTTAATTACTTGCTCTCCCTGATGTCAGTCGACAATATCCCCTGGCTTCAAGAGCCGACGATTGCTAAATTATCGTTGATTATTTTAGCAGTTTGGAAAGGGATAGGCATCAACATGATTATTTTTCTCGCTGCTTTGCAGGGGATACCGAAATCCTACTATGAAGCGGCAAGAATGGATGGGGCAAATCGGCTGCAGGTATTGTTTAATGTGACTCTGCCGTTACTGCGCTATGCTACGTTTTTTGTTACCATTACGACTTTGATCGGCTGGATGCAATTTTTCGAAGAACCGTTTGTCATGACGGATGGTGGACCGCTTGATGGAACGATTTCTGTTGCGTTATTTATTTATAAAGAAGGCTTCCAATTTAGTGAATTTGGCTACGCCGCTGCCGGTTCGTTCATATTATTTACGATGATTATTATCGTAACAATGATTCAGTTTAAACTTAGAAAATCGGATACAGAGTATTAAAAGATTGGAGTTGAAATCAATTGGCTGCTTCCACAAAAAAAAGTAAACTTGAACAAACGGTCGTCATTCTATTGCTGATTCTTGGCGGAATCGTCGTTTCCGTTCCGTTTATATGGATGATTTCCAGTTCCTTTAAACCGGAAAGCGAAGTACTGGCAATTCCTCCAACCTTATTTCCGAAGAATCCTACTTTGGAAAACTATATCAACTTGTTTACGAACATGAACTTTCTACTCTATTTGAAAAATACTTTGATTGTCGTGATCTTCTCCTTTTTAGGGTTACTCTTTAATGCGATGGCCGGATATGGATTTGCGAAATTCAATTTTAAAGGACGGGAGAAAATCTTTTATCTGGTCCTTGCCACCATGATGATTCCTGGACAAGTTACCATGATTCCTGTCTATTTATTACTGAATTCAATGGGATTAACGAATACGATGGCCGGGATCGTTCTGCCTGGACTTGCGGTCGCCTTCAGTATCTTCTTGTTCCGGCAGTTTATGACCACGATTCCGACCGATTTAATAGAAGCGGCAAGACTTGATGGTGCAGGAGAATTTTATATTTTCTTCAGGTTAGTGATGCCAATTGCCAAGCCAATCTTTGCGGTACAAGGGATCTTGACGTTTATTGCCGGCTGGAACAGTTTCTTATGGCCGCTGATTATTGCCAATGACCAGAGCTTATACACTTTATCCGTAGGACTCTCCTTGTTAAAAGGGCAGTATGCGAATAACTTTGCGCTGCAAATGGCCGGAGCCGCCTTTATGGTCGTTCCGATTGTGATCATTTTCTCTTTATTTCAGAAATACATTGTGGAAGGTTTTACAATGTCGGGAATTAAATAGCGTGTTTGTTACAATAGAAGCACAGAATTGCTTAGATGGAGGAGTAGGATGGCGACAATTAAGGACGTTGCAAAAAAAGCAGGCGTAGCAGTATCTACTGCTTCCTATGCTCTTAACGGGATCGAAAAGGTCAGTGCAGCTACAGTAGAGAAAGTACTGCGGGCCGCTGAGGAATTAAATTATCAGAAGAACGGGTTTGCTTCTGATTTAAAACGGACGAAAACCAATACCATCGCTTTAATTTTAAGTGACATGTCCGGTCCATATTATTCGGAATTGATCAAAGGCGTTCAGGAGGTCACTGCTTCCAACGGGTTTGACTTGATTGCCTGCAGTTCAGTAGGCGGGGAGAAATCGACCGCTTCTAAATTTTTGAGAGAGAAACGAGTGGATGGAGCCATTGTACTGGCCCAGAACATTAGTACAGAAGTGATCAAAGCTTCAGCGAGAAAAGATTTTCCTATCGTTGTGCTGGATCGTTCCGTTGACCACCCGTTTGTCATTCATGTAGAAGTTAATAACCGGCAGGGCGGGTATGAAGCAACCGAATATTTAATAAACAAAGGCCATCAATCCGTGGGCTACGTCAGCGGGCCAAGGAACTCTCACGATAATGAAGAGAGGTTTCAAGGGTATTTAACTGCGCTTAAAGAACATGGACTTACCTACCAGTCCAGACTGAAAATCAGTGGAGATTTCACTAGGGAAGGCGGTTATCGGGCAACGAAAATGCTAGTTGCTCAACAGGACCTTCCTGACGCTATTTTTTACGCCAACGATGAGATGGCAATCGGAGGTCTGCAAGCATTTACAGAGAAGAAAGTCTCTATTCCTGAAGATGTTTCAGTTATAGGGTTTGATGATATTCAGCTTTCCGAGTATGTGAACCCGCCGCTCACTACCGTTAAGCAGCCGAAATATGAAGCGGGGGCCCTGGCTGTCCACTTGATCTTTCAAATGCTTGCTGGTGAGAAAGTTGAACAGACCTATAATCTTCCAACAGAGTTTGTGGAAAGACAGTCCGTCATATTGAATAAAAAGTGAGGAAATCAGCTCTACATCAGAGCTGGTTTTTTTGTTCCCACCCTTTCATTCCTAAACCTGATGCATGGTGCATAGGGTAATAAAGACAAGGGGGAGGTTGGATGAGTAAAGGATTGGCTGTCTTTATAGCGATTTTGCTCCTGGCTGGTGGAATCCTGCTATTTATGCTTTTCATTACTAATCCTGGCCATCGAGCTGCCGTTACAGTTAGAAATTTTTATCAATATGAGCAAAAAGCGGAGTTCTCTGATTCCTGGCAGCTGCTTCATTCACAGATGAAAGATAAATTCACACGAAACCAATATATTCAAGAACGATCAGACGTTATGCTAAAGCATTTCGGCGGGGAAAAGTTCACCTTTACCATTAATCATAAGAAGAAGTTGAAAGGTTGGAAAATGGCGGATGGAGCAAAGCCTATTGGTACGGTGTATTCGATGAGAGTAACCCAGGATTTTCATGGTGAATTTGGAAACTTCACTTTATATCAAGATGTGTTTGCGGCAAAGGAAAACGGAAAGTGGACGATCCTTTGGGACTATAAAAATTAGCTGGTCGCTTTTGAATTAGATCCGTTATAATAAAAAGTAAATGGTTTTGAGGTGCCTATGAAACTTACATCTTACGTAGATATAACTCCTGCTCTAATGAAAGAAATACGCCAGCTGGAAGAAACGGTCCAGTCTGCGGATCATTTTGAAAGCGAACTATACTTAGCTGAAAATCTGAATTTTGATCCATCACTTGCCTGGGTGTTTACCATCCATGACGCCAATCAGCTTGTTTCAGCTTTACAGATTTTCGCTCCTGCAAAAACAGAAATGGAAATCATGGGCTTTACTCACCCGGATTATCGCAACCGGGGGTATTTCGCTTCTCTGGTGGAAACGGCAAAGGGAGTTTGGAAACAGCATAAACTTCCTTCTCTTTTGTACGTCGTTAACGGTATATCTAAGAGTGGTCAAGCTTATGCTCTTGGAAAAGGTGCCATTCATGAATTTACCGAGTATTTAATGGAATGGAGATCGGAGCAGGATGATGCTTCAAAAGAACGTGGACAATTAAGCACCCTGCCGGCAAAGCGGGATCAGCTGGAAGTATTGGCTGATATTCAGCATCAAACCTTTGGAATTGAGTACGAAGGCGCTAAGAATTTTATTAAAGGCGCGTTTGACAGCGAACAACGGCACACATTTATCAGCTATTATCAAGACCGGCCTGTGGGCATGGGAGCTATTGGGGTGGAATCGGCCATGCTATCCATTTATGGTGTTTGTATTCTGCCTGAATTTCAAGGGCTTGGACTAGGCAAAGAGCTTATGCAGCATTTACTGAAAGAATCGAGACGTTTATCCGATCAAAAGATCACACTTGAAGTAAAGAGCTCCAATGGGCGAGCGTTCGAGCTTTATAGAAAGCTTGGATTTGAAGTGGTATTTTCGAATGAATATTACCGGGAATTTCTATAGGGATCATTAAAACTGGATCAGCAATTGGATACGTCCGCTCATTTAGTGTTTCGGATGAAAGGGTTAAGTATATGGCTGAGTACCTTCAATATGCTCATATTAGGTTTAGTTATTAAGTTTTCTATCGTTTGAACATGAAGGGATTTTGCTACAAGATCCAATTGTTCGTTGTTCAAGCGCTCGATGGCTCTTCGCAACGTCAATGAATCCTCATAATCCTTGTATAAGGGGGCTGAAAGTTCTTCATAGTCTCCCAGACCACAAATATCCTGGGCTGCATAAATTCCACTTAGCATGGAACTCGATTGGCCAAAGCCTAAAAATGGGGTAATGGCTCCCATGCAGTTTCCGACAAAGAAAGTATTTCCGATTCGCGGATATTTACTTTTTCCGACGATATAGTCTGTTAATGAAAATTCTTCTTCTATGATTAAATTCTGGTTGAGCGTCTGGGATGCCTGGACCAATGTCTCTTTCCAAAGCGTCTTTTTATCCTTCACCATTTCTTCTTCGTATTGTGGATATACCAATACAAGAGTTCCTTGGTTTTTGGAGTGAGGAAGAAAGTAGATCATCCCTTTAGGAGCAAATCTGTTATCGAACCAGGTATGGACTTCATTGGGAATGAAATCTCCCTGAACGATCGCGCCTGCAAATGTGGAAGCGAGTGATATTTCAATGGGCTGAATTTGTTGAGTGTCCATGACGTCGCCAGTTGCAACGACTACGTGAGTATATTCTTTTGAGATTTCATTATAATTTATATTTTGATTACAGTGAATTTTCGTGTTCACCAGCTGTTCAGCTAATTGTTTTTCATAAGCTTCCGCATGATCTCCTCTCATATTGATAAAACCTAAATTTCCTTCTACGAATGCCGATTCACTTTGGGAATGGACGAATATTTTTTGGACATTGGTGGTAGGTTTTAAGTGAATATCGTACTTTTCAGAGAAAAATTTCACAGCATCATCAATAGGTCTATGAAGAATCGGGGTCATCAATTCTGCAAGTTTATATTGGAAGCAAATGTCTGAGTGTTTTTCAAATACATCAGCAGAATGTCCGTGTTTTTCCAATGTCAACGCGCAAGAAAGTCCAGCGAGTCCAGCTCCAATGATCGCTATATTCATATGGGTGCCCCCTTTTTTATAGTGTTAGTAAGGAAAAGATTTTTATTCTGGGCTCTATTATGCTTTGAGTGATGATCGACCATTTATTTAAGAAGGAAGTTTCTCCTGGTTTTTTCCCATACAAGTATTCATGATAAAATGGTAGAAAACAGGAAGGGGTACAGTTATGGTCATATCCGGAACGATCCATTATAAAGATTACAAAATAAATTTTGAAGTGAAACAGAACAAAGAGAATATCAATGAAGAAAACGTCAATAACGAGGAAATCAAACAGCCTCTCATTCATGCCATTAATCAAAAGTACCGCGTTAAGTATCCGCAGTCCAGCACCATCGATTCATTGAGAGTGAGTACTATATAGATAACCAGTAACGCCAGCCGGGAAGCAGACCAGGCTGGTTTTTTTATGTCCAAAAAAATATTAAATGACGAATAAAGTTCCGAGTTGTCATAGGAAGAAGATCCTGACGATAGGATAAATAAGGCTCGTTTATAAGAAGGGAGGAAGAAGAACAAAAGTCCACGTGCCCTTCCATCATAGAAAGGAAAGTGATCAGCATTGTTATGTCCTCAATGTGGTTCCATCATTGAAAAGCAAGCGAAGTTTTGCGGTGAGTGCGGCGTTTATGTGAATCAATCTGGTGCTCAGCCGGCGGTGCAACGTTCAGGCGCCGTAGTTGCGGTTCAAAAAAATAGCGGGGAGTACATACAAAAAGGTAAGGAGGTAGGTAAACGGTTCTATTCCTTTGCTTTAACAGCGGCTGCTGCACCAATGAACGCGAGTAGAAAGGTAATCGAAACGGATTATTTGAACGGGTTAATGGCCAATCTACTCCTCGCCTTTTTACTTCCCTTATTTTCTTATTTTACCGCTCGAAGCTTAAATAACGGCTGGATGGAAGTTAATATTCCATTTGGTCAAGTGGTCATCCAGCCCTTTTTCTACATTCTTATTTTCATGGCGGTATTTACAGTTGTGAATTTTGCCGCAGCTAAACTAATGAAAGCCGAGGTTACGTTTAAGGAAGTGGTAACGAGGTATGGGGTCTTCAATGTACTGCCGCTGTTTCTAGTAACGCTTGCGATTGTGTTCGCCCTGTTATCAGCGACGGTATTCAGCACCTTTATCTTTGGGGTGGGGGCTGGATTATTTGCTTTATCCAGCTTGTTCCTCATCTTTTCGCTTAAGGAAAATTCCGATGGCGGACTGGACGTTTATTACGCCCTGATTCTGGTGAATTTCGTTATGTTTCTTGTCTTTGCGATGTTCGGTATCAATCTAGTTAAACATATCTTGGAACAATTATCTTACTGGCCATTCAGTTTCTAACCGCCAACATATGAATTCAATAAATATCAGCCAACCCGAACCTCATGGTTCGGGTTGGCTGTGTTTTCCGGTATAGTGGCAGCTTCGTCCAATGGTTTTTCCATGAACCTTTCTATTCGATAGGTCTTCATTTGCGATAATCCTTGGTTTAGTACCAGTCTCCGTGACATGCTCTTTATGGACAGGGAATTGGCAGATCAAATTGAACTATTTTTATTCCCTCAAAATTGAACCTTTCCTTGATTTCACGCGGTTTTATCCTGAATCGTTTAGTGCTTAAAAGTGTTCTCACGTTAAATGACATTCTTGATGGAAGATTTTGATAAATCTAAAATATAAGAGAGGCACAATTTTTTCATATTCGATTGATTATTGAAATGGAGGAGGAATATCCTATGGTCCGACCGCGTCCGCAAATTGATACTATTGCCATGTACTCTCCAGGGAAACCTGTTGAAGAATTAAAGCGGGAGAAAGGGCTTTCGAGGATTATTAAGATGGCATCCAACGAAAACCCATTCGGCTTCTCCCCTTTAGCAGAAGAAGCGATGCAAAATGAAATGAAGGAAATAACGCTTTACCCGGAGGTCACTTCCCCGTTACTTGCTGAAAAATTAGCGAATAAACTTCAGATTTCCAAGGACCAGGTTCTATTTGGTAACGGATCCGACGAAGTTATCCGGCTGTTAACACGCACTTTCATCAATGAAGGAGACGAAGTGGTGATGGCGGGTGTCACTTTTCCCCGTTACAAAACGAACGTCATCATTGAAGGAGGCGTGCCGGTCGAAATCGATATGCAAAACGGCACTCACGATTTAGCCGCAATGGCAGAAGCAATTGGCGAGAAAACGAAGATGGTGTTTGTGTGCAATCCGAATAACCCCACCGGAACCATTGTGGAAAAGGAAGCGCTGCGTGAGTTTATCAGTCAAGTTCCCTCGCACGTCATGCTGGTCATGGATGAAGCGTATTATGAATATGCCGACGCCCCTCAATACCTGGAGACATTACCCTTGCTTCCTCAGTATAAAAATATGGTCATTCTCCGCACCTTTTCAAAAGTATATGGGCTCGCCGGCCTGCGCATTGGATATGGCCTGATGGATCCTGAGCTAGTCGGACATTTACATAAAGTGAAGGAACCTTTTAATGTGAATCGGCTGGCCCATGCCGCTGCGTCTGCTTCTCTCGATGATGATGACTTTCTCTATGAAAGCATACGTCTTAATCGTGAAGGGCGAGAGTATTTGAATGCCCGATTTTCTGACATGGACTTAACCTATTTTCCTACCCAGACGAACTTCATTATGGTGGATGTGGGAGTGGCGGCTGAGGATGTGTATGAATACCTGCTTAACGAAGGAATTATTATCCGTCCCGGTCACTTAATGGGCTATCCAACAATGATTCGAGTAACTATCGGTCAGCGTGAGGATAACGAGCGATTTATTGATTGTCTTCAAGCATTTATTAAAGACTACAGCAGACAATCTTGATCGCTAATATTGATGATCAAATCAGCCACAGGAAGGATGTTGAACTTTGGATATGCTTACCCAATTTCCTATTATTCAATATATCAGCGAAGATGGCCAGTTACTGAAAAAGGAGATCGAGCCTGAGCTGACGGAAGACCTGGTGAAACTTTTTTATGAAAAAATGCTTCGTGCCCGTTTGATGGATAAGAAATGTGTCAATTTGCAGCGCCAGGGACGCATGGGCACGTATGTCCAATATGAAGGCCAAGAGGCGGCACAAGTAGGAAGTGCTCTGGCATTGGAGAATGGCGACTGGATGTTTCCTACTTATCGGGACCATGCGGCAACGATGACATTTGGTCATTCGCTTAGAAACCTGCTCTTGTACTGGGTAGGCAGGATCGAGGGAAGCCTTCCGCCAGAAGGAAAAAATATCTTCCCGCCAGCCGTACCTATTGCCTCGCAATTGCTTCATGCTACGGGAGCTGCCTGGGCAGAAAAGAAAAAAAACACCGATCGAGTGTCCATCGCTTACTTTGGAGACGGAGCCACTTCCGAGGGAGATTTTCATGAGGCGCTTAATTTTGCAAGCGTTTTCAAAACTCCGGTTGTCTTTTTTAATCA
>NZ_JAUTWQ010000009.1:0-64026 GCF_046719735.1 Halobacillus rhizosphaerae
GAGACGGAGCCACTTCCGAGGGAGATTTTCATGAGGCGCTTAATTTTGCAAGCGTTTTCAAAACTCCGGTTGTCTTTTTTAATCAGAATAATGGCTACGCGATCAGTCTTCCTATTGAAAAGCAGATGAATTCTAAAACGATTGCTCAGAAGGCGCTCAGTTACGATATGCCCGGCATTCGAATCGATGGAAATGACATTTTAGCAGTGTACATGGAAACGAAAGAAGCAGTGGATCGGGCCCGAAATGGCAAAGGACCAACCTTAATTGAGGCAGTAACCTGGAGATACGGGGCTCACACGACTGCGGATGACCCATCGAAGTACCGTGATCAGGCAGAAAGTGATCTGCGAAGGAAGACTACCGATCCTCTCCTGCGCCTGGAGAACTACATGAGAAGTGAAGATAATTGGGATAAAGCTTGGCTGGATCAGATGGAACAGAAAATCACTGAGGAGATAAATCAAGCCGTGAAGGAAATGGAAGAGTATCCAGAAGCCGATATTGAGCAGTTATTTTCCCATGTATTTGAGAAACCCACTTGGCCTATTGAACAGCAGCGAGAGCAGCATTTGGTACTGAAGAGGGGGCAGGCAAAATGACAACCGCAATTCAAGTAAGAAAATTAACAATGGTGCAGGCGATTACGGATGCGATGAAAACGATGCTTGAAGAAGACGAGTCCGTGTTAGTACTCGGGGAAGATGTGGGAACGAATGGCGGCGTATTCCGGGCCACAGAGGGACTCTTAGAAACTTTTGGAGAAGACCGAGTGATTGATACCCCGCTTGCCGAATCGGCAATTATGGGTACGTCAATCGGCTTAGCGGTGAATGGTTTTCGTCCGGTTTTAGAAATGCAGTTTCTCGGATTCATTTACCCGGCATTTAACCAGTTGATTACTCATGCCACTCGAATGCGCCAGCGTTCGATGGGCCGCTATACCGTTCCGATGGTAATCCGAGCGCCTTATGGGGCCGGGGTGAAGGCACCGGAGATTCACTCGGACAGCGTTGAAGCTTTATTTACCCATATCCCTGGACTGAAAGTAGTCGTTCCATCCAATGCTTATGATGCGAAAGGATTGCTGATCGCAAGTATTGAGGATCCGGATCCTGTGCTGTTTCTTGAGCCGATGAGGAGCTACCGATCTTCAAGGAGAGAGGTTCCTGAAGGGAAGTACGCCATCGAAATCGGGAAGGCGGATTATGTGAAGAAAGGGGAAGACGTCTCGATCTTTACGTGGGGTGCCATGGTTCCGGACACGGTTAAAGCCGTGGAACACTTTGAACGCGAGCATAAAGCCACATGTGAAATCATTGATTTACGCACGCTATATCCTTTAGATAAAGAAACAATCGAGACATCCGTGAATAAAACCGGGCGGGCCGTAATCGTTCATGAAGCCCCCTCTTCTGGAGGCGTAAATGGCGACATCCTATCAGTGATTAACGATACTTCTTTCTTTTATTTAAAAGCGCCGATTCAAAAAGTGACCGGATTTGATACTCCTGTACCGGTCTACTCGCTTGAGCAGGAATACCTCCCAAGCAGCGAGAAAATTATTCATGCCATCAATACAGCACTTTCATATTAGCAGCTCGCCTAAAGGAGGACTTTGACTATGGATGTAAAATTACATGATATCGGGGAAGGGATGCATGAAGCAGAAATTCTACACTATTTTGTAAAAAAAGGAGAGCGTGTGAAACATGACGCGCCGCTTGTGGAAATTCAAACGGATAAAATGACGGCAGAATTAACAGCTCCTTCTGATGGAATAGTGGACGAAATCCATTTCGAGCTTGGCGAAGTAGTTGAAGTGGGGACCACCATTCTAACACTGATGACTGAACAGAAAGAGTCCCCCGCTGAGGAGAAACCAACCATGCCTTCATGGAAAGTAAACAAACCTGTTCAGCAGGTGACGGCGGAAGCTCTGCCTGTTAACCGTGCCATGGCTTCCCCGCATACACGGCGCATTGCCAGAGAACAGGAAGTCGATATTGAGAAGATTACCGGCTCAGGTCCAGCTGGACGTGTCCTTGATGAAGATATCTATTCATTCCTGGACCGTCAAAAGGAATCGGTGCTGGGTCTAGAGGAGGCTGTTCCTGAACAGCAGCCTTTATCCAAAGGCAAGGAACAGCCGGCAGTGAAAACCATTCCCTTTAAAGGACGGCGCAAACAGATCGCACGGAAAATGACGCAGTCCCTTTACACGGCTCCTCACGTGACTCATTTTGATGAAGTCGATATGACCGACTTGTTAAATTTGAAAAGCCAGTTGAAACAAGGGACAGCCAGGCAGGATGGCCGTACCATCTCCGTCACTGCTTTCTTTATTAAAGCTTTGCAGCTCTGCCTGAAGGAATTTCCAATCTTTAATTCAAAACTGGATGAAGAAAAAGAAGAAATCCAGTTGGAACCTTTCTATCATATCGGGCTGGCAACAGGAACGGAAGAAGGATTAATCGTGCCCGTAATCAAACATGTTGAACAAAAGTCGATGACAGAAATCCATCGTGAAATGAAAGAATTAACAAAGAGAGCCGTGGAAAATAAGCTTTCCAGCCATGAAATAAGAGGAGGCACCTTCACCATCAGTAACGTAGGACCGATGGGGAGTACCGGTGCGACGCCGATTCTCAACTACCCGGAGGCAGGCTTAATGGCGTTTCACAAAACGAAGAAAATGCCGGTTGTGATCGAGGATGAAATTGTGATCAGACAGATGATGAATTTGACATTAACCTTTGATCACCGCGTGGCTGATGGATCCCCGGCCGTCGCTTTTACGAATCGGTTTATTCATTACATCGAGCATCCGCACTTGATGCTCGTGGAGCTGATATAAATGGTCGTAGGTGAATTTGTAACCCATAAGCAAGTGATTGTTATTGGTGGGGGTCCGGGTGGTTACAATGCGGCAATTCGGGCTGCCCAGCTCGGTCTTGATGTGCTGCTGGTTGAGAGAAGTAAAGTGGGAGGCGTGTGCTTAAACGAAGGCTGCATTCCTTCAAAATTGTTTGCTCACGCTGCCGCCCAGCTTAGAAAATTAAGACATTTAGATGAATTAGGGGTCAAACTGAACGGAGATTATACCTTTGATATTCGAGCGCTGCAGACAAAAAAAGACAGCGTGGTCAGCCGATTAACAAACGGTGTGGAATCCTTGCTGAAGAAACATGGCGTCGAAGTGGTGCAGGGGACAGCTTCCTTTATTTCCTCGGAGCGAATCGGAGTGGAACGCGGTGAAGCGTTTGATTTGTACGAAAGTAATCAGATTATCATTGCCACGGGGAGCTCCTATTCGTATCCACAGGGAATGGAACCAGACCACAGCCGTGTTCTCGGTGCCGCATCCATCTATCAGCTGGAGGAAGTTCCGAATCATTTGCTCGTATATGGATCAGATTACAGGGCGCTTGAAGCAGCGGCAGCTTTTGCCTCCTTTGGTTCCCGAGTCACTATCGTATTAGATGGAAAAGAATTCCCCTTCGACTCAGCTATTAATCGGGAACTTGGCAGACAAATGAAAAAAGCGAAAATGAAATATGTGAAAGGAGCAGAAGTGGAAAAAGTAACGGTTACCTCTGAAGGTGTCGCGTTAGCTTTGCATATACGAGGAGAAAAGAGAGAAATAGCGGGCTCCCATTTGTACGTGACCGGGGAATCTGCTCCTTGTGTAGAGGATCTGCACATTTCTGCTGCAGGTATTCAACAGCAGGAAAATGGGTTAATTGCTACAAATAAGCGCATGGAAACTTCAGTTACAGGCATCTATGCTGTAGGGGATTTGGTGAGTGCCGTACCCCTGGCTTCGACGGCGATCCGTCAGGGAAAAGTAGCGGCCGAAAACTGTGGCGGGAAAAATAGTGCCATAGAATCGTCTATCGTTCCTCATGTCATTCATTTTCTCCAACCGGTAGCTTTTGCTGGTCTCACAGAAGAAGCAGCAAAAGCTCATGACTACCAAATTAGCACAGGTCAATTTCAACTGTCTGGAAACGGTTTTGCTGAAATAACAGGAGAGAAAAGCGGGTTTGTAAAAACGGTTAGTGAACAGGGAACAAAGAAACTGCTTGGTTTTCATGCAGTTGGAGAAGGAGCCATCGATCTAATATCTCAGGGAGTCTTAGCCCTTGAATTGGTGGCACGAGAGGAAGATTTGACGTCGATATATTATCCTCATCCAAGCTTTAATGAAGCGTGGATGGAAGCGATCGAGGACATTGAAGGTTTAGCGATTCACAAAGTCTAACAGTGGATAGTTTAATCAAGATACGTGAAAAAAATAGCTCCTATTTACAGAGCTTAATTTCCTTGTTTTTCGCTAAATTAGGCTATAATAAAAAGTAATAGGAGGGATAACCGTGAATGTGCACCAACTGTATCAGGAAGTCATGTGGGTCGGCGGAAAAGAACGGACGTTTTATTACCAGTTGCCCAGCATCATGCCTGAGGCTGCCCCTTTAGTCTTTTGTTTCCATGGCGCGGGCAGCCATGCCCAGCATCACATGAAACTAACCCAATTTCATGAGGTGTCTGAACAGCAGCAGTTCATTACGGTTTTCCCTGAAGCCTGGCAGAGTGACCCGGATGACCGGATGAGCAAGCAGTGGAATGAAGGCAGAAGAAAAAACAGTGCGTTCCAGCATCAAATTAACGATGTGGAATTCGTTCTGGAAATGATTGAATGGTTTAAACGGACCTATCCCATTGATAATCAAAGGATTTATGCAGAAGGATTCTCCAATGGCTCTGCCTTTAGTCTAAAATTGGGCATCGAATGTCAGGATACATTTGCCGGTGTTGGAGGAGTGGCGGGACCTTTGGTGATAGAACTTGCTGAAAACATCAATTGGCAGAAACCTATGCCTCTTGTATTTATTATGGGAACAGGAGACCAGTTTGTCCCTTATGACGGCCGGTATTCAGATGCCTATATGATTGATCAGCTGATTTCAGCAGAAGAAACGGGAGCATTATTCGCATCTTCATGGAACCCCCGGTTACTCAAACAGCAAGAAGATCTCCTTGATCCATCACAATCCGGGAAACATTTGGTTACGAAAACAAGCTATGTTCAGACTGACGGTGACGAGAAAGTAATCTTGTACACTCTCCATGGCAGTGGACATACGTGGCCAGGAGGACCTGAGTCACAATCCACTTTACTCACAGGTAAGGTCATGGAGCGCTTTAATGCGACGCAGGCAATATGGGACCATTTGAAAAATTTTTCAAGAACTGAATGAGTAGCTCGAATCGCATGAACAATTTGTAGACCGCCTGATAATCAGGAGGTCTTTTTTTTATGATTATGGGGGTTATTTAACAATTTAGGCATTATTAAAGCGAGGATTGATATTTTTATCTAGTCATAATTAAAACAGTCCTGTAAAAGTGAACGAATGGATAATGAAAGATAACTACATTCAAAAGTGGAACGCTATGATAAGATTTATTTATCTAGTAAAGGGCGAAATTGTTGAAGTAAAGGAAGGTTTACATTGTTAACTATTTCGAGAGCTATATGCGCTGGTGCCGTGGTTTTGATCGGAGGATATGGACTGCTTACTAAAAATTATACATTAAAACCATTGATGGATTTTTTCCTAGGAATATTAATATTGTTAGTGGGAGTGGAAGAGTTGAGGAAGGAAAAAAAGGGAACAGGCTGGCTATGTATTATCATTTCCGTGTTTACATTATTTTTAACCATTCGAGGGCTCATTTTTTAGTTAATGGGAATTCATTCTATAAGATCATCTAATAAAATAGAGCATCCTTATTATAAAGAGTCGTTCTATTTTTGTGAAACTATTGAACATGAATTAGAAACAGTAGGTACTTGTAAATAATGGGAGAGTAACCAGACCTATTCCTCTTAAACGGAAGGGAGGAACAAGGGTATGATTCTGTTAAAATGTCGGGGTCATTGCAATCTGCCCTTCAATTAGGATAGAATAAAACATGAAACTGATTTCATACACTTGATTGGAGTGGGGTAAAATGGCAACGATTTCGGATGTAGCCAAGCTAACTGGCCTTTCCAAAGCTACTGTTTCTAGAGTAATTAACAACCATCCCTATATCTCAAAAGAAAAGAGAGCACTTGTTCAAGATGCCATGAAAGAACTGGGCTATTTTCCTAATCCTTCAGCAAGAAGGTTAAGGGGCCATATAACTAGTACGATCGGTGTTATTGTCCCTAGAATCGTAAATCCTTTTTTCTCTTATTTAGTCAATTCAATGGAGCAAGTCGCGTACAAAAATAATTACCAGGTGTTAATGTTTCAAAGTGATGAGAACATAGATAAAGAGTTATATTTTCTAAATCTATTAAAGACCCGTCAAGTAGATGGCATTATTATGACATCCATCGAGAATGATTGGGATAATATCGAGCCTTATACTCAATATGGTCCTATTCTGCTGTGTAATGAATATTTAAGTCATTCTAATGTACCTACTGTCAGATTAGATCAAACTAAAGGTACGTATATAGGGATCAAACATTTACTCGATAAAGGTCACAAAAAGATTGGGTATTGTACTGGCGGGTTATTTGCAGAAGATGGCAAAGATAAGGATCGGAATCAGGGCTATCAAACCGCACTCAGTGAGGCAGGTATTTCTGTTAATCCCAATTGGATCTTTATTAACAAGCATACAATCGATGATGGTAAAAGGGTGATGAGCCAGATCATGGAGATGGATGATAAACCTACAGCAATCTTTACGGGGAGCGATGAGATAGCCGCCGGGGTGATTATTGAAGCCAAGGATCATGGCTGGAGAATCCCTGAGGATATTGCAATTATTGGGTTCGATGATCAGCCAATCGCAGAAATGCTCGATCCTAAATTAACTACCATCCGTCAGCCTATTAATCAAATGGGTGAGAAATCGGTAGAGGGATTGATTACATTGTTGAAAGATAAAAATGGGAGTGTTGAGAATATTGAATTGCCGGTGGAATTAGTTGTAAGGGATTCTACGTAATTAAGAGCAAGGAAAAAAATTTGGATTTCTTGTTGAAACCGATATCATATTCACGTATAATACAAATTAATTCTTAAGAAGAGGATTTTGCAGGCGAAAAACATACCTAATAAGAAGCAAAAATTTTTACTGATATATGAAACCGATATCATATATCCAATTGAGTCTCTAAGGTTAAGCAAAATTAGTAAATTGTTGAAAGAGTTTGTCATGGGGTTTTATATTTTTTTAAAGATTAATGAAACCGATATCATAAAAAGGAGTGGATTGCATGAAAGCCAAAAAACTTGTCTCATCGCTCTTAGTTTCCAGTGCACTACTAGCTGGATGTTCATTTTCTTCAGGGGGATCCAGTAGTAATTCCGACGATCAAATTTCTATTGAGATTTTTCAAGGAAAAGTGGAATTTAACGATCAATTTGAGAAGTTAGCTAAGGAATATGAAAAAGAACATCCGGATGTCAACATTAAAATTACAAGTGTAGGGGGAGGATCAGATTACTCAGGATCCCTTAAAACTAAATTTGCTTCAGGTGATGAACCGGAAATTTTCAGTATTGCTGGCCCAACAGAAGCTGCAAATTATGAAAAGTATCTTGCGGATCTATCGGATACGAAAGCAGCGGAATTAGCTCTGGACGGCACATTAGATCCTGTTACAAAAAATGGAGAAGTGCACGGACTTCCTTTTAACCAAGAAGGGTATGGATTTATTTACAACAAAGACATCTTTAAAAAAGCAGGGATTAACCCTGATGACATTCTTTCTTATGAAGATTTGAAGAAAGCGGTAGAGACCTTGAATAGTCAGAAAGATAAACTCGGTATTGATGCAGTCTTTGCTTTTCCAGCGAAAGAAAAGTGGGTGCCAGGTAATCATTTATCAAATGTTTATTTGGCTTCAGAATTTGATCAGAAAGTTCTTACTGCATTTAATGCAGATAAAGTTAGTTTTACTAAAGGAAAAGAGTTTCAGAGAATGATTGATTTACAAAATAAATACTCGGTTAAACCAACCTTGAGCCTTGATTACTCTCAACAAGTTGAACAATACTTTTCACTTCAGAAGGTAGCCATCATTCAACAAGGAAACTGGATCTATCCATCTGTCCAGCAAATGGATCCAGAATTTGCGAAAGAAGGCATGGGAATTATGCCGATCCCAGTAGAAGGGTCTGAAGGGAAATTACCTGTAGGAATTCCTAATTATTGGGCGGTAAATAAAGACAGCAGCAAAGAGGTCATTCAGGCTTCAAAAGATTTCATCGACTGGATCTACACCTCTGATGCGGGTAAGAAAGCCGTGTTGGAAGACTTTAAATTTATTCCAGCTTATAAGGGATTTGATACTGATAAGATTTCGGATCCACTCTCTCGAGAAATTTATCAGTATGCTTCTGATAATAAAAAGACTGGCTGGGTATTTCTTGGATATCCAGGCACATGGGGAGATTACCTTGGCGGCAATGTTCAGAAGTACTTGAGTGGTGAAATGACTTGGAGTGAATTAGAAAAGGATTCGAAGAGCAAGTGGGAAGACATGAGACAGTAGGATTGTCTATTAAAAGGCTAACATTTCAGAGCAGGACCCTGGCGTGTTAGCCTTCTTTCTTTAAATATTTTGTTATAGGAGGATTTACATGAATAATCGCAGTCCCTGGTTTTGGTTGTTTCTTACTCCTGTAATTTTAGGGTTAGGGATCGTAGTCGTCATCCCTTTCATTTATGGTTTTATTTTTTCCTTTACCGACTGGAATGGACTAACAGCGACTCAATTTACCGGATTAAAAAACTATATCCAGCTTTTTCACGAAGATGAATTTATGCATTCGATTTGGTTCACGGTAAAGTTTGCTTTTGTAACGGTTATTCTTTTGAATATACTTGGACTCTTACTTGCTTTGTTAGTGACAAGAAATATTAAATCGAACCATATGCTGCGTACCGTTTTTTTTATGCCGAACTTAATTGGCGGTCTAATATTAGGATTCATCTGGCAATTCGTTTTCGTAAATGTGTTTAACAATATTGGAGATATCTTAGGAATCGAAGCATTACAGGGCTGGCTTTCTACGACAACTACCGGATTCTGGGGTCTTGTGATCCTAACTGTCTGGCAGATGGCTGGATACATTATGATTATTTACATTGCCTATTTAGAAAATATTCCGAAAGAATTGATAGAAGCTGCGAAAATCGATGGGGCCAGCAGTTTTCAGCGTTTTAAAACGGTTACCTTTCCGCTAGTTGCCCCGGCTTTCACAGTGAGCATGTTCCTAACCCTGTCGATGGCTTTTAAAATTTATGATCAAAACCTGTCTTTAACGAATGGCGGACCTTATAACTCGACTCAAATGGTCGCAATGGAAATCGTTCGGACGGCTTTTTCAGATAATCAAATGGCTTATGCCCAGGCAAAAGCTGTGATCTTCTTCTTAATGGTGGCGGTTATTGCGTTAACTCAAGTTTATTACAATAAAAAGCGAGAGGTGGATTTATAATATGAGAAAAAATGAGGAGAAGAAAAAGATATTTTCTATTGAAGTCATCGGACTGATCCTCGGATTAATTTGGCTCGCACCTTTTTATTTAATGATTGTTAATGCTTTTAAATCTAAGCGCGAGATTTTCAGTGATGTGCTCGGCTTTCCGCAATCGGTTGAATTTAGTAACTTTGTTAATGCGTTTAAAGAGCTTGAATTTTTGAAGTCGTTATTTAACTCTCTGCTCATAACGGGAGTAAGTATAGCTGTGATCATCCTGTTTTCCTCGATGGCAGCTTATGCATTGGCCAGAAATAAAAGTAAAATGAGCGGTGTCATCTTTTTTGTTTTTGTCGCGGCTATGTTAATACCCTTTCAGTCTGTCATGATTCCTTTAGTTTCTATCTTTGGACAAGCCAATATGCTGAATGCGGCAGGGTTAATCTTTATGTACCTTGGGTTTGGCTGCAGTTTGTCTATTTTTCTCTATCATGGAGCATTATCTGCAATTCCAAAATCATTGGATGAAGCGGCGATTATTGATGGTGCAAATCGTTTCCAGTTATTCTGGTACATTATTTTCCCTTTACTGAAACCGATATCAGTTACGGTAGGAATCTTAAACGTAATATGGATTTGGAATGATTACTTATTGCCATCCTTAGTTCTAGGAGAAGCCAATGCGACAATTCCTTTGAAAATGTTCTATTTCTTCGGCCAATATACGAAGCAGTGGCACTTAGCTCTAGCGGGTTTGACGATAGCAGTTATTCCGGTCGTGATCTTTTACTTTTTTGCTCAGAAGCAAATTATTAAAGGAGTTTCAGAAGGTGCGGTTAAGTAAATTTGCAAAGAAAAGACATCACATTTGAATGCTGGGGGATGGAACTATGAAAAAGCAATGGTGGAAAGAAGCAGTCGTATATCAAATCTATCCACGGAGTTTTATGGATTCTAATGGGGATGGAATAGGGGATATCCAAGGGGTGATTTCAAAACTCGATTACTTAAACGATCTAGGGATTGATGTGATTTGGATTTGTCCCGTGTATCGCTCCCCGAATGATGATAATGGCTATGATATAAGTGATTACAAAAGTATTATGGATGAGTTTGGAGTCATGGAAGATTTCAATCAGCTCTTGAAGGAAGTGCACCACCGAGGAATGAGATTGATTATGGATTTAGTGATCAATCACACTTCTGATGAGCATCCCTGGTTTATTGAATCGAAGTCCTCCAAAGATAATCCTTATAGAGACTACTATATATGGCATCCAGGGAAAGATGGAAAAGAACCGAATAATTGGGCCTCTATTTTTGAAGGCTCTATATGGGAACATGATTCTTTAACCAATGAGTATTATATGCATGTATTTTCACGGAAACAGCCCGATTTAAATTGGGAAAATCCAAACGTACGAAATGAATTGTATGAAATGATTAATTGGTGGCTGGATAAAGGGATCGATGGGTTTCGAATTGATGCCATTTCTCACATCAAGAAAGTAGCTGGTTTTCCTGATCTCCCCAACCCGCATAACGAAAAGTATGTCTCTTCACTTGCTGGTCACCGCAACAGAGAAGGCATTGATGCGTTTTTAGAGGAGCTTGAACAGAATACTTTTTCTAACTATGACATTATGACGGTGGGGGAAGCCAATGGTGTCACAGTCGAAGAAGCACCCAAATGGGTAGGTGAAGAAGAAGGAAAGTTCAATATGCTGTTTCAATTTGAACATGTGGGATTGTGGGAGAATAATCTCAACAAAGGTTTAGATATTCATTCATTGAAAAACATTTTTTCTAAGTGGCAAACGTCCCTGAATGGGGTAGGGTGGAATGCCTTATTCCTGGAAAATCATGACCTTCCCCGCACTGTATCAATTTTGGGGAACGATGATGAATATCATAAAGAGTCCAGCCAATGTCTGGCAACGTTTTATTTCTTAATGCAAGGAACGCCGTTTATTTACCAGGGGCAGGAAATCGGGATGACCAATGTTCAATTTCAGTCGGTCGAAGATTATAATGATGTAGCTATTAAAAATTATTATCATTATCAGAGAGACCGAGGGAAATCGCATGACGAGATTATGAAAGTTATTTGGAAAACCGGTCGTGATAACTCCAGGACACCCATGCAGTGGTCTGCGGAGAGCAACGCGGGGTTTACTGATGGAGAACCTTGGTTGAAGGTAAATCCAAATTATCAGGAAATAAATGTGGAAAGATCTTTACAGAATAAAGGTTCTATCATTCATTACTATAAAAAGCTTATCCAGCTGCGTAAAGAATACCAAACATTGATTTATGGTGACTTTCAGCTTGTGTTACCGGAACATGATCAAGTTTTTGCTTATTCTAGAAGTTTAAATGGAGAAGTTTTTCTTATTATCACGAATCTGTTTGCTGAAGATGCGTATTTTAAATTACCTGAAGAATATAAAAAGAGGAATACAGAGATCATTCTAAGCAATTATGAATTTCGTTCACATGAAGAGTGGACATTAAACTTAAAGGCTTTCGAAGCAAGAGTTTACAGACTTACGAACTCTCCGACTATAATTTAAAAACTGAAGAAAAATGTTGAGGTGCTGATCCGAAAAGGAAAGCACCTTTTTTTATTTCAAAATCGATTGTTTTCACAATTCTACTTTGAAATAATTGGAAATATAGTGAAGAATGAGGAGGTCTATATGAAAAAACAATGGAAAATAGGTTTGATTATAATTATCGCGATCTTGACAGTCATCCTGTTTAGAAAGGATTGGGCTCATGACTCATCCATGAATGGCATTACATATAAGGAAAGTTCAAATCCGCTCATTACCCGCTATCATACTCTGGAGGTTAAAGATGATATTCAGACGGCTGTAAAAGATGTATTTGAAAAGAAGAGTTATCCAGACGGGTATGAAACAACTGTATCACCCGAAACTCATCAGATGGTTCTCGTAATTCGTCCTTATTCCCAGGCGTTTTTTGAGGGCATGAAAGAGGATTTGAAACAAAGTATGGAAAAGGTTCTTACTTCTAAGCTCCCCCACTACGAAGCAGTAGTTCGCCCTTTATATAACGAGACAAATCATACAGCCATATCCAAACAGCAGCAAGCAGCTGTCATGAAAGCTATAAAAGAGATGGAAAAGAAGGATGAGCTATCCATTTCCTATGGTATGACATTTTCAGCGGCGTATGGTCACATTGAGAAGATGACTTTAATGTTCTCCAAGAATCAAAAGGAGATCCGGGATGTATCGGAAATTAATCAGTATCATAAAACGTTTATAGATCTTCTGGTTCAAAAAGATGGGAAGATTGATGACTTTCCTATCAACTTTAATCAAGGGACAAAGCGCGACTGGGAAATGAAAGTAATTCCCTCCGTCACACAAGGACTTAAAAGTAAGAGTAATTTCCCTGTTCAGTCGGTTACTTTAACAGAAAACGCGCCTATCATCGTTAACTTATCTTTGGCTGCTTCTCAGCCAAAGGTAAAAGAAAAAGCAGAGCAAATAGAGAAGCTGGTTACAGAATTCTTTGCAGATAAGGATGTAAAAAAATCTTTCCCTGGTCCCCAAGAAGTTCATGTGTTAGACAAAGACGGGAAAAGAATAGAATGACTTCTGATGTTCCTCCTATCGTTCTCATTATTTTGTACCCACGATCATTATTTTTACTTCATGTTGCAAATGATAAGAGGGATCGGAGGTGTTAAGTATGGCTAAAGATGTACTCTGTGAAGTAAACAACTGCACCTACTGGGGAGAAGGAAACCGGTGTAATGCGGAGAAAATCTACGTAGTTTCACACAATCAATTGAAAACGCAATCTGTGGAAGAAACGGATTGCAAAACGTTTGAATCAAAAAGCTAATGGCCAGAAGTCTCTTATCTGTGAAATATACGCAATCCTTGATGAAGGATTGCGTTTTTCCATATTTAGTTTAGTATGGGCTAAGTCAAAAGATTTCATTTAGGGGGGTTTTATGGATCCTATCGTGATGACTGCCCTAATCATGATTGTTCTTTACATAGCTGTAGGTCAGTTTTATTTCAGAATAAAACTTGGGATTAAACCTAGAGGCTTTGTCCTGAGCGGCAGAAATAAATTATTTGAATTCATTGATTATGCTATGGTTTTCCTGGCATTTGGTTTGCTTATAGGGCTAAACGTTTATGATCAGGAGTTTAACATGTTCCATGCCTTACCCCTTTATATCCTTTTCATGATTTGGGAGATGATTAAAGGGTTTGAACAGAGACGGGAGGATAAACAAGCTAAAACTTATTATCATGAATGGCTTGCGGTGGCTTTTATATTTCTATTTATTCTGATCGTTGTGATCGACAAAGTTACGGCAAACTCCCTCTCCCCTTAGTATGGAGCAAGGATGGTTACAGCAGACTGGGTCATAAGGAGATGTCCCAAAAATTTAAAGAGGAACCAACAAGGGAATTGCACAAAAAATCCGAACGATGATGGAGGAATGTCGTAAGCATTCCTTTCCTCATCATTCGGATTTTTAATTGGCTAAAAGACTTCTGCTTTACTTTGCTAGGAAACGGCGCCGAACAGCCAGAGCATAAAAGGAACCGTCACAATACTGGCCAAAGTAGTTACGAGCGTACTGTAGGATACCAGCTGAGGCTCCGTATTATACTGGAGAGAATACATAGTGGTGTTGGCCGCCGTCGGCATAGCAGATAGAATAACCAGAATACTGGTAAGCAGCGGATTAAGTCCAAGAACCACCGTTAATCCAAAGGCGATGACAGGAGAGATCATTAATTTTATGGTGAAAATAGTGGACAATTCCCGCCATTTAACTGTTCCTTTTGTTAGCGAAGCCAATTGCATTCCAAGTACAAGCATAATAGTTGGAATGGTAGCATCTGCAACTAAATTAACCGCCTGCATAATAAATTCGGGTATTTTTATATGCGTGACCTGGACAAGTAATCCTAGAACAACTGCATGATTGATCGGCATCCTGCCGATTTTCCCAGCTGCTTCCTTCATATTTAAACTGGAAGTGCTGCTGCCTCTAGCCGCATAGTAAAGCCCGACGGTGTTCATTAACAAAGACTGAACGACCATCATGATGATCGCATAGTCGACACCGGCCTTGCCATAAGCGAATAAAATAATCGGCACACCATAATTTCCGCTGTTCATAAAGACACTGGACAAGACCATAGCAGAGGATTTGGGTTTCGTCTGCATTTGAATTTTTGCGATAATGCTTACGAGCACAATCAGAATAATCATCAGCGATACGCAAAATAATACGATATAAAGATAATCAAGGGTGACCTTATTCTGGTAAAAGGTCCGAAAAGCAAGGAATGGATACATTAAATACAGGGCAGCGGTTGAGATCGACTTCCGGTCAAACCCTATCCTTTTCTGCCCAATGTACCCAATTCCAAAGATGATAAAAGCGGGTAATACGATCAAAATTACTTCCAAAACGGCCACCACATTTTCTAAAAGTTATCAAGACAAAAGAGGAATAATTAAGCCTGCTAATAATAAAATCAGCGCACCGCCTAACCGGGACGAAATTTGCGCAAAAGGCATTAATTCCATTCTTCTGGAAGCGGAGAGAACAGCGACATCTCCCGTTCCTCCCATATTGGCCATACATAAGCCAGCGGTAATCGCGGCTTCAATTGGATAGAACCCAACGATCTTACCTAGCAGTCCGGCACCTAGGATGGCACCTGCGACTACTCCGAACACCGTTAAAATATACGGTAGAGTCAATGCTTCAAGCACGGTGTTTAAATCAGTATAGGCGATTCCGATTCCGAATAGCAAGGCAAGTGTCCAGTTGTTCGCCACGAACTTGTACCACTGGCTGGCTCCTTCAATCACACTTGTTGGAATGATATCGGCAATCTTAGCAATTGCTACAATAATAATCATGAGGGCATAAGGGTGAAGAGGGATATAATCACCTAACAGACCGCCGACTGCAAAGAAGGTAATCGCGGCTAACAGTCCCATTCCCATTTTTTGAATATCATAGGTTTGCTTTTCTTCTTTGTATTTAAATCCGGGTATCAATTGGCCATTCCCAGTTAAAGAGGGAACTTTTCTTCCCAACAAATTAAGCATACTGGCGAGCACAATGGCGAAGACGTTACCCAAAGCAAGCGCTGGAACAAGGATAGAAATATAATAGCTTGGATCATTTCCCATCATTTCAGAGTAGATCTGACTCATTGGAACAGCTCCAGCTCCCATGCCGCCGCCCATAATAGGCATCGTGATAACAAGGACGGCCTCTCTTAACGAAAACCCTGCAAGTGACCCCAACAGTCCGGCAATCAGCACAGCACCGATAATGGCACCAAAAATCGGAATAAAGTAACGCAATCCTACTTTGACTAGAATCTTCTTGTTCATCCCAAGGATACTGCCGGTAATTAATGCAGCAATATAGAAGTTCAAGAATCCGCCATCCTTCATAAAACCAGTCATAGTCGTAACTGATGATTCAGGAAGCAGACCTGCATAAACCATAAAGGCAGCACCGAAAATGGCCACAATGGCGCCACCTCCAAGGAAGGTTTTCACAATAGGGGTATGATCCCCAATCCATCCGAACAGTTCTCCCAGAACCATCATGACCAGCAGACTGCCGATCATGCCGCCGGGTAAGTTTCCTGTGTACAAGCTGACTAAAGTAATCACTGTAAAAATCCCGAACCATAAGACCGGAATCTCGAAAATTGTAAAAGGCTTTCTTTCCTTTGTTACTTCCGAGACGTTGTTCGGTTGTTGATCTTCTCTCAGTTTCTCTGCTGTTTGGTCCATTGTACCATTCCTCCTAAAATAATTGATCAATGCTAACGTTCATCCGTAAGCGCTTTCAAATAACTGTGTTTAGTGTATAAATTTTAAGAGGAAATTCACACATTAATAAATTATTAATAGTATTGTAATTAAAGAAAGCAGCCGTAATTGGCTGCTTTCGACTATATATAGGGTTCGATTGTATGCTCATCTTTCAGTCTATACTGATAAATCGGTCGGCCGACACCGTAAATTAAGGTTTCTTCCAAGTAACCGAGATCAGTCAAGAATTTCAAATACTTTCTTACGGAGACCCGTGAAATCGCTGCCGCTTCTGCAATTTCTTCTGTGGAGAAGGAGGAAGGACTCTTATCCAATATGGCTTGCTGAATGGTGAGAAGGGTGTTTTTTGTTAAGCCTTTAGGTAAGGTCTGAGGAAGCTGTGCCTCTGTGCGGCTGCTTTTCTTCTGCAGTAATTGGTCTAGTTCTTCCTGACTGATGGTTTGCTTCTTCGTTAGCTTCTGGTAATTGCTCTTGTATTGAGTCAGCGCTTTTTGAAATCGGTCAAATTCAAAAGGTTTAATTAAATAATCAACAGCGCCCAGCCTTAATGACTGTTGAATCTGAGAGAGGTCCGAAGCAGCCGTGATTAAGATTACATCAAGATCCTGGTCCTGTTCCCGGATACGCTTAAGAAAGTCAATGCCATTTAAACCGGGCATGTAAACATCCAGCAGCATAAGATCAATTTCTGTTGTTGTTATATAGCTGAGGGCTGCTTCTGTATTGGCTGCCATGCCGGTAATTGTAAATCCTTCCATTTGCTCGACATACTGTTTGTTCAGGGAGGCGACCATTGGATCATCTTCCACAATTAACACCTTAATCAAGTTATTCACCACCTGCTTCATATGGAATAATTACTGTAAACCGGGTTCCGTGATCAGGAGCGGATTCGATTTCAATTGAACCATTCCATTTATCAACACTGTTCGTTGTTAGATAGAGGCCAAAACCACGGTGTTTACCTGTTTTAGAGGAGAACCCTTTGAGAAATATTTTTTCTTGCATTTCATCAGAAATACCTGGCCCGTTGTCAGCTACAACAATGGTAAGCAGCTCATCGATGTAAGAAAGAGAAATCGTGATGTTTTTCTTCCCTTTTTCCTTCACACTGTCGATCGCGTTATCAATTAAATTGCCGACAATGGTAATAAGGTCGTGGGTTAGAGCTGGGTCATCTGGAGATGGTATTTCTGTTTCGCAATCGATGGTCATGGTGACAGCAGCCTCCCTTGCGAAACTGATCTTCCCAATGATAAAACCTGCAAATGCAGGGTCTTTTATATTTCGTGTCACATTCCCAACTTCATAGGCCTGATGGTCGACGAGTGTACTAATATAACCGGTGACCTGGTCATATTCCTTCAACTTAATCATTCCGAGCAGCACATGAAGCTGATTCATGTGCTCATGGGATTGTGAACGCAGCGTATCGGCATACATTTGTACACCCGTCAATTGTTCCGCCAGCTGATTCACTTCGGTTTTATCTCGAAATGTCGCAATGGCTCCCACTACGGTGTCGTTGACTACCAGAGGAACACGGTTCGTAATAATTGAGACTCCGTTAATGATCTGTTCTTCATCGAGATCAGCTTCTTGCTCATCCAATACACGATCGAGCTGGGTGCCTGGCAGGAATTGATTGATCTTTAATCCAATTGGCTCCTTGTCCATTAACCCTGCTTTTTGAAAAATTTGACGAGCAGATTTATTCACTAGGACGATCGTGGCATCTTTGTCAATCGCTATAATCCCTTCATGAACAGAATGGAGCATTTGGTTTCGTTCTTCATGAATCCGGGCAATCGCATAAGGTTCAAGCCCGAACAAACTGTTTTTAATGTATCTGGCTAATAGGAAAGCCCCGATAATCCCAACGAGAATTCCAATAATCGAACCAATGAAGATCTGACGCTGATTCTGATGAATGGCGGATTGAACGGCCTGAAGAGAAATCCCTACTGCCACAGCGCCAATTTGCTTATGATTCTTATTATAGATGGGTGTGAAAGCCCGTAATGATTCGCCGAGTGTACCTTTGGAACGGGAAATATATTCATCCCCTTGGAGGACACGTTTCTCATCTCCGCCCACAAAGTGATTGCCGATGCGATCGGGCTCCGGGTGGGATTTTCGAATGCCATTCATGTCCATCACTACCACAAACATTACATCTGCCGCTTTTTGAATCGCCATTGCGTAATCCTGGATATTACTTTCCTTTGATTGATCCTGCAATCCTTCTTTAACAATTTGTGATTCTGCAGCCGTACGTGAAACAATCCTTGCTTTATCTCGTAGTTCCTTCTCGATGTTGTGACTTGTATTGTTTGTAATTAATAGGTCAGTAATCACTAGCGAGAGTAAAACGACCAGACAGACAAATCCTATAATAATCGTGCTTAATTTAAAACGGGGCTGCGGCACAAGGATCACCTCTTAACGTAAAAGAATAAAGAATCTATTTAGACCATCATACCAGACGTTCACTTTCATGTTTATCGATGATCCAGGAATCTTGCTTCTTCACTCCTGTTTGGACATAATTTTTCATGGATGTGTTCATTGGACTCCTCATTTCAGACTTGCTGCATGTGAAAATGTTATGATTTAAAGGGAAGTTTCAAGTTAATTAATTAAATGTTAGAGCAAATGAATAAAGTGAGGGAATTATGAACTTTTATCATCGTCATAAAGAGAGCATCATTCAATATATAAAGTACTGTATTGTAGGACTTTTTTGTGCCGCTCTGGATATTGGTGTGCTTAATGGTTTACTGTATTTCTTTCCAACAGAAAATAAGCTGCTGCTGACTTTATTTAATACCCTGGCTTATGGCACGGCCGTCATGAATAGCTACTTATGGAACTCAAAGTTTACCTTTCAAGCCAAGAAAAATACGAGACAGTTTATCGCATTTATTATTCAATCGCTCATCAGCCTGCTTATTGCGAATATCATCTTTGTTGCTGGCTTATGGTTATTTGATCATATCCACGGCTTTCCGCAGTGGTTAGAGACAAACATTCCAAAGCTAGCCTCCATGTATTTATCAGCATTAGCGAGCTTCTTTTTTAATAAGTATTTTGTTTTTGCTAAGAAAAAGGAGGCAGCTGCAGAGTAGAACACAGACGGATTCCGGGAGGCGCTAATGGTAAGGTCGCCTCCTGAAAATGAGGTCTGTTGATGATTTCCAAGGCATATTTTAAAGGGTTTTAGCGAAAAAGGTTGAATGAGTAAAGTAACGCTTGAAAACAGGGGGATACTTATGCAGCTGCTAATCATTGGAGGTACACAATTCGTTGGAAAATCTATTGTAGAACATGCTATAGCTAGAGATCATCAAGTTACCTTATTTAATAGAGGCAGGACAAACCCAAGTCTATTTAAAAGCGTGGAACAAATAAAGGGAGATCGCGAAAACATAGAAGATCTGAGTCAGCTAAAAGGCAGAAAGTGGGACGCTGTTATCGATACGTGCGGGTTTACTCCGCAAGTGGTGGCTCAATCTGCTGAATTACTTAAAGACCAGGTTCATTTGTATTGCTATATATCTACCATGTCCGTTTACAAGCACCTCACAGAGCAGGATCACCTTACAGAATCGGCAGAAGTGATGACTTTAACAGAGGGAGAGCTGCAAAAGGTAACGAATGGAATGGAGGGAAGAGGCAGTAATGAATACTACGGGCCTTTGAAATTCCATAGTGAACGGGCTGTCACGGACATCATGAGTGAGAGCCGCTCCCTTCTGATCCGACCCGGATTAATTGTGGGGCCGGATGATCCGACTGACAGGTTTACTTACTGGCCAGTCCGAGTGAAGGCAGGCGGGGAATTTATAGTACCAGAACCAAAAGAAAAAAAGGTCCAGTTCATTGATGTACGTGATCTATCAGCTTGGATTCTTCATATGATTGAGAACCATGAGACAGGAGTGTATCACGCAGCCGGTCCAGAACAAAAACTTACCATGCATAACTTCATTCAATCCTGTCAGGCAGTGCTTAATCTTGAAGCTGAACCACGGTGGGTCACCGAATCTTTTCTGCTTAAAGAACAGGTTCAGCCCTGGATGGAAGTCCCTCTCTGGGTTCCTACAGAGGGTAATTTTGGCATTGATTGTACGAAAGCTATTGAAAAAGGCCTGAAGTTTCGTGCCATAGAGAAAACTATTAAAGATACCAGTGCCTGGTATGAAGCCCGTGAAAATAAGGAGCTTAAAGCCGGGCTCAGTTTCCAGAAAGAAAGCTCTCTCTTACAAAAGATCAACGATGCCTCTGTGGAAGAACCAGATGTATAGAGAGAAAACTCTATACTTAAATTATCTAATCGTAAAAAGCGCAGCCCCTTTTAATGAAGGACTGCGCTTTTTTTTTGTTTATCTAAAACTCTTACCAAATAAAATTCGTCTATAATGAAGAAGGGTGATCTTTCTCTTAGGGAAAGTCCGCAAACGAACAGATAACGATAGGATAAGTAGTTTTTTTGACAAGATTCTTCTTTACTATCGAATAAAATAAGAGTAACTTAATGTACAGAGCTCTCTTTTGAAAGAAAGGATGATTTGAATGACAGAATCTCGCAAAGTTCGCAGGGTTCAAAAGAGAAGAAAGATAAAGAAAGTAAAAGTATTTCTTGCTTTCATTTTGTTAATAGGATTACTTCTAATCGGCTATTCAGGCTATCAATATATTGCAGGAAAGAATGAAGCACAAAATAAAGTATCAGGTGCTGGAAATGAAGATCAGGCTTCAGCAGAAACGACCAGCCAATATAAAGATGATTTTAAAGGCGTGAAGAGCGTAGATGGCAAAACAAACGTTCTTCTTCTAGGAACAGATCAGCGAGGCTCTGAAACGGCTCGTTCTGATACGATTATTATTGCTCAGTATGATCCTGAAAAAGGAACAGCTAAGATGGCCTCAGTGATGAGAGATACCTATGTCAATATCCCCGGGCATGGCTATAACAAAATCAATTCAGCTTTTGCTTTTGGCGGACCTGAACTTCTCAGACAAACCATAGCTGAAAATTTCGGTGTAGATTTAGAATACTACGCCATCGTAGATTTTAATGGATTTGTTCAAATTGCGGATACTCTTGCTCCACATGGAGTAACCGTGGATGTAGAAGAAGACATGAAGTATAAAGATGGCTCTGGGACCATTGATCTCGATCTTCAGGAAGGAACTCAAAAGCTTAAAGGGGAAGATCTGCTTGGCTATGCCCGCTTCAGGCATGATAATAAAGGTGATTTTGGCCGGGTGGAAAGGCAGCAGAAAGTAATCAAATTATTAGAGGATAAACTAACCTCCTTTAGTGGAATCATGAAGACACCCCGTCTAATCGGAAATATCCAGCCTTATATTGACACCAATATGAGCAGCGGGAGAGTGATGGGACTGGCTAAAGACTTCTTATTAAACCCTGTCGATGATATTCAGACAACGAGAGTACCAGAGAGAGACAAGGTATGGGATGAAAGAAAACCTTATCCAGTTGGATTGGTGCTAGCCCATAATGAGGAACAAACAAAGGAAGACTTACAGAATTTCTTGAATGGAACAAGTGCTGGCGAATCTGATAATGACTACGCAAGTCAGTAAGAGTTAAGAATACAACGAAAAACCCTAACTAATCGACTAGTTAGGGTTTTCTTTATTTCTTGAGGCAGGCTCTATTCACCTGAAGAATCAATCTTCCACATGCTACGGAAATGGATGACTATTCTTAGTGAATTATCCCGTCTTTGTATTAAGAATAGAGAAATAAAGGTGAGTGGGACTACACTGCCAAGCTATCTTTTATGTTGCGAAATGGGAACCCAAATTTCGCATTTGACCGAGGGAGAAGCTAAATCTTTACTTTTAATCGACAAGATTTCAGGTCCTTCTGTTACTTGATAGTTAGAAGAAGGAAACCACTCAGAATAAATTCTTCCCCAAGTATCCTGGAGGGTGTTTGGAAATGGGCCAGTTGCTTCAAAGATTGCCCAAGTTAAGGCGGGAACTTCAAGTTTTGAAAAGCTTCCTTCATCTTCTCCAGTCGTTGCTGCTCCTATATACTGGTCCAGCTCTCCTTTTTCTTCCATACGTCCTTCTGAAAAGTTTGTAGAGGCTTGAATGATTCCCTTTGGTTCCACATTCGAGAGTTTTTGTAATTGCTCTATTTGATCCTTAGACAAGGATTGCCACATGGCAGCTATTTCCGGGTTTTCTCCTTCAAAAACAATAGGAACTCGTTTCATTATACCAACGATGTTAAAGGCATCTTTTTGTTCAATTCGATAGTTCATTGCATTTCCTCCTTTAATGGATAATTGGAAGGTCATAGCAGGATAGGCTTTTAACTGCTGTCCATTAGTCCTAGCTTCTGATGGAGTGATACCGTGTAAATTATGAAAAGCCCTAGTAAAGGAGTCTGGTGAATGGTATCCATATTTCATCGCAGCATCGATTACTTTTATGTTGCTATTTTGAAGCTCAAATGCAGCAAGACTAAGGCGTCTGCGTCTGATATATTCTGATAAAGTAATTCCTGCAAGAAAAGAAAACATTCTAGTAAAGTGATACTCGGAACAATAAGCTAAACTTGCGGCCTCCTTGAAATCGATGTCGTTCGTGAGATTCTCTTCGATATACTTCATTGCTGTATTCATGTCCTTAAGCAGATCCACTATTATAACCTCCTTTCCTCAATAGAATAACAGGAGTTTACTACGGCAGCCCGTCATTTTGTGCCCCGTTTTGCAGGGGTGTTGAATTCTTCTTTCTAATAGCTGGGAAGGCATTTTTTATGGAAAAGGTGAGAAAATGAAATTATTTCTTAAACTAAACGCACTCAGCATGTTATTTGCTTTCGTCTTTTTTATTGGCATTCAATTAATCGGTAATGTTTACCGGCTGAGCCGGATCACGGGAATAGGATTAGACAGAATGAATATTTCTATTCTTATTGTAGATGCCGGCATAGTAGTGCTTTGTACCATCGCTTTTCATCTTATTTTGAAGCATAAACTAACGAGCAGAAAAGCGAATTATTGGTGCACTCTTCTGTGGCTGCCTTACTTTTTTATGTTTACCTTTTTATTTGTTTCTCTATTCCCAATTACAAACCCTGGTGAACAGCTTCCTCCAGCGGCGGGTTTAATGATCATTGCGGGAGTGCTGATCTTCCCGCTGTATCTTACTCTGGTGATCTGGTGGGCACACAGTGATTAAAAGGATTTCACTTCTTAGTATCGAATAGATAAAGGTGAGGACAAAGGAGGAATATAAATGAGTAAGATCTACATAGAACAACACAATTTGAACGATACAGAAGCAATCCAAGCAGAACTGGAAGGATTTCTTCAGCAAACGTTCCAATCGAGTAGAGAAGTGGAGACATGGCTGAAAAACCTCTCTACTTTTGATGATGAACTACGTGAAGCGCTGGACGGACATTACATAGACTTTCAGGCGCACAATCAGGATCAACAAGCGAAAGAAGCATTTGAGCACGACCAGGAAAAAATTGAACCCCTTATTAAAACCTATACAGCCAAACTAGATGAAAAGCTTATGAGCTCTCCCTTTAAAGACGAATTAGATCCAAAGCAGTACGGACGTTTTTTACGCAGTAAGGAAAATGCGATGGAGCTGTTTCGTGAGGAAAACGTTACGCTTGAGGTGGAGGAAGATCGTCTGGCCACCCGGTATTTTGAGCTGACAGGCGGGTTATCTGTTGATTGGAATGGAGAAGAGAAAACAATACCTGAGCTGTTTCCGTTATTAGAGGATCCCGATCGTGAAATTCGCAAATCTGCTTTTGATAAAATTTTTCAAACCCTAAGTAAAGTAGAACACGATCTTCAGGAAATTATGGATAAGCTCATGAAATTGCGTAAGCAAAAAGCTGCTAATAGCGGACTGAGCAATTACCGTGACTATATGTTTAAAAAGTACGAAAGGTTCGACTATACACCGGAGGACTGCAAACAGCTTGCTGCCTCTATTCGTGAATACGTCGTGCCTCTTGCCGAAAAAATTAAAAAACAGAAGAAAAAAGAGTTAGGGGTTGAAGTACTCCGTCCTTATGACCGGAGTGCCGTTCCAAAAGACCGCACGCCGTTAAAGCCTTTTGCTCAACGAGACGAACTTGTGGAGCGGACTTCCAAAGCTCTTGGTCAATTGGAACCAAGATTCTCAGAATTGATTGATACGATGAATGAAAAAGGGATGCTGGATTTGGAAACCCGCAGGAATAAATCACCTGGAGGATTCTGCACCCCTCTCCCTGTTTCCGAGCTTTCGTTCATTTTCATGAATGCCTCTCACACGCATGACGACATGATGACGCTGTTTCACGAAATGGGGCATTGTATCCATAACGATCTCAAACGGCATTTGCCATTATCTTACGACCGGAACACACCGATGGAATCCTCCGAGCTTGCGAGTATGACGATGGAGCTTTTCTCGATCGATCAATGGGACCACTTTTATTCTAAGGAAGAGCAGAAACAGGCAAAGCTTGATTTGCTGCGCGATATTGTAACGTTCTTCCCGTCAGCAATCCGAGTGGACCAATTCCAGCACTGGATGTACGAAAATCCAGATCATACACAGGAAGAACGAATGGCTAAGTTTGGTGAGTTATCACGGGAGCTTTCTGATGGAGTCATTGATTGGAGCGGCTATGAGGATGCGCGCAATAAAGAGTGGCTGTTCATTCTTCATATTTTTGAAGTTCCGTTTTATTACGTAGAGTATGTCATTGCTCAGCTGGGAGCGTTACAAATGTATAAGAACTATAAAGAAGACCCGGCTGGAACATTAGCACGATATAAGCACGCCCTTGCTCTTGGGAACACCCAGTCTCTTTATGAAGTTTACGAAGCGGCCGGCATTCGATTCGACTTCTCGGGAGAAATGATCAAAGAGTTAATGGAATTTCTAGAGGAGGAAATTTCGGCTGTGGAACAAATGAAGGTATAACTAGCTATTCGCCCCTTAGGACGATTAAGGTTAAGCATACTCATTAAACGTTTACCAGCTTGCTGATCGGCACCTGGCAAACAGATAGCTTTCCTTTCTTGATGGATTTTGCAATAATATTTAATGCATCAAGGAAAGAGGAGGAACTAACAGTGAGTGAAACCAATAAATCATTAGAACCATTATTTCGTTCTTTTAAGAGTGATAAATTAAATCTTGCCAATCGTACCGTGATGGCCCCTATGACCCGTGGATTCTCTCCCGAGGGAATTCCAGGAGAAGATGTAGCTGCCTATTACCGCCGCCGTGCGGAAAATGGCGTCGGATTAATTGTAACGGAAGGAACCGGAATCAATCACCCTGCCTCTGTCTCAGGAGCCAGTATTCCTCTATTTCATGGGGAAGCTTCTTTAAATGGCTGGGCGAATGTCGTACAGGAAGTGCATCAAGCTGGCGGTAAAATTGTACCGCAGCTCTGGCATGTGGGAATGACCCGTAAAAAGGGAGATCTGCCCAATGCAGATGCCCTGCCTGTTGGACCTTCTGGATTAAGTTTAGACGGAGAAAAAATTACTGAACCTATGACAGAAGAAGAAGTTGTTCAGATGGTAGATGCCTATGCTCAAGCAGCAGCTGACGCCAAACGCATTGGTTTTGATGGAATTGAGCTTCATGGAGCTCATGGTTATTTCATTGACCAGTTCTTTTGGGAAAACACCAACAAACGGACGGATCGCTACGGTGGAGACATTGCCGGACGGACTCAATTCGCCGTTGAAGTGATTGAGGCATGCCGTCGTGAAGTGGGCCCTGATTTTCCAATTATCTTCCGTTTTTCTCAATGGAAAATGAATGATTTTAAAGCGAAACTTGCGAAAACACCTGATGAATTAGAACAGTTCCTGAAGCCGCTTGTGAAGGCAGGCGTCGACATTTTCCACTGTTCCACTCGCCGATTCTGGGATGCGGAATTTGAAGGTTCTGATTTGAATTTGGCCGGCTGGACGAAGAAATTAACTGGCAAACCAGTAATTTCCGTAGGTTCTGTTGGACTTGATGGAGAATTCACTAGCTTTGCAGGTGCCAATACCACGAGCCTTGATGGTCTAATTGAAAAGCTGGACAACGAAGAATTTGATCTAGTAGCCATTGGGCGTTCGTTGTTAATGGATCCTGAATGGGTTAAGAAAGTGCGCGATGGCAGAGCCAATGATTTGCTGCCTTTCAATAAGGAAGCGCTGCAAAAATTATACTAGTAATCTAACCTATATTTTCATGAAGCAGGGTACCTCTTAACCGGGGGTCCTGCTTTTTTTCTTTTGGCCGGTATACGAATCCCTCACACACCGTAATAGTTGAATTTTATGATGGTGTCAATACTGGAAAGGAACATAAATCTGTCATCTACTAAAATACTGAATTTTCTCTTAAATGAAACAAAGCGCTTTAGGAAGTCGTACATATAGTAAGAACTTAAAAGGGAGGGGATTCATTATGGTATCGAACGGTATCTTCGTGCTCGCAGTCATCGGTGGGCTAATCATCCTGCCGCTGATGATGGGTTTTTTACGGGATGCTTTTGGATCTAATTCCAACCGTTTTTACGGTGATGAGTTAAACAAAACGAAGAAAAGTAAACGAGGAGAGAGATTGGATAAAGGAATTACGTATGCCCATTCTGAAAGTAACCACTTCATGGGCGGTGGAAGTTTCGGAGATGGCGGGGATCAGTGAGACTCTTGTTCATTTTTCCAGTGATGACCTAGCAGAAAGGAGTAGATACAGTGCTTGCAAATATATTATGGGGGATATTCCTTGTCGTTTTTGTTGCCTTTATGTTTTATATGGATAAGAGAAAGCAGAAGAAGCGGATTCATCTCCATTCTTATAAAAAGGCAGAACCAACCGAGAAAGAAAAAGAAGTGGAAAGAGCGATTGAAAGAGAAAAGTCATTTAGAGGTGGTCCTCCCATGGGCGGTGGAGGCGGCATAGGAATGTAGAAGTCGCGATGATTGCTTTAAATCCCAGCTATTTTTCAGAAAATAAGACTGACATTCCTTTCCAGCTTCCTATACAATGATTCATAGAAAGGGGCTGGAGATTTGACGAGACCAAGAATAGTGTTAAATGTGTTTTCTTCGATTGATGGAAGAATTACAACTTCAACGAATCGCAATGTTGCTGAATGGACAGCGGATGGATTGGATGGTGACGCGCATGAAATTACCCAGCAGCTGTACGATGATTTGGAGTGTGATGGTCTGTTATCGGGAAGTGAAACTCTGATGGTGTATGGAAACCATTGGATTCCGCTTGACCCACCTTTATATGAGCCTCAGAAATCAAAAGCCTACATTGTTTTTGATGGGAAGGGGAGGATAGATTGGCAGCAGACAGAGGGGCTGATTGTAGTCACTAAGGAAAATGTTTCAGCTCATTATCTTCAGCAGCTCAATGACAAAGAAATCACCTATGTTCAGGCAGGGATAGGAGAATACATAGATTTACCTCTGGCTCTTGCTAAGCTTTATTCACTCGGGTTCCGAAGACTTGGTCTAAGCGGCGGTGGTTCGATCAACGGTGCTTTTTTACGTCAGGGACTGATCGACGAAGTAAGTCTCGTTCTCGCTCCCCTGGCTATTGGCGGTAAAAACACGCCCTCAATTTTTGATTGTGACGATTTAATAGACATAGAGGGAGTAACGAAATTGGAATTGAAAACAGTTAAAACAGTAGGACATGGATCTGTCTGGCTGAATTATACTGTACTAAATACAGTTGAATGATAAAAAATAGAGAGTTCAACCTGAGGAGGATGAACTCTCTATACTTATCTTATAATCCAAACGACGTCATTCCGCCATCAATAAATATATTCTGACCTGTTACATAACTAGAACCGCTGGCAGCGAGATATAAAATGGAGGTTTTTAATTCATCCAGCGAACCGACCCGCTTCATTGGAGTCCTATTCTCAACCATTTCTTTGAAGTCTTTATCCTCAAGGCTCTTCTTATTAAATTCTGTTTCGAAAAACCACGGGCTGATCGCATTTACGGTTATATTATATGAAGCAAGCTCCCCGGCAAGCTGTTTGGTCAGATGGATGACCCCTGCTTTACTCGTTCCATAAACAGAACTGAAAAACAAGCTCACATCTCCCGCAACAGACGCGGTATTAATGATTCTGCCGTATCCCTGTTTCTTCATATAAGGCAAAGCCGCCTGACTCATAAAGAATACGGATTTCACATTGGTGTCCATCACTTTATCCCATCCGGATTCATCCAGATCCTCAATATTTCCACGCACTGTAGTTCCTGCATTATTGACTAAAATATCGATCGATCCATACTCATCATTGATCTGAGCTAGCACGTCTTGAATCTGTTCATTATTCGTAACATCACAGCTATAAGCTGTAGCGTCTGTATTGGTTTTATAATGAATTTCTTCTGCAGCGTCTCTTACTTTTTCGAGTGTACGTCCTAGCAAGACTACTTTCGCACCGCTCTCAGCGAGGGTCTCCGCCATTAGTTTTCCTATGCCGCTGCCGCCTCCTGTAATTACTGCTACTTTTCCGATATTTGAGAACAAATCCATTGCTTCCACTCCTTTACAAGTTGATCGCTTCATTGCCTGAATAGTTTATTAGTCTTTTACTGCATGATGGTTATTTTCCCCATATATAAAGGAACAAACTTCTTCTTAGGAAAATGGGCAAGTTCTAGCGAGCAGTATCAGCACGACAAAAGATATTGAAATCTGTACAGAAGGGGAGTAGTTTGATTAGAACTCTATGATTGACGGTACTATGTATCATGAATACCCCAGAGTCTTCGCTTAACGGGCTTCCACTGTCATAAGGAATGCTTCCCCATAGGAGGTATAAAAGAGAGTGGGGCAATCCTTATACGCTGCATGAAATGGCAGGAAAGATATTTATCCTTTATAATGATGGAGAATTCAATAGGAAATGGAGTGCTTCTATGACGTACAACGATGAATATTTCATGAAGATAGCTATCGAACAAGCGTCAAAATCCAGAGCAGAAGGAAACGAACCTTTTGGTGCGATTCTGGTTAAAAATAATGAGATTGTTAAAATAGCTGAGAACAAAGTACATACCCACTCAGACCCTACCTATCATGCAGAAATAGGACTGATTAGAGATTTTTGTTCAGAAAATCAGTTATTTGATTTGGGGGCGTATACCTTATACACCAGCTGCGAGCCTTGTGTGATGTGTTCAGGGGCAATGGTTTGGTCTAATCTAGGTAAAATGGTATACAGCGTAACGCACGACCAATTAGCAAGCATAGCAGGTGATAACATTATGATTTCCTGTAAAGAGGTCTTCGCCAATAGCCCGCTGAAGCCTTCAGTAGTAGAACAAGTTTTAAATGAAGATGGGTTGAAGGTATTTGATGGCTACACGTTTGGATAAAACCGCTCATATTTAATATGTTGTCAGCAGGATGTTTATATCGTTGGAGTAGACCCTAGTTCAATCTCCCTGCGGAAATAATCTTCACACACACTAACCCCGTCCCTTTAACAAACGATTAAAGGAACGGGGTTTTATTCGTTTTTTCTAGTGTGTCGAAGTGGAGAGGTTAGAAAAGGCACAAACAAACGGAAAGGTACTATCTTTTTCTTTGTTTACTTATTTTCTTTCCCTATTTCAGGAAGAACGGTTCTCGCCACCTTTTTGTCCAATGCTTCGTAATCGTAATACTTGATCGTTTCGTATAGTTCTTCACGCGATTGCATATCTTCAAGCTTATCTTCTTGAGTATCATTCTTCATGATCTCAGAAAAAATCCTTTCATATGCCTTTGCAGCTACTCGAAGAGAGGTGACTGGATAAATGACCATATCCATCCCGAACGAGTGGAAGTCTTCACCGGTAAAATAGGGGGTTTTCCCAAACTCGGTCATGTTCGCGAGCAGGGGAGCTTGAATGGAAGAAGAAGCATGCCGAAAATCTTCCTCAGTAATGAAAGCTTCCGGGAAGATCGCATCGGCACCCGCTTCCACATATTGATTGGCACGCTCAATGGCTTTTTCCATTCCTTCAACGGACTTAGCATCGGTCCGTGCAACAATGACAAGGGTCGGGGCGACTTCTTTGATCGTGCGGATTTTTTGCATCATTTCTTCAGCTTCAATTAACTTTTTCCCGTTTAAATGCCCGCATTTCTTTGGCATGGCCTGGTCTTCGATTTGTACCCCGGCAACGCCTGATTCGACCATTTCTCTTGCCGCCCTGGCTACGTTAATGACTCCACCATACCCTGTATCGATATCTACGAGAAGGGGGAGGTCTGAAGCACGAATAAGCTCCTGTGCTTTTGCAGCCATTTCGTTCGAATAAATAAGTCCAAGATCAGGTAGAGCCTTACTGGCAGTGAAGGCTGCCCCGGATAAGTAAATGGCGTGGAAACCGGTGTCTCTTGCAATTTTTGCAGACATACCGTCGTGGGCGCCGGGAATTTTTAATAGTTCTGGTTGACCGATCAGACGTTTGAAAGTTGCCGCTCTTTCTTGCTGAGTGGATCTTGGTTCAACGATCCATGACATATCACATTGCCCCTTCCATCTCTTATATTCTAAATAGCTCTATGAAATTGTTAACAGGTGTATCTGTAAGCTCGTTGTAATCCTCACAGATATTAAGAATTCGGTTGACCTGACGAAATGGAAATCGCGTCTTTAGATTACTTTGAAATTTATTTAATAGCAGCGGTATTCCTTCGTCGCGACGACGGCGATGGCCGAGTGGGTATTCGATGGCGACCTCTTCTGTAGACGTGCCATCGTTAAAGAACACTTGGACGGCATTAGCTATGGAACGCTTCTCGGGATCTAAGTAATCTTTGGAATACGGTTCATGTTCAATCACTTTCATGACGTTTCGTAAACGGTCGATTTCAGGGTTGCGGGCTATATCGTCTTCATAATGGTCGGCATTCAACGATCCATACAAAAGACCAATAGCTGTAATGTATTGCAAACAATGATCACGGTCTGCGGGGTTTTGCAGCGGACCTTTTTTATCTATGATTCGGATGGCAGATTCATGAGTCGTAATGGTAACGCGATCAATTTCAGCAATTCTTCCTTTCACTTGATCATGAAGTTCAATCGCCGCTTCTGCTGCCGTTTGGGCATGAAATTCAGCGGGGAAGGAAATCTTAAATAAGATGTTTTCCATCACATAAGAATCGAGTGGACGTGCCAAGGTAAGTTCCCTTCCTTTGAAAAGGACATCTTGGAACCCCCAGTTAGGTGCAGACAACGCGGTCCTATACCCCATTTCTCCGCTCATTGTCATCAATGCCAGCCTGACACCTCGACTTGTTGCATCACCGGCCGCCCAAGATTTCCTTGAGCCTGTGTTTGGTACATGTCTGTAGGTGCGAAGACTGGAGTTATCGATCCAGGCTTGCGAGACCGCATTCGACACGTCTTCTTTACTTCCTCCTAACATGGCTGTTACTACCGCTGTTGTGGCTACTTTCACGTAAAGAACGTGGTCAAGACCTTCTCGATTGAGGCTGTTTTCTAGAGCTAACACCCCTTGGATTTCGTGTGCCTTCACCATATTTTCAAGAACGGTATCCATCTTCAGCGGTTCTTTTCCTTCCGTAATTCGTTTCCGGCTAATGTAATCGGATATGGCGAGGATTCCACCTAAGTTGTCCGAAGGATGTCCCCACTCTGCGGCAAGCCACGTATCATTGTAATCAAGCCAGCGGATCATGCATCCAATATTAAATGCTGCGTGGACGGGATCCAATTCATAAGGTGTACCGGGCACACGGGAGCCATTCGGTACGATGGTTCCAGGTACAATAGGTCCTAAGTGCTTTGTACATTCCGGATACCGCAAGGCAAGAAACCCGCATCCTAACGTATCCATCAAAACGTATTGAGCGGTTTCTAAAGCTTCGCTGCTTGTAATCTTTCCATAAACTGCGTATTCTGCGATTCGCTCCATTACTTGATCAGTCGTTTGTGATGTATTAACTTTCACTTCTGTCATACGTTATCTCCACCTTTTTCAATAGGTAATGTTTTTTAAAAGAGAAGGCAGGAACCTCTCCGGCAGCTCGCTATTAAGGGTGCAGACCGCGTGGTCCCGTATAGAGAACTCTTGGTCTGAACAATTTGTTGTTGGCGTATTGTTCAGATACATGAGCGCATAACCCAAGTGTACGGGCGGCAAAGAATATAGGCGTATATAAATCTATTGGAATCCCTAGCAGATAGTAGACGGGTGCTGCATAGTAATCCAAATTAGGGTATAGACTCTTTTCTTCTTTCATCAGCTGTTCTCCTGCTTCGCACATTTCAAATAGTTTCTCGCATTTTCTATCTGCAGATAGTTCACGTAACGCTTCTTTCATTAGAGCCGCTCTAGGATCCATCTTCTTCATGTACACGCGATGGCCAAAGCCCATGACTTTTTCTTTATTGTTAAGTTTTTCATAAAGAAGGTGCCTGAATCCATCGATTGTTTCTCCTTCCAAAAGCATGTGCATGACAGCTTCATTCGCTCCACCGTGGAGGTTGCCTTTCAATGAAGAGACGGCTCCAGTGAGTGCGCCATAGATGTCTGCGTTAGTCGAAGCAATGACGCGGGCTGTAAAGGTGGAGTTCGGCATTTCATGTTCACTATAGACCATTAAAGATTGATCAAAATAGTCCGCTTCAGCTTGTGTTGGCTCTTTGCCTGTGATCATGTACAAGAAATTTGTACTATAAGGCAGTTCTTGTTTTGGTTCGACGACAGCTTCATCACGAAGGATATGATAGCTATTCGCCACGATGTTTGGAATCTGTGCCAGTAATTTGAGGGCGGTTTTGTTAATTTCAATTTCGCGGCGTTCGTCTAGATTTTTTTCGTATCCTGAGAGTGCGGATATCCCTGTTCGTAAAGCATCCATCGGGTGAGTTTCTTTAGGCAGCTTGTTAAATAAGGAAAATAATTCTGCTGGCAGGTCATAATCTTTCTTGATTTCCAGCTCAAGAGAAGAGCGTTGTTCGTCATTTGGAAGCGTGCCGTGGAGTAAAAGCTGGACTAAATCCAGGTATTTTTTATTCTTTGCCAGCTCAATGAGCTCATAGCCGCGGAGGACGATTTCTTCCGCGTCCACGTCTAAATAAGACAGCTTTGTTTCTGTGGCAATGATTCCGTCTAATCCCGGTGTATAGGTCGTTTTTTCTAACATAGAAAATCCCCTCTCACTCTAAAGTAAACGCTTTCAAAAAAGTTTTAATTATTCCTTGATGTACCCGTGGCATTTGGTGAATTTTCTTCAAGGAAAATAGTGATGGAAATGCAGACAATAAAAAAACAACTTCCTAAGAAAGTTGTTAAGTTAAGAGCACAGCAATATTGTTCGAGCATGGATTAATCAGGTATAGATTGTAAACGTCTGTCCATGCTTTTCACTCGCACTTAACACCTCCTATCCTCGTAGGTATTGATGTTGGCTGACTTAGGCAGGTCTCCTGGCTTATGATCATTACTCCCTGGATCCTTCCCATTCTCAACGGAGAACAGTGGTTATTCCAGTTTGTTCACAAATACAGTTGCGGGACAGCATCGGATTTATACCGATTTCCCTTTTAAGCAAATAAGCATTGAACCAACTTAATTGCACCTCAGTCTAAAGCGTATTTAGTTTTGACTTTATCAATGTAACAAAAATTCCGAAAATAAACAATAATTTCCTTAAAGGGTGTTGGGGGATACCTATCAATATAAACGGGGTGATGAAGAAAAAAGATTGTACCTTAGCTGTTCTAGTTCCTTATTTGAAGAAACAGATGTAAATATTATACAATTGTTGTGTGTTTGATATTTCTAACAAACCGATTGAGTAGGAAGTGATATTCCTGTGCTTTTTGTATGTGGATGGCTATTTCTGACGGCAGGATTTTTCATGCACGTAAGACCCCCTAAAGAAATGAATAACTGGTATGGCTACAGAACTCCATTGTCTACAAAAAATCAAGATAACTGGGAGTTTGCTCAAAACCACAGCCGGAAAATGTTTCTTAACTGCGGAGTACTTATGACCTTGCTAGGCGCTGTAAGTGGTTATTTCCTCATTAAAGGCAATACGGAAATGGTATTTATCGTGGAGACCTTTGTTATATTGCCAATATTTTGTGCGATATTACTTTTTTCGACACACATTCGTTTAAAGAAATTTGATCGTCTTTCTCATAAAAACAAACGATTTTAGTAGACTTCCTGATCTTAACCAAAGAAGGAACTCGATTATTTATTCTTTCGAATTAGTTTCTTATATTGTAAGTCCCCATATCCGATAGTCGGGAAAAGCGCAAATAAATTTGTAAGCAATTCAGCTGTCGATAAGTTTCTATTCTTTTTGATATACTTGGTTACTGGATTCTCATCGTTCAGCATCATTAAATATAGATCTATGGCCTGATACATCACGGGAAGTACTTTGACAGATGCAGGGCTGTGATTTAACAGAACATCTTCATACACACGAGAATAATGACCGAGCTCAAGTTCAGTTTGACGTACCTTAAATTCATCTTCTCTGAAACTATGTAAGAAAACTCTTCCCTTGTAATTAGACTGTTCAAGGTAAGCGAGCAGGGTGAGAAGGTTCATTTGACAAAACATGTCTTTGCCAAACCATAAGATCATACATGGATAATGGTTGTTAAAGAGAGTATTTAAGGGGGTGATGACCTTATTAATATAATCTTCTGTCGTCTCCAGGTGTCCCCTTGCTCTTGTTTCTATGAATTCCTTAGTAAATATTTTTGGAGTCGTGTCGTTTATACACATGGCTTCATTAAAAGGAGCATAATCAGATTGTCCCATCATTTTCTTCTCCTTAAACTCCTCATACATAACTTGGCCATTTAATATACTAAGGACATGTTCATCAGCCATATCCCAGTTTTTATTAACCTTCATTTTTTGAGATAAATCCATATCTATTCCTTCCCCTTTCTTATGGTAAAGAAAAAATTTTTATAAATAATGGACTTTAACGATTCAGAAAAAGGTTTTTCGACGTGAGTAGAGAACCTTAATACTTAACCACAGGCTAGGGAACTGGGACGTGCGCCTGTTACAGCAAACCTAATGAAACGAGGTCTTTATAAATAAAGGATATCTCAATTGGATCATGTTTGGAAACTTTTATTCTAATAGAGGTGATCATTCTTCTCTCTAAATGGTGTCTTCATTTTAAAAAGATGCTCTTTAGATTGCTGTGTAACTATTCTGGATCTGTGCTCTAATATAGAGTCCAGATCATTTGCCTCCTCCTGATGGGATTGATATATTCCCGTTAGTTTTAATAAAGGATTTGTATGGAGGATAGCTGGATCTCTAGCAACTGAGGGAAAGGTCTATATTTTTTATAAAAAATGAAAGTGAATGCTGCATTCAATATTATTGATTAAGGGGAATTGGCAGTGGAATCCATATGGTTGGAATACGGCTGGACGTTAATCATTCTCATCTGTTTAGAAGGGTTATTATCTGCTGACAATTCACTTGTACTAGCGGTAATAGCTAAACATTTACCTGATAGCCAAAAGAAACGGGCAATAAATTATGGTATTTTAGGTGCATTTATATTTAGATTTGGCGCACTATTTGCCATTTCATTTATTGCAAATGTATGGCAGGTTCAGGCCGTTGGTGCCGTGTATCTGATTTACTTAGGTGTGAAAAATATAATAGTAGATTCGGACAGTAGTGAGTCAACAGAAGGTAAGAATCCTAAAGGTAAGGGGTTCTGGGCAACCGTAGTTAAAATAGGAGCAGCGGATTTGGTGTTTGCGATTGATTCTATTTTAGCTGCCGTAGCCCTGGCACTCGATCTTCCGAATTCTCCCCTTCCTAAATTCGGCGGAATGGACGGAGGAAAATTTGCCGTTGTGATGCTTGCTGGTATTGCTGGATTAATTTTAATTAAATTTGCTGCTTCCTGGTTTGTGAAGCTTCTCGACACTCGGCCCAGCTTAGAAACCACAGCCTATTTAATTGTCGCCTGGGTTGGAGTGAAGCTAGCGGTTATTACGCTGTCACATGAAGAAGTGAGCGTATTAAATGAGAACTTCGCTCATAGTCTGGGATGGAAATTAACTTTCTGGGGCGTATTATTGTGTATGGCAATAGGCGGCTGGTTTTTGTCAGGAAAGAAGGCGGACAAGAAAAATCGGAATAATAAAAAGTATTACAGCAACTCTAAATCTTAATACAATCAGAGTAACTCATGAATAACCCGAACCAATGATTCACCTTGGTTCGGGTTATTCTAGCTGGCAATCAATGAGGAGACGGCTATATCCTTCCTGGATGTAGCCGCAGCTCCCTGGCATATCCCTAGGATCATAACTTTTCCACTTCATTAATAGACTATAATAAGACGAGTCCTGGTTCATGGCGAATTTTCGCACCATTCATGGGGGATCCATACCATTAAGCTCAAAAATAAGGGTCGGTTTATACACTGATACTAAATATAGGGAGAAATAAACTATGGGATTATGGGAAGTCATCGTATCCATGATTTTGGGGTTGGTAGAAGGGCTGACGGAATTTGCTCCTGTCTCTTCAACCGGCCACATGATCATCGTAGATGAATTATGGCTGCATTCTAAAGAGCTCTATAGTCTACCTGTGGCCAATACTTTTAAAATAGTCATTCAATTAGGATCTATACTGGCTGTAGTCGTGATATTTAAAGACAAATTCACCCAAATGCTTCACTTGAAAACAGATCATAGACAGCAGCGAAACAAATTAAGACTGTCACAAGTGATCGTGGGAATTATCCCAGCTGGAGTGTTAGGTTTTGTCTTTGAGGATTATATTGATACTTATCTGTTTTCCGTTAAGACGGTCATCTTCGGCCTTGCAGCTGGAGCATTGTTAATGGTGTACGCGGATTCTATTCAAAAAAACAAGATCATAACTACTTTGAGTGTAGATCAGATCTCCTATAAGCAAGCGTTTGGAATGGGGTTATTCCAATGTATTGGGCTATGGCCGGGGTTTTCCAGATCTGGGTCAACGATTTCAGGAGGCGTTTTGCTTGGAATGAGTCATCGAGCTTCCTCGGATTTTACATTTATTATGGCTGTACCGATTATGTTAGGGGCCAGCAGCCTCTCTTTGATAAAAAATTTTCAATACTTCACGGTTGAGGCGTTTCCATTTATTCTCATAGGCTTTATAAGTGCGTTTCTATTTGCACTCTTGTCTATTCGATTTTTCTTGAAATTAATCAACCGAATCAAACTGGTCCCTTTTGCCATTTACCGTGTTCTATTAGCTGCTGTAATTTATCTCCTGTATTTTTAGAAGAGTTGATTTCTTTGCGTGATTCAACTATTTAAATGGACATTTCGCAGGCCGGCATACGTGCGGGCTTTTTTACTTTCAGGGAATTATAAGATGATTTGGGTGTGGATAAAATGATTGCACTCCTGTTCTTCGGGCTGATTTTTGTCTAATAAACGCAGCGAATATTTCGGTGTTTCTGTCCTCAGTCTTTTAGCTTAAGAATTCCAGACTCTTACTTCAAACCTTTTACCTGTTTTTCATAAAACTATTTAAAATCAGGTTCATCTATTTCTTTCCAGGGTAAGAAATAGAAGATTTAAATTTATTAAGTTAGAATGGTGATCACATGGGATTCTTTTACTATATAAAGAAATATTTAAAGATGTCGAGGCGTCAGCGGAAGAGTGAATTAAAATCAACTCTTTGGTTCATGCCTTTTTGGTATATCGTCGGAGCGATCGGATTATCCGCTTTTACCTATTATCTTGATTATGCGGTGGATGTAAGCTTATATATGCCAACCGCCATTGGTTTCAGTGGAGAGACCCTGCAAGTGCTTTTAAGTGCCCTCGTCGGCGGTGTGCTGACTTTAAGTGCATTTACAATTAACTCTCTGCTTGTTGCCTTGACAACGTTCAGCGGGCAGTTTTCTTCCAAAATGCTAGTAAACTTCGTGAGTGATCGGGCGACTCAGCACGTACTGGGTATATTTAACGGTAGCTTCATTTATGTACTCTTAAATTTCTTGTATGTGACCCATGAAAAAGAGGAGTATATCGTTGCGACACCGGTCTTATCTATTCTAACAGCTATTACAGCCGCTGTGACTTTCATCTACTTTATCAACCATACAACCACCTGGATGCAGGTTCACAATATTAGTTACAATATGAATGCTAAGTCAAAATCAGTTCAGAAGGCTCTGGAAAATGAATTAAAGCCTTACCTCCTTGAAAAAGAGGCAGAGAGCGAATCACTCCCGTCTGAGTCTGATGGAAAGGTGATAAGAACCAGTCATTCCGGCTATCTTCAGGTGGCAGACTTTTCAAGATTGATTAAACAAACGAGAAGGGATAACAGCCTGCTGAGGTTTGAGGTGAGAATTGGCGAATTTGTAGTAGAGGGGACCCCTCTGCTGACTTATTGGGAAGACGGTCAAACTATTAATCCTGAGCGCTACACTAAGGCGATAGAAATTGGGATCAAACAAACGGAAATTCAAGACTTGGAGTATGGATTAATAAAACTAGCTGAAGTAGCTATCAAAGCTCTAGGTCATAATGATCCTCTTACCGTGACGAATACGATGCATCAGATTACCGATTTGCTGAAAAGCATTGGGGAGTCTACTAATTTCTCCTCCTGTCTTTACGACCAAGAAGAGAAGCTTCGGATCATTTTAAATCAAAAGGATTTTCGTTATTATCTTCATAAGGGATTTGCCTCCATTCGGGAGTATGCCAATCAGAACTCGACTGTGATTACAGAGCTTTTAACCATGGTTTCCCTGCTGAGTAAAACAATGGATAAGAAAGTACACAAAGATCTATGGGAATTTGCCCGCCAGACTATTTTAGGGTTTGATAACTACAGCTTGTATGAAAATGACTGTTTGTATATTTTAGAGCAATTATCCGAGCTCGCTAAAAACACAGGGAATCAGAAGGATTATCTTTTTCTGCTTGAATATATGCTGAATCGAGTCAGTTCAAAGAGTGCTTCCAAGGCCCCTTCTTCGATTTAATCTTGGTAGGATGATTCTAAGGGGAGGGTGAATATGAGGAGGGCATCTGGAATCTCAAGAGACTCCTGAAGAATGCATGAAACGGGAAGCCTATGAGGAAGGATACATTTCAGGCAGCTGCTCTCTTCTGGGGAAAATTGAAGTGGACCACCATGTTGATCCAAATTGGAATCAAAATAGTCCGTATCCAAAGGTAGGCTATCAAGTTTATTATCGTATGGAAATTGACCACTGGCATTCATTTGAAGCCGAGTACGAGTCAGTTGAAAGAAAGCTCATAGATCCAAGTGAATTCAAAATCTATTATCACGATTGGAACGAATTACATCAGGAAATCTTAGATTATGCTGTCAGCCATAAGCAGCGAGGGGAAGAGTTCGACCATTGAAATGGTTCTTCGCGATGGATATGCGATCTATCGTTTCACAAGAGAATGGAGGATAAGCCGTTGGAACATAATAAATTCCGCTTCATTCCGTATGCTTCTCAGTATGCTGAGCAGACAGTGGAGATGTGGAGGGAGAGTAAATTCCAAGCGATTGGACAAAGAGAAATTCATAGTTTCGACAATCATGTTCACTTCCTTAATCACATCCTGCCGCAAGATTTTCAAATTGAACTGGCCATGATGGATGAACAAGTGGCTGGGATCATAGCTTACAATCAATCAGAGATCAGCCAGCTCTACATTCATGTTTCTTATCAAGGGTTAGGAATTGGAACTAAGCTGCTTGAGAGAGCGAAAGAGCGTTCAAGAAGATTAACCCTTTACACATTTGAAGTGAATAAGAATGCCCAGCAGTTTTATGAACGAAATGGCTTTCGAGTGATTGGTAGAGGTAACGAAAATGAAGAAAATCTTCCTGATCTTTTGTATGAATGGAAAGCTCTTTAAAAGATGCGATAGGCTCATATAAGCCACAAACTCTTAAGCACCTGGAGTTTGTGGCTTAATTCATGTTACCCTCGCTGCATTCCTTCCTATTCAACCGTACTTTGTTATATCTTTTTTATATGAAAAACGAACATTATCCATATTTTATATAACGAAGGGGGAGTGTTACTTTTAATTATAAGACAGTTCTGAAAATTATTAAGTGATTAGGAGTGAACCAAATGCCTAAAGCTCTGGGAAAGATCAATGGAAGGATGCAAGTCGAAGAAATGGAAGTGGATGAAAATTCGCTTGAGAAAGCTTCAAAAGTAGAGTGGGATACACCGCTTTCGGGCATGGTCTATGGTACTTTACTTAATTATCAAGGCACACTTGATCAAATGGGAGATACTCTTCATCATCCTCCTTACCAATCTCCACCCAAAGCGCCAATTCTCTATATTAAACCAAGGAATACATTCATTGGGCATCAAGCTGCTATCCCGTTACCAGACGACGTAGAGGAATTAGAAACAGGGGCGTGTCTCGGCGTTGTCATTGGCAGAGAGGCTAAATGGGTGGAAGAAGAACGCGCTCTTGACTATGTATTAGGATATACGGTGGTCAATGATATAAGTGTTCCTCATTCTAGTGTTTTCCGGCCAGCGGTCAAGGATAAGTCGCGAGATGGTTTTTGTCCGGCGGGTCCCTGGATTATGGAAAAAGGAGCGGTCACCAATCCGGATGATTTAACCATTCAAGTGTTCGTAAATGGTGAGAAAAAACAAGAGAATAATACATCTAATCTCGTTCGTTCGGTATCCCGGCTGCTTGCCGAAGTGAGCGGATTTATGACCTTAGACCAAGGAGATACATTGCTCGTCGGAATTCCTGAAAACCCTCCTCATGTAAAGGCTGGCGATCATATTCGCATTCATATTGAGCAGGTCGGAACTTTAGAAAATGTGGTACGCAGGGAATCTATGTCAGGGAGGGGAAGTCAATGAAGACGGGGCGAGTGGCATTCGAAGGGGTCATTCATACAGTTACAGAAACTTCGCGCGGAATTCAGCTTGCGAACGGGCAGATCGCAGCAGAGGAAGAAGTCGTTTGGCTGACGCCAATCGAGCCGGAGACATGCTTTGCCCTTGGGCTCAATTATTTTGACCATGCGAGCGAATTATCGTTTCAGGCCCCGGAGGAACCGCTGATCTTTCTGAAAGGACCGAATACGTTTATAGGGCATCGAGGTAAAACCTTGCGACCTTCAGAAGTGAAGAATATGCACTATGAATGTGAGCTGGCGGTGATCATAGGGAGACTGGCAAGAAACGTTAACAGGGAAGATGCTTATGATTATATTTCCGGTTATACGATTGCCAATGACTATGCTGTCCGTGATTATCTCGAAAACTATTATCGTCCGAACCTAAAGGCAAAGAACAGGGATCATAGTACACCCCTCGGACCGTGGGTCGTGGAAGCGGCAGATATTAAGGATCCTATGAATCTTTCTTTACGTACTTACGTGAATGGGGAAATTGTCCAGGAAGGATCTACGAAAGACTTGATCTTTAGTGTTCCGGTACTTATCGAATATATCAGCAGTTTTATGACGCTTAACCCTGGGGATCTAATCTTGACAGGAACGCCCAAAGGGACGATTGATACAAAAGCTGGTGATGAAGTGATCACTGAAATTGAAGGAATTGGACGACTTATCAATACGATTACGGGTGAAGCGACTGAATGAGGAGGACACACTATGCCGCATGTGATTGTGGAATATACAGATAACCTTGCCGCACGGTCGGATATTCAAGATTTGCTTACAAAGATAAGGCAAGTGCTGGAGAACAGGAGCGATACGTATCCTGTGGGGGGAATACGTGTCCGCGCTCACGAGGTAAGCTGCTATACGATTGCAGATGGGAAAGAAAACGATGCGTTTGTTCATACCCAGTTTAAAATCGGCAAAGGACGCAGTGAAGAAGTGAAACAGGCGACCTGTGAAGCGATCTTTGACGTGATGAAAACTCATTTCGAGGATCTTTACCAGGAAAGTTATTTGGCCCTATCTTTAGAACTGGAAGAATTCCAGCATCCTACATTTAAGCAGAATAATATTCATGGCCGATTTAAATAGCCTTCTTTGAAAAAGCGTCGGGCGGTAGATCACTCGGCGCTTTGAGCATTTGCTAAACTAGGAGTGCAAGCTTCCGCTTACGTTAACTCAGCGCCGGATGTCCACTTGACGTTATAAAGGAATCCAGCAGTCGTCTAGCTGCTTTCGTCAAATACCGGTCCTTGTGCCAAATGATCGCAGATTCGGCTTTAATTCCAGCATTCTTCAATTCATAGCTTCTTATATGAGCAAAGGAGAATGCCTCCAGCGTTGACTTAGGAACAATGGTTGCCCCAACGCCATGAGCCGCGAGAGAAAGAAGCATAGTCGGGTCCGGACATTCGCAAATAATATCAGGTTCAAATCCATGCTTTTTGCATTCCTCTACGATTAACTCAAATTGGCCCGTCCCGCTGATCCGGTGCAGCAGCATTAACGGCAGCCCTTGTAATGTTTCGACTTCAATTTCTTTTTGGCTGGGAGAAAAGATATTCCAAGAGTCAGGGGTGACAAGGACGTAAGGTTCAGAGGGGAGCGGGATCATCTCAAATTCATTCACGTCCAGAGGAAGCCGGACAATGGCCATCTCGATTTCGCGTTTCTTAATGCATTCTGCTAAGAAGAAAGTATCTCCCTCTCTAAGCTGGTAGGTAAGCTTAGGGTAGTCTTGACGCAGCTTAGTCAGCCGTTCTGTTAAGGCGGAGAAACAGGACTTCGTAGAACCTAAATAGAGCGTACCTGTCAAACCTTCGCTTGTTTCTTTAACTTCCACTAACGTTTCTTCTAATTCATTTAATATTTTCCCTGCTTTTTTGTATAAAACTTCTCCGGCATTCGTCAGCTTTAGTGTGCGTCCTTCCCGATCAAATAATTTAAGCTGCAGTTCTTCTTCGATCATTTTCATTTGCTGGCTGAGGGGCGGCTGGGCCATATGGAGCTTTTTAGCAGCTTTCGTCACCTGACCTTCTTCAGCTACCGCACGAAAGTAACGCAGTTGCTTAATATCCACCATTCTCACTCCATTTCAGTTTTAAGAACATACATACGGAAAACCTATACAAATCAAATTATTTAAATATTTTTAATATACAAAAAGCTGTGTGATAATTTGAATATACAAACTTTAACCAGGATTTGCAAATTTTTTTACGAAAAAAAGAAAGCGCTATCATGAAGGAGGATGATCATGAGTGAACGAACTTTATCGGACATTAATGGAGCTGGAAAGAGAGTGATACAGGAAGTGAAAGATGTTCAGCTTTACATTGATGGCCGCTTTGTGGATGCGGAAAACCAGGGGACATTTGAAAATTATAATCCATTTACTAATGAAAAGATTAACGAAGTGGCGGCTGGTGATCATCAAGATATTCATAAGGCTGTTCAAGCAGCTAGAAGAGCCTTCCAGGGCGAATGGGGCCGGATGAAATTGAAAGAGCGGCTCAGCTATATTTATAAAATCGCTGACTTAATCGATGAGCATATTGAAGAGATTGCCCCGCTTGAATCTTATGATACGGGTCTTCCGATCAGTCAGACGAAAAAGATGGTCAGCCGGGCAGCGCAGAACTTCCGGTTCTATGCCGAAATGGTCAACAGCCGCTTAGTAGGCGACGCCTATCAGGTGGATGATGAATTTTTAAATTATACCATTCATAAACCGGTAGGGATTGCTGGGCTGATTACCCCGTGGAATGCCCCTTTTATGCTGGAAACTTGGAAGATTGCCCCCGCCTTAGCAACAGGAAATACGGTCATCCTGAAGCCGGCAGAATGGTCACCGCTGACGGCGAACCGGTTAGCTGAAATTATTGATAAAGCCGGTCTTCCTAATGGGGTGTTTAATGTCGTCCACGGCTATGGGGAAACAGCTGGCGCGGCACTTGTCGCTCACGAAGATGTTGAGCTGATTTCCTTTACAGGAGAAACGAAAACCGGATCTGAAATTATGAAAAATGGGGCTGACTCGCTGAAACAATTTTCGATGGAGCTTGGTGGTAAATCACCGTTGATTGTTTTTCCGGATGCGGATATGGAGCGGGCCATTGATGCTTGTACTTGGGGAATATTTTCGTTTAATGGAGAGCGCTGCACAGCAAATTCCCGCCTGTATATTCACGAAGATGCAGCTGAGGAATTTATTGCCGCTTTAAAAGACAGAGTGAAGAATATTACTGTAGGCGATCCACTGAAAGAAGAGACGCAGGTAGGTCCTTTAATTCATCCGAAACATTACCAAAGTGTGAAGGATTATTTAACTTTAGCGGAAGAGGAAGGCTGCCAGGTTATTAGTGGCACAGTCCCTGAGGAATACAGCCGTGGCAATTATATTGCGCCAACGCTCTTATTGAATGCAGAAACCTCTATGAGAGTCGTTCAGGAAGAAATTTTCGGACCGGTGATTGCAGTGATGACATTTAAGGATGAAAAAGAGGTCATTGAATATGCGAATAATGTGCGCTACGGGCTTGCAGGGTATGTCTGGACAAAAGACTTGCAGCGCGGACACAGGGTGGCACAGGCAGTGAACGCAGGAATGATGTGGATCAATTCGCAGAATGTACGGGACTTACGCACTCCTTTTGGCGGTTCTAAGCATAGCGGAATTGGCCGGGAAGGCGGTCATTATGCTTTTGAATTTTATACAGAAGTTCAAATCATTCATGTCGCCCTGGGAGATCACCCTATCCCTCAATTTGGTAAATATTAAGGAGGAATGACGATGCCTGCTAAAACAGGAGCGCAGTATAAAGAAAAACTCAAGCATGCTAAGAATAATATTTTTATTCACGGCGAGCGTGTCGAGGATCCGACTACCCATCCCGCTTTTAAAAATGTGGTTCAATCGATGGCTGAACTGTATGATCTCCAATATGAAAAGCCAGATAAAATGCTTTATGCCTCTCCTCAGACAGGAGATCAAGTCGGCATGACTTTTTACCGGCCGGAAACCATTGATGACCTTATTAAACGGCGGGAAGCGATGCAGGAATGGGCGAGGCATTCCGGTGGATTAATGGGGCGCTCTCCAGACTATTTAAATGCCGAAGTGATGGCGATGGGCGTAGCGAACGATTTATTTGGTGAAGATGATCCAATGTTCTCTGAGAATGCGAAAAATTATTATGATTATGCAAGAGAAAATGATATCAGTCTGACTCATACATTGATTCATCCTCAAGTGAATCGGCAGAAGGCTCAGCATGAACAGAAAGATGCCAATGTGGCGCTTCATCTCGTGGAGAAGAAATCGGACGGGATCGTCGTGGACGGCGCACGTCTGCTCGCTACTCAAGGAGGCATCACAGACGAAATTCTGGTCTTCCCTTCTACAGTGAAGCAGGCAGGAGAGAAGGATGATCCCTATTCCCTTGCCTTTGTCGTTCCGAATAATACCAAAGGATTAAAGTTCATTAGCCGTGAGTCCTTTGATTACGGGAAGAACACGTGGGACCACCCACTTTCCAGCCGGTTTGAAGAAGGTGACGCCATTGTGTATTTTGACAACGTTTTCGTTCCATGGGAAAAAGTGTTTGTCTGTGGGAATTCTTCCATCTGCAACCGAACTTTTAGTGAAACGAATGCGGTTGTGCATATGGCTCATCAAGTTGTTGCTAAAAATGTTGTGAAGACAGAGTTTGTGCTGGGCGTGGTCTTAAGTCTGATGGAATCCATCGGCATCGATAAATTTCAGCATGTGCAAGATAAAGGGACAGAAATAATGCTGGTTCTTGAAACGATGAAGTCGCATTTATTTAAAGCGGAACACAATGCAAAGCTCGACAAGTGGGGGACCATGACACCGGATTTTGAAGCTTTAAATGCGGCAAGGAACTGGTATCCGCGCGTGTACCCTCGACTTGTAGAGATTCTTCGTATTCTGGGGGCTTCCGGGCTGATGGGCATCCCAACCGAAGCAGACTTTCATCACGAAGAAATTGGACCCCTCGTGAACCGGGCGCTGCAATCTAAGAATCTGGAAGGCTACGAACGAGTGAAGCTGTTCCGCCTGGCCTGGGACTTAACAATGAGCGCGTTCGGCAGCAGGCAGACCCACTATGAATACTATTTCTTTGGCGACCCAGTGAAAATGGGGATGACCTATTTTGATCAGTTTAACAAAGAACCATATAAAGAATACATTCAAGATTTCTTAAAAAAAGTGAAAACGTCAAAGCCTGACTATACAAACGTATAAGGAGTGGAAAGCATGACCTTTGATATTATCCGCGCCGGCCGTGCGATATTGCATGTTACAGATCTCGAGAAATCGAGAGCGTTCTATGATGCACTTGGTTTTGTGGAAACGGCTTCTGACGACAGTCATATTTTTTTCAGAGGACTTGAAGAGCACAATCATCACAGCCTATTATTAAAAAAAGCCGACGAACCTGCCGTCGAGGTTATCAGTTATAAAGTTAGATCAGATCAAGACTTAGAGGAACTAGCAACTATGTTTGAAAAACAGGGTTCAGAAATAAAGTGGATGGAAGCAGGATCACAGGAAGCGGTCGGGCGTTCATTGAGGGTTCAGGATGTCTCCGGTCTGCCGTTAGAGTTTTATGCAGAGATGGAGCCTGCAGAACGGATGATTCAGAAATACCATCATCATAAAGGAGCGAAAGTACAGCGAATCGATCACTTTAACTGCATGATTCCTGATGTGGAGAAAGCGTACAACTATTACCTTGATACCTTTGGCTTTGCTTGTTCGGAGTATACGATAGGAGAGAAAGATCACATTTGGGCAGCCTGGCTGCATCGTAAACCAAGCGTGCATGATGTGGCCTTTATGAATGGATATGGCCCGCGCCTTCACCATATCGGATTTTGGCTGAAGGATCCGATGAATATCATAGATGGGTGTGATTCGCTTGCTTCGCTAGGTTATGGGCCGGCAATTGAGCGAGGTCCCGGCCGTCATGGGTTGTCGAATGCATTATTTTTATATTTGAGAGATCCGGACGGACATCGTATAGAACTGTATAATGGCGATTATTTAACAAGTGACCCTGACTTCAAGCCAGTTCGATGGGATTTAGATGATCCAATGCGTCAGACCTTCTGGGGTCACCAAGCCCCTGACTGCTGGTTTGAAGAAGCTTCTGATGTTCTTGATGTTCATACGAGTAAGAAAATTTCAGGTATAGAACCAAAGCTTAAAAAACAGAAACCAACGTTTGTGACTTGAGGCCCAGAGCTTAGCATGGAACACAACTAAAGAGGGGGAATCATAATGGACGATCGGATGTTTAGAACGGCGATGGGGAAGTTCGCAACAGGCGTGACCGTCATCGCTGCCGAAGCAGAGGGGGAAATTCGCGGGATGACGGCGAATGCGTTTATGTCTGTTTCTCTTGATCCGAAGCTCATCCTCATATCGGTCGCTGACAACGCAAGAATGAATAAAATGATTAAGCAGGCGAAGAAATTTACGATCAATATATTAAATAGTGAGCAGAAAGAAACATCGATGATCTTCGCTGGACAGCTGCAGAGTGCTAAAGAAGTAACTTTTGGAAGATTTGAGGGTCTGCCCATGGTAAAGGACGCTTTAGTCAGTTTTGCCTGTGAACTCTATCAATCTCATGAAGCGGGGGACCATACGCTATTTATAGGAGAGGTAATAAATCTATCTATTCAAGACGGAGAACCGCTTGCTTTTTATGAAGGTAACTATATGGAAGTATCAGCCTGTGAAAATATGCACTTATCGTAAGGAGGATGATGAATGGTACGAGATTATCAAGAAATCAAATCCAGACTCAGAGGTTCTATGACTCCTGTGATTACCCCTTTCAAATCGAATTTTGACATAGATTATGATGCATTTTCTAAACTGATTGAGTTTCAATTAGAAAATGGCACGCATGCCATTTCGGTGACAGGGACATCAGGAGAACCAAGCTCCCTGACAGAAGGAGAAAGGTTGCAAGTCATTGAATCCGCCCACAAGACGATTAATGGGCGAGTTCCTTTTGTGCCGGGTACCGGTTCGACCAATCATGAGGAAACGATGAGGATGACGAAGAGAGCAGAAGAAATTGGAGCAGATGCAGCTTTAATTATTGTTCCTTATTATAATAAACCGAACCAAAAAGCTCTCTATAAACATTTCAAGACGGTAGCTGATTCCGTCGATCTTCCGATTATTGTTTACAATATTCCGGGGAGAACTGCGCAGAATCTTCATGTGGATACACTAGCTCAATTAAGCAAAGACTGTCCGAATATCGTGGGAGTGAAAGAATCCAATAAAGATTTTGAACATGTCAATCGAGTACTGTTAAAGTGCGGTCGTGATTTCCTTTTATTCTCAGGAATTGAATTGCTGTGCTATCCGATGCTGGCGATTGGTGGAGCAGGGTCTGTTAGTGCGACCGCCAATGTGCTGCCAGGCAAAGTCGCTCAAATGCATGATGCATGGTTTGAGGGGGACGTGGAAACGGCCCAGAATCTTCACTATGAGCTGATGGAGCTGAATGATGTTCTTTTTAAAGACACGAATCCGGCTCCCGTTAAATCGGCGCTTGGCATGATGGGCAAGATTGAGCCTTATCTGCGTCTCCCAATGGACCTTCCTTCCGAGGAACTGCAAAGAGAAATCCGAGATACGCTGACGAAATACCGCGTGCAGTTACAATACGTATAAGAAGGTGAAAGCGGTCCTGACTGGGCCGTTTTTTCATGTGTAGATATATGAGCTTAGGATAGAAAACCAATCTAATAACAACGGTGTGAAAAATGGACGGCATGATTCCCCCTGAGGTGAACAGCGTTTGCTGATGAAAATTCCCGTGTGAATGATAAGCTAATAGAGAAGAAATAGCTTAATAGAAAGGATGTTAACAAATGGACCTTCAATTACAAGGGAAATCAGTCGTAGTCATGGCCTCAAGTAAAGGATTAGGAAAAGCGATCGCTCTGGAATATGCCAAAGAAGGGGCGCGTGTATTCATCTCCAGCCGCAACGAGGAAGCCTTGAAGCAAGCCCAGACAGAAATTAAGAAAGAAAGCGAGAATCCTAACGTGGAATGTATGGTTTGCGACGTGACCCGTCCTAAGCAAATTGAACAGCTGATAGAAAGCGCTGTAAAAAATCATGGAAATATTGACGTTTTAATTAACAATGCCGGTGGCCCACCTGCTGGGGTGTTCGATGATTTATCCGATGAAGATTGGCAGAGGGCATTTGAATTGAATTTATTAAGCTTTACAAGGACGATCCGTGCTGTACTTCCTTCCATGCGTAAGCAGGAGTCAGGAAGAATTGTTAATATAGCGTCTTCCTCTATTAAGCAGTCATTGGATAACCTGATATTATCGAATACTTTTCGTGCAGGGATTGTAGGATTAGCTAAGAGTCTTTCGCAAGAACTTGCCGGAGATAACATTTTAATCAATACCGTTGGACCAGGACGCATTGCCACAGACCGTGTAGCTTCACTGGATGAAAAGCGTGCCGGTCAGCTTGGAATTTCTATCGAGGCATTAAAGAAACAATCGGAACAGAGTATTCCGATGGGAAGGTACGGGGAGCCCGAGGAATTTGCAAAAGCTGTTGTCTTTCTTGCCTCAGGCGCAAATACCTATTTAACCGGCCAGTCTTTGGTCATTGACGGAGGTTTAGTGAAAGCGCTTTAGGTAAAATATTGTTTTTGTGGGATTTTTTTAATGAGCACTTTCGTACTTTAAAGAACATTCATATCAAGCCTATTCCCTTAAGTGTTCTCCGGGGGATGGGCTTTTTCCTATTATTTCAAAATAAACTATTTTTATATAATTTTATTTCTTTTGTATATTTAACATAAAAGAAGCCGGTAATTATTGTGGTGCAAGCACGTTGTCACGGGTCGACATTAATCGTTATAATTTTCTTACAAGGTAAAATAATTTGAAAATTGCCAATCGATCTCATGGTTGCAGAATATAGAAAAGGATGAAGGGGTGTGATGGTCTTGGAAGCCATAAGTAAAAATTTCTTCTTATACCTTTCAAATAATAGTACGTTTGATCGCTTAGCCAAGCGTTTCGGTTCTAAGTTTGGGGCGGACAGAATTGTGGGCGGGGAAACCTTTCCCATGGCAATTCCATTAATTAAGCAACTCAACCATGAGGGATTGGCGGTAACCGTTGACCACCTTGGAGAATTCGTGAATTCTGAAACAGAAGCAAGGGCGAGGGCGCAGGAAGGGATAGAAACGATTCAAGCTATTGCTAGTCATGAGCTGAATTCTGAAATGTCTCTCAAGCTTACTTCTCTCGGATTGGATATTAATAGGGAACTAGTCATAGAGAATATGGAAAAAATCTTGGAAGAAGCTAAGAAATATGGAGTTACCGTGACGATTGATATGGAGGATTCCTCTCGTACGAAGGCAACCTTAGATATTTATAAAGAATTAAAAACTCGGTACGATGCTTTAGGGACGGTCATTCAGTCCTATCTCTACCGATCTGAAGATTACGTAGAGGAATTGAATGAATATAATCCTTATCTAAGACTCGTAAAGGGTGCCTATAAAGAGCCAGGCACCGTAGCTTTTCCAGATAAGAGAATGGTGGATGAAAATCTTAAGGGGCTGATTAAGAAGAACCTCTTAAATGGAAATTACACAGCCATTGCCAGTCATGATGATGCCATCATTGATTATACAAAGCAGTTAGTGAAAGAACACGGAATTACGAATGATCAATTTGAGTTTCAAATGCTTTATGGCATGAGATATCAAACTCAATTGAATCTACTAAAAGAAGGCTATAAAGTACGCGTCTACATGCCATACGGCGAAGATTGGTATGGATACTTTATGAGACGCTTAGCTGAAAGACCAGCGAATATTACCTTTGCATTAAAAGGTATGTTTACTAAATAACTTTTTACTACTCGGAAGGAGAATGACACTATGGTAACCGCTTATAAACATGAACCATTCACAGATTTCACAGTAGAGGAAAACAAGAAAGCCTTCGAGGAAGCACTTAAGCAAGTAAAAGAGGAATTAGGTAAAAATCATGACTTGCTTGTGGACGGTCAAAGAATTCGTACCGATGAGCAGATCGTTTCTACTAATCCTGCGAATACGAAGCAAATTGTAGGGTCTGTATCTAAAGCGAATAAGGATATTGCAGAAAAGGCCATTCAATCGGCATCTGAGGCATTTGAAGACTGGAGAAAATGGGATCCAGCAGCACGCGCAGAAATCCTTTTCCGCGCTGCGAATAAAATAAGACGCCGTAAGCATGAATTCTCTGCTTATCTTGTTTATGAAGTAGGTAAGCCTTGGAAAGAAGCAGATGCGGATACGGCTGAAGCCATTGACTTTCTCGAGTATTACGGTCGCCAGATGCTGGAACTGAAAGATGGCAAGCCAGTAGAAAGCCGCCCTGGTGAACAGAACCGTTATGTTTATACGTCCACGGGTGTGGCCGTAGTTATTCCACCTTGGAATCTTGCTTTTGCGATTATGGCAGGAACGACGATCGCGCCAATTGTGACCGGAAGCACAGTCGTAATGAAGCCAGCGAGTAACAGTCCTGTCATTGCAGCGAAATTCGTTGAGGTACTGGAAGAATCGGGTCTACCTAAAGGAGTCATTAACTTTGTGCCTGGCAGCGGTGGTGAAGTAGGCGATTATTTAGTCGATCACCCTAAAACTGCGCTCATTTCATTTACGGGATCTCGCGATGTAGGAACTCGAATTATTAAACGTGCAGCTGAACTGCAGCACGGTCAAAACCACTTGAAGCAGGTTATCGCTGAAATGGGTGGTAAAGATACTGTGGTCGTTGATAAAGAAGCGAATCTTGACACTGCAGCAGAAGCGATCCTTGTCTCTGCCTTTGGTTTCTCAGGTCAGAAATGTTCTTCTGGTTCTCGTGCAGTCGTTCATGAGGATGTATATGATGAATTGCTTGATCGTGTCACTAAGCTCACCAAAGAAATTACGGTTGGCAATGCAGCAGAAGATAACGTCTACATGGGACCAGTGGTCGATAAGGCAGCTTATGATAAAATCATGAGCTACATGGATGTAGGTAAGAAAGAAGGACGGCTCGTGACTGGCGGAACCGGGGACGATTCAAAAGGTTACTTTATCCAGCCGACGATCTTTGCTGATCTAGCGCCAGATTCAAGAATGCAGCAGGAAGAAATTTTCGGACCGGTGGTTTGCTTTACTAAAGCGAAGAGCTTTGATGAAGCAATCGAAATTGCTAATAACACCGAATATGGTTTAACAGGAGCGGTTATTTCTGATAATCGTGACAACCTGGAAAAAGCTAAAACAGATTTCCATGTAGGTAACCTGTATTTCAACCGTAATTGTACAGGAGCCATTGTAGGCTATCAGCCATTTGGCGGTTTCAAGATGTCCGGAACTGACTCTAAAGCAGGCGGTCCAGACTATCTAGCCCTTCATATGCAGGCGAAGACGATCTCTGAGAAATTCTAAATTAACAATTGAATAGGCTATTCTAGCTCTCCCTTAGCTGGGAGGGCTTTTTGCTTTTCCTTTTTCTTTCCAGTATAAATCGCTATAATAAAGGGAGATACAGGGAAATCTTTAGTAAAACAGCCTCCTTGGAAAGGGAAGGATCTTAATGGAAGTAAAAGAATTAATCCTCCAGGCTGAGGATATTCATAAAGCAACCGAGCTGATCAGCTCAAAATTGCACAAACCCGTCATTATTGAAAATAAAAACTTCGAGTTGATTTCCTACAGTTCATCTATGGAGGAATTTGACTTAACTCAGCAAAAGACTATTCTCTCAAAGAAGTGTCCCATCTTCATTATTGACCGGCTGAAAAAGGAAGGCATTGTTCAGCGGCTGGATCAGAACCCAGATCCCGTTCGTGTGGCTTCAATGGAGGACCTTGGCTTTCATCAGCGGATGGTGATTGGAGCTAAACACCTCGGTCATACCATGGGGTACATTTGGATTCAGGAATCAGAGAATCCTATGCAGCAGGATGAACTTTCCTTCCTTGAAGAGATTACTCCTCATCTAGGCAAACTCATCTATGATGTGTACAAAAGAGTGAACGCCAAAGAAGGACGAAGGGAAGAACTGCTATGGAAACTGCTTCATCATGAATACGGCAGTGAAAGCCAATTCCGTCATGACGCTTCCATGGCGAAACTTACCCTGCCGGAACGCTTTTCGGTGGTCGTGTTCTCTGTAACCGCTCCCCACTACAATTTTCTGCTGGATTACCTAGAGGAAACTGTTCTGCAGTTTGGCGGGAAAAGGGATCTGCATTATTTAAAAACCGAATTCCAAATGATTCTTGTTCTGCATGGTGAGCTTAAAGAAGAGTATTCTTCAAGAGATCTTTCCCGAGCGCTTATCCATGAATTGAAAAGCAACACGGAAGAAGATTATTTTTATAATTTCTTAATTGGAGTAGGAAAAGAGTATACGAAGCTCTTTAACATGCGAAAGAGCTTTTTGGAAGCTCTAGAAGTGATAGAAACCGCAAACTTTATCACACCCAGACCCGAATCTATGCCTAGAGAGTTTTCGAAGCTTGGAATTTATCGCTATTTAGCTGCCCTTTATGAAAAAAACAGCTCAGAAGATTATTATAGTGATGATTTGCTCTCACTCATTCAGAATGATTCAGAAAAGCAGACGGATCTTCTCCGCACACTCGAAGTGTATTTAGCGAATAATGGAAAAGGAAAACAGACCGCCAATGAATTATTTATTCATCCAAACACGTTGAACTATCGAATTAAACAAATTCAAGAATTGACCAATATTGATTTTAACGATTTTAATATGAAGAGTTACCTATACACAGAGCTGCTTCTGCTCAACAACGTGCATTCCTATTATCAGCGGTACAAGGACGCACTGTAGAAACGACAGGAATATCTGACTCATGGAGAAAAAAATCCGAACGAAGATGAAGAGGTTAGTACCTTTTCATCTTCGTTCGGATTTAATATTGGTTCTTAGACTTCTGTTTCCCCGACTGAACCGGAACTGAGTATTTTGTTCACCCTAGAATATTGGCGGTTAACCAGCTTTTGGGGCGATGGAAGCCGACAGGAATCTGGAGGAGAGTGGTTTTATCTGCAGCGGCAAGATCATAAATGTGATCACAGTTGTTCACGTCAAATCCTAATAAGGGATGCCCGTTCATTCCAAGTGCGCTTGCTGTTAATAATAATCGCTGCAGGAGCATGCCTGCTTCCATATGCTGAATACGGTGTCCTCGATATCCGAGTGAATCTTTGAAATGGCTTCTGTCCCCAGCAATATGAAAGCACATCGGGATTTGATGCAGATTAACATTACTGAGGGACATCCCTGTCTGCAGTAACCACCGAAAGTCACCTTCTTTCATTTGGATTAATGAGTGAGAAGAAAAGTCATACAAGTAAGCTCCGTCAGGAATGCCCTTTATATTATTTAAACAACCGTACAAGCTGATTCGCGGATTCTCCATATTTTCTCTGTCCAAATCATTGGTATAAAAGTAAGAATTAACAGTCTCTCTAAGCAGGGAAGCAAGCTGGTAAATGGTGACCTCTTTTGATATAAAATCCATTTCTGGGGAATAACGATTTCGAGCTGCCCGGGATAAATCAACGTCCAGGCTTTTGACATCAGGCAGGACAAACATTGGTTTCCTGTGATAGGTCTCTTGTTGTGGCTTTAATGTACAAAATGTCCCGGTAGACTCCATGAGCGAGGATTCATTGAGCTGTGAGATGGCTGGGAACTGCAAAACGGTTTTCGACCGCTCATAGGTCTCTAGGGTAATTAAAGGAATGTCCTTACATATTTCATCAGCTGATATTTCCTCTCCACAGTCACTAATTCTCATTATAGATTGACGCTCGGAAATTGGAATGACAACGTAGGTGCTTTCCTCTTGCTCCTTAAGCCCAAGCAGGTGATTAACAGCTTGATCGATAAATTGAAAATGAACAGCTGGAGTGAACTGGAAACATTTGCAGACTTCTAACAGCTGGCCCGCAAGTGCTCCTGCGTCCAGCCCTTGAAGTCGGTAGGAAAAGTTATGGTATTTAAAAAAGTTTTTCCAAAATTGAGTGGTGATGATGACAGCTCCGAAGCTATTCGATACATCCGAACGGTTCCCGAGAGTTTTGTTTAAAAAATAATCAAAGTTGCCCTTCCTTAGTAACAGGAGACGATGATGGGCTACGTCATAATGGTAAATTCCCGCCGGTAACTCCTTAAGTTTCAGATAAATGTATAACTCGTTCGGATATAAGCCTCCGCCGGAAGGAGCAAACCGTCGGAACGACTGTATCGTTTCTGTCTTCCCATCCATATCAGATGGAAGAGACGTTTGGCTGTATTGCGTTAACCCTGAAACATACCATAGAAAGTGACTGATGGTATTCAAATCCAGTTCCTGGTAAAGCGCCGAGTCCTTTAAGGAAAATGGAATTTCCCTGCTAAGGAGGGTACCCGGCAAATGCCGATAAAGTTTATAAGGCAGAGGAGCATCCTCCCAATTGACTTCCCAGTCTGGAGGATTTACTCGATCACTATGAAACTGTAAATCATTTAAGAACAAGTCAAGATCCATCCTGTACCTCCTTGCCTCGTTAAGGAAATGGATGCGGGTGTGGGTTAAGCTCATCCATGGTGAACACCTTATTTACATATCCAAGTTCCTTTGGTACCGTCAATACCCTGTTTAACCCAGCAAGACGGGTTTGGTGATGGCCGAATGTCATTGGCAGCATACCTGGAATCAGCACTTTTACACAGCGAAGACCATTCCTGCTGATTTCTGAAGACGTTTGGTCCACCACAATCACATCCATGTACAAGTTCTGAAAGACGGTTAAGATATCTCTTAAGTCATCCGTCAAGTCAACATGCTTCGACTTCCAATGAAAGGCATCTTCAAAGGTCTGCATCGGACCTTCTTGATCAAGCAGAAATTTCAGCCGTTCTTCTGCCTCTGGAAGACCGTAAAGCATCCCGTGGTCATCCATTTTTCTTACGAGTGAAGAATCATGGAGCATCTTTTTATAGATTTCTTTGTTTTGCTTAAACTCTTTATTCAAAGGCTTTATCATCCCAATGCTTTCTGAAATAGCACTTTTTACAGCTTTGACCGGATCCAGGTGAGCTCCTGCCGCGCACATGAGATTCAGTTCATCTGGATGAGAATGGCGGTTCTTTATAATCGTGAAAATACAGGGAATCCCGTGTTCCATCGTTCCATTGTATAAATAAAGATCATAGCCTGCGACCTCTCGCATACGCTCAATCATTAAATGAAGCTCTTCGTCTTTGACAGAATAAGGATCAATACGAGGCAGAGGAAGCTTACCATACCAGGTCATGAGAAAGGAGTCTCGTTCCAGCACTTCCATAATTCCGTAAAAAATCGCTTCTTCCAAACTTCCTCCGATCGCACATCCGTTAGAGGTTTCAAACATAATCCCATCGCCGCAGCCCATGCTGTAATAAGCCAGTCGTTCTGGAATCAAGAGACTGGTTTGACTTTGCAGGGAATATCCCCATACCCAGTTCATTTTTTTATCGGGGTCAAAGGGGGTGAAAGGAAAATCTTCCGCTGCGTATTGAGTTTGGGTATGAACGCCGACTTGCAGAGGGTGGAGAGCAGAATCAAGCTGATTATAGGAATCATAAACGACCGTTCTCTTTCCCTTTGGATCTATGCCGCAGGACCTTTCTAACCCTTCAAGAATCGCTGTCATTTCACTGACAGCATAAGAATTTGTCCGTCCTGCTGATCCTTCATCCCCATTCATTAACGGAAGGTTGACAATTACATCAGCAAACGGAGTTTCCACATCCATCATTTTACTATTCAAAAGTCCGGTTCGAGGATCAAGATATTCTTCTGAGAGAAATTGGCTCAATTCCTTCAATGACCTGCATCGATAACTATCTTCACTAATTTTCGGGCTGGGCTGAAGGGAGATGATCGCTTCCTCAGGGGAGTCCTCCGTCCTATTGCTGCACATATAGCACAGGGAATCGGGTAATATGGAGTGCCGTGCAGTCTCTAAAGTTCTCATATTAATCAGCTGGACAGCTTCTTCAAGCTGTGAAGACTTTTCAGTCATAATACGCTTGGTTTCTGTAATGATGATCTGTGCTAATTGATGAAGACCCATGGGAGAGACCCATTCATCATGAACGGTCTCTTGTTGCTGAGAGGAAATTTGTTGAATTTTCCATTTATCCTGCCGATCTTTTGCCGTCATGATTCTTCGTGTATCTGCACATTGAGAGCACCCTTCTCTGCCTGGCCGCACCCAAGGGCCCGCCACACCTTCACCAAAAGCCACAAACCCCCGAAGCCAATCCACCCCGATATCCCGTGCTGCCAACTCAGCTTGGTAATGCATCGCAGGATTCCAACCATCCTCAAGTACCAGCAATAACTTCGATTGCTTGGGTAGTGGATGATTTAAATTGGGGAGGAGGCACAGGTCATAGAAAGAAGCGAGTTCCTCAACGACAAATTCATACAATTGTCCTTTACCAGCGATGGTAACGGTTGAGTTCATTGACTTCCCCCCTCTCCTAAAAAAACTCCATAGATATCTATATATCCATCTTCTGAGAAAGGACTAATGTAAACTTTTACGATGGAAAGTTCTTTGTTGCTTTGTTCCAGCCGATGGAATACTGAATGAATAAGCTGCTCGTTGTTCATTTCAACAGCCGGGATAGATCGGGAAGTGGTTTCCTCAAACATAAGGTTATGAGCAAGTAGAACATTGGGAATAGGAGAAGATGCTCCATTTTGTGCTTGCATGACAGTGAGACGCAGTGCTTCACGCAATGCAAGCGTAAGATTAAAGCCGGAACTTCCCAGCCACCGCTGCTCCTCCCACTTCACCCAGACGACCGGAAACCCGTTGTCATCTTCACCAAGAGCGAGTTCTGGAATTTTATTCATCATGGCTAACGAATGAAAATAAAAGCGGCAGGGGTCGTCGTCTATCTCATTAAGTTCCAACGCAGTTACGCTTTTGTTCCCTGCTTCAACCAGATCTTTTCCCTCCAAAGCGACCATGTTCTGCAGTGCTCGGTAAACTGCTTCTCGGGCTGAACCTCCAGCACCTAAATAGAGAGAAGGAGATCCATTCTTTTTCCACTCATAAAGGTCTGCTGATACAGTTGAAATTTCATTCTTTAGAGGGGAGACGTACTGCTCAATGCCCTTTAATCCAGCTTCTCGTCTCGCTTCTTCATGAGTCATAGCTGCAATAGTCATACTTGGAAACAGGGAGGAGGGGTTTGACGTTATATCTGTTGTTTGAATTTCACATTGAGACAGGGGAAGCTGATTTAGACTGCCTTCTTCCCAGTGATGGAATATACCTGTTTGGCGGGAGGTTAACTCGCTAAAATAGTAAAAGAGTTCGTTTTGAGTTCTTTTTCTTTCTTCTTCATAAAGCTCTAGCGATTCTTTATCAATTTTCTCGACGGAAATTTTACCTGTAACGTCGGGATGAGGTTTATAAGCGTGCCAATTTCCCTCTAAGGTTTCCGCGTCAAGGAGAAACAAGTGATGGTTATGATGAATTTCTTTGATCTCAGTTACTTTCTTTAATCCTTCAAACACTAGGATATTAGAAAGCATCGCTTGTGCTGGCAAAGCAATCGGGTAATTTTCAAGCACCCCGTTCCTTTCTGAATGGTGGATACTGCGCCAAGCTGACTCCCAGCAATTAGTGGAATCGGGACTTATGATGGGGCCGGCATATCCGACACCTTTGTGAAAGAAAGCGGGAATAAATAATTTTTTCTTTACTTGGCAAGCCTGTAGAATGTCGCGCAGTTCTCGGATATCACCGTTCTCTGATACATAATAAATGGTATCGAAGGCATCCACTTTCTCCAACCAGAAAGTTCGTCCCGGACCCTTCATTACCTCCCATTCAATCGATACTTCAGCATCTTTTTCTTTGGCGGAAGCTTCTATTTCCGTTAAACGTGCCTGGTTGGTTTTACTCTCGTCTGTTATACAAGCTCTGAAGCGGCATAATCCGGATTGAAGCATCGCAGAAACTAAACCAATAAACATAGGTCCTTGACCGACAGCAAGCACTTTTTGTTCTCGGTAGTTCTGAAAACGCCTGGCAGCAGAATCGCCGAAGCTTTCTAAATACTCGATTTGTGAAGCGAAATTCTCGACAATTTCCGGCTGTAAATGGTGAGGAAGGTCGTTGGTAACGTCTCTAAGAAAACCATTTCTATAAAGAACTTCTGTCATTTCGTAGACGCGGTCACGGTGAAGAGGAGGCAATCCATTTGTCAGGGATGCTAATGAATTCTCACCATTAAGCATAGGCAGCAGCTTCTCCACCCATTGAAAAATGGTGCTTCCTTCCATACGAAATGATCCTGCATTATTCCTGAAATAAACACTTCCATTCGATTCCGGCATGAAAAATGTTCCCTTTTTCACTTTCAATAACATAGAAGGTTTAATAGTTGTCATTTCACTCCTCCTTACGAACAGAGCTTACTATCCACTATGATTCTATGTACTTCCCACCGCCTCATATGTCTGACCACAAGAAAGAACCCTGCAGGAACTTCCTGCAGGGGATGAAGCAAAACGATTGATAAATCAGGAAATCAACGAGCGCAGCGACCACAGCCTCCGCATCTGCCAGGACCGCCACAACGTCCAGCACATCCGCCACATCCACCACATCGAGCGCAACCGGCGCAGCCCGCACATCGAGCGCATCCAGCGCAACCCGCACAACCAGCACAAGGACCCGCACAGCCTGCGCAACCGGCGCATCCTGCACAACCAAAACAAACAAAAACGCATAAACGAGAGTTGTTGCCATAGGCGTTTGCTTGTTCATTTGGCACTAAATCTTGAGCATGGAAATTTCCCACATTTAAATTCTGAAGTTCATTATTAAATTCATTCACTTTTATTACCTCCAGGCGTTATCGTACTTCACTATTCTCAGGACAGGGCGATTTCTTGCATTTTCTTCCATTACTTTCATGTAAGGAAACACTTTCTCCCACAAAATATGATGAATGCCCGGTTGATGTTACAAAATAATTAATAAGTTGAAAAACAGAAGGCAATTGAAAACTGGAAAAAGTTGAAAACCTCGCCGGCCGATAAAGGATTGCTGGAATTCATAAAAAAGTGGTGAGCCAGAGTTAGAACTCTGCACTCACCACCTGGTTATTAAGATAATGAAGCTTCTTGTGTGCCTGATCCACCTTTTTTGCTGTGAAGATATTGAAACAAAGCAATAATCGCAAATACGGCAAGTCCCACAAGTGAAACGATATAATTCGGATAAACTAGTGCAAGTCCACCGGCAAATAGGGAGATTCTTTCAAACCAGTTCACATTGCGGACAAAATATCCAATCATCGCAGCACTGATACTGGCCATCCCAAGCATCGCTGTAATGACGCCAATCGAAACGTTGACAGCGTTGGCATCACCTTGGAGGAGCAGTACGGGCTGTGAGACAAAGACATACGGAATAATAAAAGCGGCAATGGCCAGTTTGACCGCTGTGACCCCGGCTTTCATCGGATTGGCTCCTGCTATACCTGCTCCAGCGTAAGCAGCCAGACAGACGGGAGGAGTGATATCAGCGACGATTCCGAAATAAAAGACAAACATATGAACGGCAATGACTGGTACATCAAAGGCAAGTAAGGCTGGTGCCGCCATTGTGGCCGTAACTACATAGTTTGCCGTGGTTGGAAGTCCCATGCCTAAAATGATACAAGCAATCATGGTAAAGAACATAACGAGGAAGAACTGTCCATGAGCCAGATCTATAATACCGCCGGCAATTTTAGGTCCAAGTCCGGTCGTTGTTACAGTACCCGCAATAATTCCCGCAGTCGCACAGGCAGCAATAACCGGCAATGCGACTCTTGCTCCTTCCTCAAGCAGTTGAATAATTCCTTTGAAGGACATTCGCGTGTCCTTTCGGAAAAAGCTGATAATTAAGGCGGTAGCAATTGCAAAGAGTGCTGCAAAGGTAGGAGTGTAGCCCACGAGTAAACATCCGACGATGATTACTAGAGGTAAAAATAAATCAAGCCGTTTAACAAGCTGCTTCAGCTTAGGAAGCTCTTCTTTTTTTAAGCCCATAATCCCTTGTTTTCTTGCTTCAAAGTGCGTGCCAAGAAAGACTCCTGAGAAATAAAGCACCGCTGGAATAATGGCAATTACAATGATGTGATTGTACGGTACCCCAGTATAAGAGGCCATAATAAAAGCGGCAGCTCCCATAATCGGCGGCATAATCTGGCCCCCGGTTGAGGCAGATGCTTCTGTTGCTGCGGCAAAGTGGGGTTTGAACCCGGCATTTTTCATCATAGGAATAGTGAATGAACCAGATCCAACCGTGTTTGCAACGGAGCTTCCACTAACCATGCCCTGAAGTCCGCTGGCTGCCACCGCTGCCTTCGCTGTTCCGCCTGTAAAACGCCCAGTCAATCGTAAGGCAATATCATTAAAGAATTGACCGATATTGGTTTTCACTAAAATAACCCCAAAAAACAGGAATAAAAAAATGTACGTGGAAGAAATTTGAATAGGAATCCCAAATATAGAGGTGGAACTAAAAAACATTTGAGTCGCCAAAGTCGGCCAGTCATAACCAGCATGGCCAATGATAGGGATGAACTGGCCGAATAAACCATAAAGCAAGGCGAGGATGGCAATTACTACAATAGGTAACCCAACAACACGCCGAGTCGCTTCCAGTAATAACAGGACTCCTGCTGTGGCTACAAATTGATCAAGGTAAGTAAAACCAAAAATAATCGCCTCGTTAATTAAGCGTTCGTAATTAAAGACAATATAATAATTGGCAAATAATGCGATTAAAGCGAGTATAGCATCGTACCAGGGGACACCCCGTTTATTCGTTAAAGAAGATTTAACGGGATATAAAAGAAAAACTAAAAATAATGCCGTACCTAAGTGAATGGCACCTTGAATTAAAGAAACATACGCGCCTCGGAAAGCAGTGTAGAGCTGAAAGATCGTTAATAAGCCGCCAACAATGAGCGTGACCCATCCCCATGGGCCCAGGTTTCTTCTAAAAGCGCTTTCTTTATCATACTTAGCCATCAGGTCATCTTTATTTACTTCTTGTGAATCTTGAACTGTCACATTCTAACCTCCGTTCCCCTCTAGAAAGGAGTAATCAGTTGAAAGAACCGGACAATAATGCCCGGTTCTTCCTCATGCTGTTTACTTGATTCCAGCTTCTTTAAAGTACTTTTCAGCACCTGCATGAAACGGCAGATCTTTCGCGCCGGTCATGGCACTATCTTTTGTGATTAATTTAGCTTGAGCAATACTCATATCTCCTTGGTTTTCATAAAGAGTTTTTGTTAATTGGTAAGCTAAGTCTTCACTTACTTGATTTTTAGAAGCTAACAATAGCGCCATGGCGGTAACCGTCTGCACAGGCTCGTCCTGCCAGTCGTAAGTACCTGGTTCTACAGTATAAGCTTCATACTGACTATTATCAGTCACTTGCTTCAAAGCATCTCCTTCAATGTTAAGGAATTTAACTTCTTTCGTAGATGCTTGTAATTCATCAGTCGTAGAAGAAGGAACACCAACTACAGCAAAAGAAGCATCAATGGTACCATTTTGCAGCTTACTCTTAGCGTCGCCAAAACCTTCTTCATAAGCTTTGTAGTCGCCTTCTTCAAGCCCGTAAGCGGATAGGACCAATTCTGCTGCTGCACGGGTAGCTCCGCCTGGAGGGCCAATAGCTACTTTTTTCCCTTTTAAGTCTTCAATTGATTTTATCCCAGTTGAATCTAATGTAACAACTTGCAGTGCTTCAGGATAAAGAGAGCCGATAACTTCGACATTATCAATCTTCTTCCCTTTAAATTCACCTTCGCCGTTTATTGCATCAAGCATGGTCGTATTCTGTGCAATTCCCAGCTGGAAATCACCGGATTGAATCTTTGCGATGTTTTCTACAGAGGCACCTGATTCTACCGAGCTGACATCAAATCCGTCCATATCGATATTATCAGACCAAAGATTTGCCATTTCTCCACCAAGCGGATAGTACACGCCTCCTACGCTACCAGTTCCCATAGTGAGGTTTGTTTTCTCTCCCCCGCCATCGTCACTGTCACTGCTGCTCGAACCTCCGCCATTGCCGCTTTCACCACAGGCACTTAAAAATATACCTGCAGCCAGCATAATGGCAAGCAGAATTAAAGAATTCTTCTTCATAAAATACCCCCTCAATAATATAATACATATTTAAAACATACTGATTATAAATCAATATGTTAAATATCCCACATGGATTGAAATAGTATACTCTTTTTAATAGATATTTTACCGTTTATGAGCAAAAATAACAAGAAAATTCAGATTTAATACAGTTTATTGTCAATTCTGTAAAGTTGAATATCCTGTGCTTTTTGACGAGAGATTTCGAGATGTTTGGGTCCGTTATTAACAATGAGAGGAGGGAGGCGAAGGAAATAACTCGCTTTCCTGTGGGGGAGCTGGCGAGTACACTGACCCCCGATTGTTGGACACTTATCCAACC